>CABUBG010000027.1:0-28332 GCA_902489785.1 uncultured Porphyromonadaceae bacterium
CGCGGATTGAGTTGTCGATATCAGATCCGATGGTGACCTCTTTGGTATTGTTATATAATGCCGGGGGCGATTATACGTAGCCTTTTATGATGCCGCGCTTTGAGTTGCGGACAAACATGATGATTTCGTCGCGTTCTTTAGTTGCGGGCAACTCGGCCTCGATACGTTCGACGGCATCGGAGTTGTTGTAACCCGAAAGATAGAGATAGCGGTAGATATCCTGGATTTCACGGATAGTGTCGTTGGAGAAACCGCGGCGACGGAGACCGATGGAGTTGACACCGGCATAAGCGATAGGCTCGCGAGCGGCTTTGACGTAAGGCGGGATGTCCTTATTGACAAGAGCGCCGCCCTGAATCATCACATGCGGACCGATGTGGCAGAACTGATGGATGAGCGTACCGCCGCCAATGACAGCGAAATTATCGACAATCACCTCGCCGGCAATCTGAGTGGCGTTGGAGATGATCACATTGTCGCCAACCACACTATCGTGAGCCACATGGCTGTAGGCCATGATGAGGCAGTTGTTGCCAACGACGGTTTTGCCTTTCGAAGCAGTGCCTCGGTTGATGGTCACACACTCACGGATGGTGGTGTTGTCGCCGATGATAGCCAGCGTTTCCTCTCCGCAGAATTTAAGATCCTGAGGGATGCCGCTGATCACGGCGCCGGGGAAAATCGTGCAGTTTTTGCCAATGCGTGCACCTTCCATGATGGTCACGTTGCTGCCGATGCGTGTACCCTCACCTATCTCGACATTCTGCTCGATGGTGACGAAGGGATCAATGACAACGCTGGGATGAATTTTAGCAGCGGGATGGATGTATGCCAAGGGTTGTTTCATATCGTAATTGCAAGGGGTTATTTGTTTTTAATAATCTGAGCCATGAATTCGCATTCCGAAACTACTTTCTCACCGACGAAAGCGTAGCCTTTCATCATGGCGCAACCGCGGCGGAGTTCGGTCATAAACGACACATGGAAAATGAGAGTGTCGCCGGGGACCACTTTGTTACGGAATTTCACGTTGTCGATCTTCATGAAATATGTGGAATAGCGCTCCGGTTCATCGACAGTGCTGAGCACGAGCATACCGCCGGTCTGAGCCATAGCCTCGATCTGAAGCACGCCGGGCATGACGGGTTCCTGAGGGAAATGGCCCTGGAAGAACGGTTCGTTGGCAGTGATGTTTTTCACGCCGACGATGTAGTTGTCGCCACGTTCGATGATTTTGTCAACGAGGAGGAAGGGATAGCGGTGGGGAAGGAGCTCACGGATGCGGTTGTTGTCCATGATAGGCTGCTTGTTGGGGTCGTAGACCGGAGCCTGAACATCCTGACGCTTGATCTCCTTACGTATTTTCTTAGCGAATTTTGTGTTGATGGTGTGACCGGGACGTGTTGCGATCACTTTGCCCTTGAGCGGACGACCGATGAGAGCGAGATCGCCCATCACATCCATCAGTTTGTGACGAGCGGGTTCGTTGGCCCAGCGGAGCGGAGTGGCCTGGATGTAGCCGAATTCATCGACCTCCTTGTGAGGCACGTTCATCATGTCGGCAAGTTTGTCGAGCTGCGACTGCTCCATGGTCTGGTCGTAGATTACGACGGCATTCTCGAGATCGCCGCCTTTGATGAGGTTGGCCTTTACAAGCGGCTCAATCTCGCGGACGAAAACGAATGTGCGGCTTGAGGCAATATCCTTGTCGAAATTGTCGATTACGTCGAGCGAAGCGAACTGGTTGGGGATAACGGGGGAATCGAACTGAATCTTCACGTCGATGCTGAAATCATCATCGGGAAGCACGAGGATCGAAGCGCCCGTAGCATCGTCGCGCACTTCAAGTTTCTGCTTGACGATGTAGTAGTCTTTGTTTTCGTTTTGTGAAACGACGCCCACCGACTGGATCTTTTCGGAGATCTCGCGGGCACTGCCGTCGAGGATAGGCATTTCAGCGCCGTTGATGCGGATGAGCACGTTGTCGATACCGGCGGCATAGAGAGCGGCCATGGCGTGCTCGATGGTGCTGACGGATACTTCGCCGCGGGCAATCACTGTGCCACGTTCGGTGTGAATGACATTTTCAGCCAAGGCATCAATGACAGGCTCACCTTCGAGATCCGTGCGTTGAAACTTATAGCCGTGATTGTCGGGAGCGGGGAGAAATTCCGCTTCAATCACCATTCCGGTGTGCAGACCTTTGCCTTTTACCGAGAAAGGCGCATTAAGAGTGATCTGTTTCATTATCTGAACTTTTGATTATTTATTTTCCTTCATCTTGTTTTCAAGAGCCTCGACGCGCTTGATGAGATCAGGCAAGCGCTTGATGGAGACGGCCTGACGGCCGTAGGCTTTGAGATCCATTGCGGGCGAACCGAACAGACGTGCTCCGGGTTCGACACTTTTGGCTGTACCAGACTGTGCGGCAATTTGAGCACCGTCGCCCACGGTGATGTGTCCTGCGAGACCGACCTGGCCTCCGATCATGCACCAGCTGCCCACCTTAGTCGAGCCGGCGACACCGGCCTGCGAAGCCATAACGGTGTTGCTGCCCACGCGGCAATTGTGAGCTATCTGAATGAGGTTGTCGAGTTTCACGCCCTTTTCGATGCGCGTGCTGCCCATCATGGCGCGGTCGATGGTGGTGTTGGCACCGATCTCGACATTATCGGCGATGGCCACATTGCCAATCTGCGGAATTTTGTCGTAGCCTTCGGCTGTGGGAGCGAATCCGAAACCGTCGGCACCGATCACGACGCCTGAATGCAGGATGCAATTGTTGCCAATGGTGCATCCGTGATACACCTTCACTCCGGAATAGAGGATCGTGCCGTCGCCGATCGAACAGCCGTCGCCTACATAAACCTGCGGATATATCTTCACACCGCGGCCGAGCTTAACGCCCCGTCCGATATAGGCAAAAGCGCCGATGTAACTCTCATCGTCGACAACGACACCTTCGGCAATATGACACGGCTGCTCGATGCCTTTCACCTGCGGTGTGGTCATCTGCTGAACCGTGGTGAGCAGATGTGCGACAGTGGCATAGGGATCAGCCACACGGATAAGAGTGGTTGTGACAGGCTGTTCGGGCACGAAATCGTTGCTCACCAGCACAGCCGACGATCCGGTTGTGTAGATGTAATGAGTGTATTTAGGATTGGCAAGGAATGAAATAGCGCCGGGATGGCCCTCTTCAATTTTAGCTATAGTGTTTATTTTCACTTCTCCATCGCCTTCGACGATGCCATTGCACATCTGGGCGATCTGATTTACTGAAAACTCCATTATCAAGAAATAAATAGAATTAATATTAATTAGACTGCAAAGATGCGAATTTTTTCTGTATTTTCGGCCGTTTAATTGGCTAAAAGTGAAATTCCACGCTCATCCAAAGCAATTTTTCCGTCCTTAAGAAGATGGCCCACGGCCTGTTTGAAATCGCGCTTGCTGCATTGGAAAGCCTTTTTAATCTCTTCGGGGCTCGATTTGTCGGATAAGGGGAGCGCTCCGCCACTGATTGTCAGCTGTTCAAGGATAATATCGGCCAACTGTTCCGAGCGCAAGCGACCGGAAGCCGGAGGCGCCAGGCGCAAATCGATCTTGCCGTCGGGACGCAGGCGGTGTACCCAGGCGTCAATCACCATCCCCGGCTCGAGATTCATGAATGTTTCGTTGGTGTAGAGCATGCCGTAGTGGAGATTGTCGACGATGCACGACAGCCCTACAGGGGTCGTGCGCCACACGAGAGCGCGCACCTTGTCGGCCTTGCTGTAACGCGGGATCACATTGCCGATAAACTTCTCGATTTTAGCCGACGCCACCACACGCTTCGAGGCATCATCGAGATAGACGTAAACGGGATAGACACCGCCTTCGCGCATGCGCGCCCGCTGTTCGCGGAACGGCACCAGCAGATCCTTCATCAGTCCCCAGTCAAGAAACGCGCCGATGCGGTCAACGGCCTTCACCCTTAGAAACGCCACCTCACCTACTGTGGCAAAAGGATGCTCCGTCGTGGCGATGATCCGGTCCTCGGAATCGGTATAAACAAACACTTCCACCTCCTGCCCCGGCGTGAGAGTGCCTTCGATGTAACGTGCCGGCAGCAGTATCTCCGTGTTTCCTCCGTCGAGATACACTCCGAAATCAACCGTGCGGCTCACGGGGAGCGTGTTCCATTGTCCAATTTTCACCATGATCATTCAGAAATAATCGAGTTTTCGGTACGGCGAGCAGCAAACTGTTTGCCGAATCGACATCAAAGGTAAGAATAAAATGCTAAATTTGCATGCAAATCTGTAGCAATACCACCAAACACCAACCGATGCACAACATCATATTCAATTATTTCCCCTCGCTGAGCGACGAGCAGAAAGAGCAATTCGAGATGCTCGGCCCTCTCTACAGGGAATGGAACGAGAAGATCAACGTAGTGTCGCGCAAGGATATCGACAATATCTACGAGCACCACATCCTCCACTCGCTTTCGATAGCCAAGTTCATGACACCCGCCGACGGGACGCGCTTTCTCGACATGGGCACCGGCGGCGGCTTCCCCGGCCTCCCGCTGGCCATATTATGGCCGGAGTGCCGGTTTCACCTCATCGACCGCATAGGCAAGAAAATCAATGTGGCGCGTGCGATAGCCGAAGCCACCGGACTGGAGAACGTCACATTCCAGCATGGCGACATAGGCGAATGTCATGATAAATTCGACTTCACGGTGAGCCGCGCGGTGATGACGCTCGACAAGCTTGTGCCGCTGGTGAAACGCAACATTTCTCCCACCGACAACAACCGTTTGCCCAATGGATTGTTATGTCTGAAAGGGGGCGATCTGACCGAAGAGATCAAGGCCACGAAAAGGCCCGTGCTCGACGTCCCGCTCTCCGACTTCTTCACTGAAGAATATTTCACGACAAAACATCTCCTATACGTAGAGCTATGAATCTGCAATCATTTGAATTCAATCTATTCGGTGAAAAGACTTATGTGGTCTGGGACCCGGTGAGCCACGAAGGCGCGGTGATCGATCCGGGCATGTCGTCGGAAAGCGAACGGCGCACGTTCGCCGACTTTATCACCCGCAACGACATCCGCCTAAAATATCTGCTGTACACCCATCTGCATATCGACCACACATTCGGCCACGAATTCATCCGCGACACCTACGGGCTGGAGGCCATGGCGCATGCCGCCGACGCACCGCTGGGACAGGCCCGCGATGCACAGTCGCAGATGTTCCGCCTGCGCATGCCGGCGCCGCAGCCGCTGCGGATAAGCCGTCAGCTCGCCGACAACGAGGTGATACCTCTGGGCGACGAGACCCTGCATGTGATCTGTGTGCCGGGACATTCGGCCGGCTCCGTGGCATATTATTGTCCGGAATCGGGATTTGTGATCACGGGCGACGCACTGTTCCGCTCCGGCATCGGACGCACCGACCTGCCGGGTGGAGATCACAGGCAGCTCATCGACAGCATCCGCCGCCGGCTCTTCACATTGCCGCCCGAGACAAAAGTGTATCCCGGACATGGCGCCCCGACAACGATCGGCGAGGAAGAGCGCACAAATCCCTACGTCTGAGAGAGGATCAGCGAATAAAAAGATTGATATCGTCGGCTGATATTTCCGCCGGCCCAGAGCCGTACACGTAATGGAGCAGGCGCACAAGATGTGCCTTAGAGGCTTCGCACATAAGCCGTGAAGCCACCGGCATCTCCGGCGACATCGCATCGTTGCCGTGCTTATCAAGCGCTATCACCCCAAGAGATGCAAAGCGGGCGTTCTCCCCTTTCACTATAAGAGCCAGCGAATAGGCATAGAATAGATGAAGCGGCAGATCCGTCGGATCGTCGGACTGACAGCGCTGCTCCATGATGAGCTGCATGACATCGTCGTAGCGATTGAGATGGAAATAAGCCTCGCACACCATCAGGAGAAGAGTATCGTCAACCATGTTGATCAGCCCGGTGGCGGCAAGTTCGACCACGCCGCCATAGAGCTTGTTGTAGGACAGATCGGCACACCACTGCACAAGCATCTCAGAGGTACAATGACTGACAAACTTCATGAAATCGCGGTGAATATCGCGAGGGATCTCATCTGTGACATAGGTGAAGATGGTGTCGAAATAATCGCGGTCGGGCTCGGCGACGAGCGAGCGGTATTTGCGCATCAAGGCGAGGGCTTTGTCCTGATGACCGTCGTGAAATTCGAGGTGAGCGAAGAAATAGATCGTCGGGGCATCGTCGGGATCCTTTTTCATCAGATCGGAAACGATGGCACGCGATGCGTCGACATCGGTATTGTAGAGGGCATTGGCCCGTGACAGCAAAGCCTCGGTGGAATCCGGATCGATGGCGAGCGCGTATTCAATGGTTTCGAGCGCGGAATGAGGGTCGCCGAGGGCGTTATTCTGCAGATTGGCCAGATCGATCCAGAAGCGCAGGTTGAAAGGCTCCATCTCGGTAAGACGGACGGCATAGCCGAGAGCGCGCTGATAGTCGCGGGCGTCGAGAGCGTTACGGTAGAGCTCATGATAGACGGTGGTGGGGTACTGGCTCAGTTCGGCTATCTCCTTGCTGAATTTTTCAACGAGAGGCGCCTGTCCGCCGGAGTTGAGCATGTCGACGATATAAAGGATATCGCCATCCTCAAGCGACTGCTTGGGGACGCCGGCAAACAGAGCCTGATAACGGGCATTGTCGTCGGGCAGAGTGTCGAGGTCGGCGATACGGTTGCAGAGCCTGATCACCGACGAATCGGGGAGACGTTCGGCCGCACGTTCGGCAAGATCATCCTGCCCGAGATCGTGCATGTAGAGGGCTATGCGCTTGCGCATGTCGCGGCTGCGAGGGAAATAGCGTATGCCGGCGAGCAGAGCCTCAAGCCCTACATAGTCGTCGGGGATGCCGCGCGAATAGTCGTAGATATCGAGCAGGTCGTCCTTGCTGAACGACGACATGTCGGCACCCTTGCGGAGGGCGTCGACAAAATCATCATAGAGTTTTTTCAGTTCGTCGGGCTGCTCGTCGTCCATCTTATCACTTTTTCTGAGCCTTCTCCCAGCTATCCTTCAGCGCTATTGTGCGGTTGAAGATCAGATGCTCGGGAGTGGAATCCTTATCGGGGGTGAAATAGCCCACGCGCTGGAACTGGAAGTGTTCAAGCGGTTTGGCCGTCGAAGCGAGGAAGGGCTCCACTTTGATGCCTTCGACCACTTTGAGCGAGTCGGGGTTGAGCATCTCGCGGAAATCACGGTCGGGCTCAGCGGCGGGGTTTTCCACTTCGAAAAGGCGGTCGTAGAGACGGGCCGTAGCATCGACAGCGTGACGTGCCGACACCCAGTGGAGCGTGCCTTTCACCTTGCGCATGCTGCCGGGGAGGCCGCTGCGGGTGTCGGGGTCGTAGGTGCAGTAGATCTCTTCGATGTTGCCTTCGGCATCCTTATTCACGCCGGTGCATTTGATGATGTAGGCACCTTTCAGGCGCACTTCGCCGTCGGGGGCGAGGCGGAAGAACTTCTTGGGCGGATTTTCCATGAAGTCGTCGCGCTCGATATAGATCTCACGCGAGAACGGCATGGTGTGTGTGCCTGCTGTCGGATCTTCGGGGTTGTTTTCCATTTCGACCATCTCCTCCTTGTCGTCGGGATAGTTGGTGATGATCACCTTCACGGGATTCATCACGGCCATCACGCGCGTGGATATGGCGTTGAGATCCTCGCGCACGGCATGCTCAAGGAGCGATACGCTGTTGAGAGCCTCATATTTGGTGTAGCCGATCTTGTCGATGAAGTTGCGGATCGAGCGCGGAGTGAAACCGCGGCGGCGCATACCCGAGATGGTCGGCATGCGGGGATCGTCCCATCCTGCTACGAGCCCCTCCTTCACGAGCTGGAGAAGCTTGCGCTTGCTCATCACGGTGTAAGTGAGGTTGAGGCGGTTGAACTCGATCTGTCGGGGGCAGTAGGACTCGTCGGCAAGCTCTTTGACGAAATACTCATAGAGCGGGCGGTGAGGTACGAACTCAAGGGTGCATATCGAGTGGGTGACGCCTTCGAAATAGTCACTCTGGCCGTGGGCGAAGTCGTACATGGGGTAGACGTTCCACTTCGTGCCGGTGCGGTGATGCGGGTGCTTGATGATGCGGTACATGATCGGGTCGCGGAAGTGCATGTTGTCGCTTGCCATGTCGATCTTTGCGCGAAGCACGCGTGAGCCTTCGTCAAACTCGCCTTTGTTCATGCGTTCGAAAAGGTCGAGGTTTTCCTCAACAGAGCGGTTGCGGAACGGGCTCTCGGTGCCGGGCACTGTCGGCGTGCCTTTCTGCTGTGCTATCTGCTCCGAGGTCTGGTCGTCGACATAAGCCTTGCCCTCCTTGATCAGACGGATAGCCAGATCGTAGAGCCGGGGGAAGTAATCGCTTGCATAATACTCGCGGTCGCCCCAGTCGAAGCCGAGCCAGTGGATATCCTCGCGAATCGAGTCGACATATTCCACATCCTCCTTCACGGGGTTGGTGTCGTCGAAGCGCAGGTTGCATGTACCGCCGAATTTCTCAGCCACGCCGAAGTCCATGCAGATCGCTTTGGCGTGTCCGATATGTAGATAGCCGTTAGGTTCGGGCGGGAAACGAGTGTTGAGTCGTCCGCCGTTTTTACCGGCCTGAAGGTCATCCCACACAATCTGTTCAACAAAATTCAAGCCTTTCTTTTCTTGCGTTTCTTCTAATTCGTTTTCTGCCATAGCCTGTAACGGATATATAATTTATTATATGGTATTATTTTCAACTTGCAAAATTAGCCTTATTTTGCGAAACCACCAAGTTCACATTCCAAATCATTGTGCCGATTTATCGGATAAGGGCTAAAAACCGCGCTGAAGGCGCCGGCGGATGGGGAGTTACTAAATATCCGGCATACTATAATTGAACGACGTACAAAAAATTAAGGCTCCGGTCGTTGATTGACCAAGAGCCTTAATAAATGAGGTATGGACGCTCGCTTATTCAGCGGCAGCCTCTTCAGCAGCAGGAGCAGCGGCTTCTGCGGTAGCGGCTTCAGCTGCGGCAGCAGCTTCGGCTTCAGCTTTTGCGGCGGCGATTTCGGCTTTCTTCTTAGCTACGGCTTCAGCCTTAGCTGCGTTTTTAGCCTGTTCGTCGGCAAGACGCTGTTTTGCGGCGGCTTCCTTAGCGTTGGCTACAGTGCTGCGAACTGTTTCGACAGCAGCCTGTTTTTTCTGTTTCCAGGCCTCGAAACGACGCTGAGCTTCAGCTTCGTCGAAAGCGCCTTTTTTCACACCGCCCTGAAGATGCTTCATGAGAAGCACGCCTTCCTGTGAAAGAATGGTGCGAACTGTGTCAGTGGGCTGTGCGCCTACATTCACCCAATACAAAGCCCGTTCGAAATTCAAAGTTACTGTAGCAGGATTAGTGTTCGGATTATAGGAACCTATCCTTTCAATAAATTTACCATCTCGTGGTGCCCTGCTATCGGCGATTACAATGGGATAAAACGCATAGTTCTTACGACCATGACGCTGTAATCTGATTTTTGTTGCCATTAAATTAGTTAATTAAATTGGTTTTGTATTGTATAGCGGGTGCAAAGGTAGGGATTATTTTTCAATTGTGCAACCGCTTTTTCGAAATGAGCGCTAATTATTTGACGCCTTTTGTGCCCTTGGCGCCTTTGACGCCGCCGCCGAGCGAGAAGATGTTCTGGTCGTAGGAGCGCACTTTCATGTCGAGCTGACGTTGGCGCTTGAGTGCGAGCTTGACGAGGCGGTCCATCAGTTTATCGAAGGGTATGCCCGATGCTTCCCAGAGGTAAAACGAGAGCGAGCCGGGGATGGTGTTGATCTCGTTGACATAAATGCGGCCGTTGTCGGCGTCCATGATCACGTCGACGCGGCTCACGCCGTGGCACGAGAGCACGCGGAATGTCTCGCCGGCAAGGAAGCGGATGCGGTCGCTGACGTCCTGGGGGAGGTCGGCGGGGATGCGTTTCTGCGATGCCTGCATGCCCTTGGCGCCTTTGGTGCCGCCCATGTATTTGTCTTCATACGAGAGGATCTCGCCGCTCTTGATCGGCTCTTCGCAAACGGAGGTGATGTAATCGTCGCAATCGCCGAGCACCGAGCAGTTGACTTCGTGAAGGTTTTCGACCATGTGCTCCACGATGATGCGGGTCGAATACTGTTCGGCCGTGTCGATGCGCTCTTTGAGCTGGTCGCGGTCGGCGGCGCGGCCGATGCCGACGCTCGAGCCGAGGTTGGCCGGCTTCACGATCACGGGATAACCGAGGCGGCGTTCGATATCGTCGAGGATAGAGGTGCTGTCGGCAGCCCACTGGCCGTCGGTGAACCATACATAGTCGACCACCGGCACATTGCATGCCTGAAGAATCATCTTCATGGTGATCTTGTCCATGCCGTTGGCCGAAGCGAGCACGTTGCAGCCGGCATAAGGGATGCCTATGGCGTCGAGGACGCCTTCGAAGGTACCATCCTCGCCATACGAGCCGTGGAGCACGGGGATGGCCACGTCGAGGCGGGTCACCACTTCCGAGCCGAACATGCGGTGGCGGCATTCGTAGATGTTGAAATCGCCTTTTTCAGGGCGCATATACACCTTGCGGCATTTCGAGAGCAGCGCTGGGATATCGCGGTAGTTGGCCACGTCGAAGAGGGCATCGCCGGTGTACCACTGACCCTGTTTGGTGATGTAGACGGGCGTCACATCGTAGACCGAGCGGTCAATGGCACTCATGGCCTGCGAGGCCGAGATCACCGATATTTCATGTTCGGTGGAGCAACCGCCGAAAAACACTCCGATATTTGTTTTCATTTTCGTTGAATGTATTTTTTAGAGGATATATATCATTTGAATGTGTCGGGGAGATCGTTTTCGTAGAGCACGGTGTCGCCGGCGCGGACTATGGCGGCGAGACGGCGCTGGGCGTCGGCGAAGGTGGGAGCTTCGATCACCTCGATGCCGGAATTGCCGACGCTGCCTATCCCCTCCACTATCGCCTCGCGGTTGTATTCGCCGACCACGATGGCAATGTCGGCCGAGCGGGCGATACCGGCGCCGAAGTCGCGGTTGAGCTCATACTGGCGGTCGCCCAGCTCGATCATGCCGGGGGTGATGATGATGCGGCGTCCGCTGTCCATGGCGCGGAGCACGTCGAGAGCCATTGCCGAGCCGGAAGGGTTGGAGTTGAAGGCGTCGTCGATAATGGTTATTCCACCGGCCGTGCGCTTCATGCTCAGACGGTGCTCGACAGGCTCGATGCGCTCCACGGCGCGGCGTATACGGTCGGCGGGCACGCCCAGGCGGATGGCTATGATGACGGCGGCGAGGAGGTTTGACACGTTGCATTCGCCCACCAGGCGGGTGTGCAGGCGCATCTCAGTGCCGGGGCCTATGATGGTGAAGTCGGTGCCGTTGCGGCCGTAGGCTATGTCGGAGGCGTGGTAATCGGCATCGGCATCCTTGACGGCATAGCGGAGACATTCGACGTTGTCGACCTTGCGCAAGGCTATGGGAGCGAAATCGTTGTTGACTACGGCGAGGCCGTCTTCAGGGAGGGCGTCGACGAGCTCAAACTTTGTGGCCTGCACATTGTCGATGGTCTTGAACGATTCGAGGTGCTGCGGGCCGACGGCCGTGACGATGCCCATGTCGGGGTGCACGAGGTCGCAAATCTCTTTGATGTCGCCGCGTTGCTTGGCGCCCATCTCGCAGATGAACACTTCGGTGTAGGGTTTCATCATCTCGCGCACCGTGCGGATGACGCCGAGCGTGGTGTTGTAGCTGCCGGGGGTCATCAGCGTCTCGAAATGCTCCGAGAGGATGCGGTGGAGATAGTGTTTGGTGCTCGTCTTGCCATAGCTGCCGGTGATGCCCACCACCTTCAGGCCGGGCATCGAAGCGAGGATTGAAGCGGCCTCGTCGTAATAATGGCGGTTGATGCGGCGTTCGACGGGCGAGAGCAGGTGCACGGCGGCGAGCACCACCATGTGCGATGCGCAGTAGAGGCCGGTCAGCGCCACGGTTCCATAAAGGAATG
Source organism: uncultured Porphyromonadaceae bacterium (assembly GCA_902489785.1). Classification (GTDB taxonomy): domain Bacteria; phylum Bacteroidota; class Bacteroidia; order Bacteroidales; family Muribaculaceae; genus Paramuribaculum. Next base: position 12,083 of record CABUBG010000027.1, read on the forward strand.
CCGATTCGGCGCCGTTGCCGCCAAGGAAGCCCCACACGGAGGCGCCGGCTACGATGATCACCGACAGCACCAACATCACGGAGAAGATACGGCGCACGCGCGGCGTCCACACTATCGGTTTCTTATATTTCCTGTTGAAAAGCGTCAGAGCCGAGCCCGCGCCGAAGAGGGCCATGAGGATGAATCCCCAGACGGGAGCCGTGAAAGTGGCCAGCGAGCCGAAGAACACCAGCATGCCCACGATGCGGGGATAGGACGTGGAGTCGCCCGATGAACGGAGCCAGCGCATGTAGCGGTCGGGGCGGTAGGAGTTCTGCTGCATCATCATGATGACGCGGATATATTCGGCCACCATATTGGCCGCTGCCGCTGCGGCGGCTATCACACATATTATAATCAGAGCTGTTGACATTGTCGTGTTTAAGAATTATCAAGACTGGAGGAAACTGTTGAGCACAGCGGCAAACTGCACCGGATTGTCGAGGAAACTGTAGTGGCCGCAGCCGGGGAAGCTGACGAGACCGGCGCCGGGGACGAGGCGCTCGATGATGCGGGCATCGCGCATCGGCGTGGCGGTGTCGTTCTCGCCCCAGATGAGGAGTGTAGGCGCTTTGATCGATGGCATCACGAAGCGCAGATCTTCGTTGACACATCGGCTGAGAATGGCCCGCATGCGGGGCGTCGAGGAGGCGTAGTCCGACGAGCCGCGGCGGGCGCGGGCGGCTTCGATGCGCGCTTCGGCACGCTTGCGGCCGAGCAGCAGGCGCGTCAGATGCTTCATGGCTTTGAAGCTGTAGACCTTGAAATAATATTTCAGGCTGCGGCGCGGCTTCACGCCGGCGGCGTCGATGAGGATGAGCTTCGACACCTCGTTGCGCGAGGCGAAGAGTATGCCCACGCGGCCTCCGAAGGAGTGTCCGGCAAGCACTGGCGCTTTGAGGCCGAGGCGCCGGGCCATTTCCTCGATCAGACGAGTGTATTGCTCCACGCCCCACACTTCGGGAGGCTCAGGCGAGCTGCCGAAGCCGGGGAAATCGACACTGTAGACGGTGTGACTGCGTGCGGCCACGGCGGCTATCGACGCTACCGTAGTGTGATTGCAGCCCCAGCCGTGCATGAGTATCATGGGGTAGCCGGAGCCCGACACCTCATAATGCAATTCTACGCCATCAATATCAATAGTTTGCATCATTACGCGCTTTTTTAATGACATCGAAAGTATTTATCATATTGCTTATAGTCACACTTATCCGTGCAAAGTTAATCATAAAAGTTGACAATTGCTTTTTTTTTCACTACCTTTACACATATAATTATTGAATCCTCCAATCAACAATCAACCTACGCCATGACATCTGCCCTGATCATTCTTGCAGCCCTGTGCTGCCTTCTCATTATCGCCGTGCTTACCATGATGCGCAAAGCCTCGGCATCGGAAAGCGCCCGCGCGACGGCCGATTCGGCCCGTGCCGTTGCCGAAGAACGCAACAGTGCCCTCATCCGGCGCCTCGCCGACGCTGAAGCCGCCGCCGAAAAAGCGGCCGCCGCCACCCGCGACGCCGAGCAGCAGCTGGCCTCGGAGCACGATGAGCTCGTGAAATGCCGTGCCGAAGCCGACAATCTCAGGCAGCGCTTCGACGAGTTCAAGGCGCAGACCGAGGAGGCCAGAAAGACGGCCGAGCAGCAGCAGAAAGAGATGCTGCGGCAAAACGAGGACAGCTTCAAGGTGCTGGCCAACGACATCATGCGGCAGCACTCCACTGCCCTGCGCGAGCAGAACGAGCAGCGCATGGGCGAGATACTGAAGCCGCTGAAGGACGACATCGACCGCTTCCGCGAAGATGTGACCAAATGCTACAACACCGAAGCCCGCGAGCGCTTCTCGCTGCAGGAGAAGATCAAAGACCTCATCGAGGCCAACAACAGTATCGGGCGCGAGGCGCGCGAGCTGGCCACCGCCCTTCGCGGCAACTCCAAGAAGCAGGGCGACTGGGGCGAATTTGTCCTCGAGTCGATCCTCGAGCGCTCCGGCCTGCGCAAGGGCGAAGAGTTCACCGTGCAGGAGACGACGGCGCCCGACGGCAGCGTGCTGCGCGACGAGGCCGGCCGCATGCTGCGTCCAGACGTGGTTGTGCACTACCCCGACGGCCGCGCCATGGTCATCGACTCGAAAGTGTCGCTCACCGCATTCACCGACTATGTCAACGCCGAGGATCCCGAGCAGCAGGAAGCGCAGGGCAAGCTGCATCTGGCGTCGGTGGTGAAACATATCAACGAGCTGAGCGACAAGAGCTATCAGGACTATGTGGGTCGTGAGCGGCTCGATTTCGTGATGATGTTCATCCCCAACGAGGGGGCTTATTCGGCAGCCATGACGCTGGATCCGACGCTGTGGCAGAAAGCCTACGACAAGCGAGTGCTCATCGTGTCGCCGACGCAGCTCGTAGGGTCGTTGCGCCTCATCAGCCAGCTGTGGAGCCACGACCGCCAGACGCGCAACGCCATCGATATAGCCGAAAAATCAGGTCAGATGTATGATAAATTCGTAGGCTTCGTCACCGACATGGAACGCATCGAGAAGGGTCTGACGGCAGCCCGCACAGCCTACGACGGCGCCATGAACAAACTACGTGACGGACGCGGCAACCTCATCACACGTGCCGAAAATCTCCGGAAATTAGGCGTGAAGGCATCCAAACGTCTGCGCGAAGCCTCGTCGACCGACGAGGACTTAGAGCCGACCGAAGAATAACCCTTCAGCCGGCACCGCACAACGCGGTCGGCAGTTTGAAAATGATGGGGTTACAGCGAGGCGAAAAGCAATTTCCACTGCTCGAGGACATGATGCAGCTTCGCCATTTCCTCATCATTGAGTTTGCCCGAGCGCTCCACTTCACCGACTATCTTATCCAGCCGATCAAATTCATCGGGGTGTATGCCGTCGTCGGGGATATCGCTGCCTATCCAGCGCGAACAGAGTATGGCACCGATAGCGCCGATGCAAAAACTTTTCAATTCACGGCTATGCTCATCTGTTGACTCTATGGCATTAAGCATGGCTACGATATCAGCGCTATATTCGAGAACCATCGCGTTATTCCGGATTTCGGCTTTGCTCAAACTGTTTTCATTGCTGTAGTGTCCATGTTCATGAAAAAGTATAAAGACCACTCCGAATGAATAGGCACCGTTGACCATGAGGTCATAAACGTCATTCATCGGGAACTCGCAATGCAACTCCAGCATCTCACGATAAGAAAGATGCCCGTTTTTAAGCCGTGGCAGGAAATTCTCCACCGTAGAGAGTATATGGCCATCATCACTGTTAAGCACATTGCGCATATAGTTGAGCATCGCTTTTTCTTCTTTATTTATGCCGGGCATCGCCGACAGTTCGCCCGAAGAAATGATTTGGCGGAGTTGGTGTTTTTTATCCGGATTCTTAATTTCACATTGTTTGGCAATGATCTCTTTATCAATATGATTTAACGCATAATAGAGCATCAGCCAGAGGATCTGACAGAAAGCGGCCGAAAGTTCGACATGCGGATTGGTATCAGTGGGCACGTCAGAATGTGTATCGGCCAACTCGGCAACATCACCTGAGCGATCATTCCCAAATTGATGTGTGTATTTTACTTCGATATCCATTCCGTTTTTGACGTTGTCATTCACTAGATAGCCGCCATACTTCTTCAGATAATCATCAACGCTGTTGCTGAGGCGCATGATGGGGAGTTGTAATTTTTCGAGCATAAAGATAGGGTAAAAAAAAGGAGCGCCGGGGCGCTCCTTTTATATGGGAGTGGGGTTGGATTATCTTACGTAAACTTTGGTGACTTCGGTGCCCTGACGGCGGATGTAGATGCCGGGGGTGAGGTTGTCGCCGTTGACGCGGATGCCCTGGAGGTTGTAGTATTCAACGGGGGCGTTGGCATTGTCGTTGACGATATCCTCGATACCCTGAACGCCGTTTTCGTCAGCCACATATTTCACTTCGATCTTGGCGATACGTGATGCTGCGGCGGGAACGAATTCAACACTGTTGACGAGCGAATTAGCAGCGGCTGTCCATACTTTACCATTCAATGTGCCATCGGCAGGAGTGATGGCCCAGCTTGTAGCCCAGCTTGCGCTGCCAGTAATCTGTGAGAAAGTAACGGATTCGATGCGGTAGCCATCTTCAATGAGGAATACGGAAATCTCATTGTTTTTGTAAGCACGGATATTGTTGTCGCTTTTTTCACTCCACCATCTCGGATCATTGGTTCCCTCAGAACCCTTATTGACAGTAAGCGCTACAGGACCGTTTGTAAACACGGCATCGGTGAGCACATTAGTTGTAACCTTATCATCGGCCGTGGCGCTAACAGAGCTTTCGGTGAGCGATGCGGCATTGCCGGTCGTGGTGAAATCAAACATTGCGGTTTCCTCACCGGCCACTTTAAGAGTATAGCTTGCGGTAGCGACATCGGAGTCAAGCATGCCTTCTTTTACGGCAATAGCGTTGATCTTGACATTTTCAGAGAAGACGAGAGCGCCGTCGTAAACCTGCGAAGACGTGGTGGGTGTTTCGTTATCAAAAGCAATGTAGATAGTGGCGCCTTCAGTTGCGCAAGTGATAGTGATTTCATCACCGGCATTGAGAGCTGTTCCTGATACAGGATTGAATACGGGAGTTGCGACGGTTTCCATCACTGTGCCGCCTTCGAAACGGATAGGAGTGATCTGCAATGTAGAGTTGTAGCAGCTTACGAAACCATATACGGTGAAACCTTCGCCTTCGGGAACGGTGTTACCGGTAGTTCCGTCGGGAAGAGTGATAGCGTTGGGATAATAGGTAGCATTGCTGAATGTGTTGTAGATCGTGATGCTGCCTGTTTCGTCGGTGGCAGTGTAGTTGTTTGCATCAGCAGCAGCCACGATGTTCACACCGGTGATTTTCACGTAGGTGTTGAGGATATCGTTGCTGAGTTCCTCGATAGCGAGTTCTTGCGGTTCGACAGCTGTGCCGGCAGATTTCTCACCGACAGCCGAGGGAATTATTTCGGGTAGTCCGGCCTGAAGCTTGTATGAACCGGTCATGAAACGGATCTGATCGCCATTCTGCGCAGCGAGATCGGTAACAGCCTGGACATTTCCTGAGTTGTAGGAAAGGATATAGTCTGTGCCATCAGTGAGATAGAGGTTGCGGCCACACTGATAAATGGCTGTAAGCGGAGTGTTGATCTTTGTTGCCTCAGTGTTAGCTACTGCAATAAACTCTGCAATATTCACTACCAAATTGGGCTTAAGAGTCTTTGTTGTAACAGAACTCATTTTGCCACCGGATTCAGCGACAGCTTTTACGGTTGTTATAGCTGAAATAGCGAACGGAGCATCATATTTTGTCGACGACACAGTCGGTTCAGTAACACCGTCAGTGGTATAATAAATGTTAGCTCCATCTTCCTGGCTCAAGCTAACCAAATTGTTTTCGCCAAGCGTGATTATAGGAGCCGCAACAGCATCGGCATCTAATACACCATAGTAGTCAATCTGAAGGAGTCCGACTACACCGTTGTTTGTGGTTTTAGGCATTTCAAATGCCAACTGATAATATTTTCCGGCAACAGGATCAGATACAGTAAAATCGTATGTACAAGTGCTGGTCGGTGTTGCTGATGAACTTGTCTTTGTAAGAGCAAGGAAATCTGTAAAATCAGTAACCGAACCTACTTCTGTAGGATTTGTCATAGAAGCATCATCAGCCATGAGTAGCTTTATAGATGTGATTTTGTCGGTCACACCGGTCTGGAAACGAGCGAGAGTGATGGTTACTTTATTTACCGCTGCGCTAATTGCAAAATCCGTTGTTACTGTTGCGGTATAACCTGCCGCTGCAGCATTTTTGTTACCACAACGAATGTTCTTCCATCCATTATTATTGGAACTGAATCCATAGGTTGACCAGGTTTGAGTATTGTCAGAAGAATTAACAAGAGCCGCTGACACACTGGTAGTGTACTGGTTTGTTTTGTTTACAGTACTTTGATTTTCTTTCGTCGTGGTAATAGACACCACCGGATCCTGCGCGAAGGCAGAAGAGAAAGAGAGTAATGTAGTTAATAGAAGTAAAAGTTTCCTCATAAGAATGTAATTAAGTGGTTTAAGACGATGCAAAGTTACACATTATGCAAAAGAAAAAAGTTTAATTATTGTAACATTTTCAAGACACTTTCATAAAATCGAATCAATAATTATTCAATTTGGCCAAATTTAACAACATTTAACCCATTTGGCATCGCCAAAAGCATAAACCGACGACAAATTGGTTAAATATTGCAAAAGCGAACGAGGCTATTCGCCCGCAAACGTAGCGGAGGCGGCGCGCAGCGATTCGGGCCGGCCGATGTCGAACCAGCGATAGTGCGCCGACGGCATAAAAACCTGTAAATCAGACGTGCGGCAGGCATCGACGTAGAACGGAGTGATCGAAAACACCTCCCCGCTGCGGCTCCCGTAATCGTAGAGCAGCGGGAAGAGCGTCGGACTCACGATGTGGACGCCGCCAAAGGCGAGCGGCACAAGGCCGGTGACGTCACATCCGGCGGGGCGCACTTCGTCCGTGGTCATATTTTTCCAGCCCTGCATCCGTCCGGAAGCATCGAAAAGCAGGCGGCGCGACGACGACCGGTCGGCCACAAGCAATGTTGCGTCGGCGCCCGTGGCTTCGTGGGACGAGATCATAGCCGAGATGGGGAAATCGCTCACTATGTCGGCATTGTGAAGCAGCACCGGCTCGTCGGCGCCGAGCAGCGGCATCGCCTTCAGCAGGCCGCCGCCGGTGTCGAGCAAGAGGTCGCGCTCGTCGCTCACGCGTATATCGACGCCGAAATTGCCGTTGTCGCGCAGAAAACTGATGATCTTGTCAGGGAAATGATGCACATTCACCACCATTTCCGTGATGCCGGCAGCCTTAAGACGCTCAATGACACGCTGCAACGCCGGCTTGCCGCCCACATCCATCAGCGCCTTGGGGAGAGTGTCGGTGAGCGGACGCAGACGCGTGCCCAGACCTGCGGCAAATATCATGGCTTTCATGGGCGGATGCTGCTGACAGGTTGAAACACTTCTTCTATCCCCTGCTCGCGATGCACGAGCCTGACTCGCACGCCATAGCGCTCCGAGAGATGTCGCGCCATGTGCTCGGCACCGTAGACCGACCGATGACGGCCGCCGGTACAGCCGAAGCACACCATCAGATCGGTGAATCCGCGGCGCATGTAGCACTCCACCGAGGGGTCGACGAGCGCGTAGCAATGTTCGAGAAAAGGCTGTATCTCACCCCGTTGCTCAAGGAACTCGATCACGGGGCGGTCGCGGCCGGTGAGCGGTTTATACTGCTCGTAGCGGCCCGGATTGTGCATGCCGCGGCAGTCGAAAACGAATCCGCCGCCGTTGCCGCTCGCATCCTCCGGCATCCCCTTCTTATAAGAAAAGCTCATCACCGTGACCGTGAGGCCGTCGGCATCGCCACGGGCAGCGAAGCGAGGCAGAGAAGTCATCGTGCGAAGCACTTCGGCAAGATAGGGCACGAAGCCGTCGGGCAGGCGTTCGAGCGACTCGCGGAGATTGGCGATAGCCTGCGGTATGGTGGTAAGGAACTGCGCCTTATGCTCTACGAAGCCGCGGAAGCCGTAGGCGCCGAGCGTCTGGAGGATGCGGAAGAGCACCATCACCTCGAGGCGGCGGCTGAAACCGGCGGGCTCATAGCCCAGCTCACGTGCGAGAGCCGAGCGGTAAGTGTCCACGAGCCGTTCGCGCAGTTCGGCCGGGAAACCGGCGCGGGCCTGCCAGACAAACGAGGCCACGTCGTAGAGGCCGTCGCCGAAACGCGCGCCCTGAAAATCAATAAAATACGGGTTGTCACTGCCGTCGATCATCACGTTGCGCGACTGGCAGTCGCGGAGCATCAGCAGGCCGTCGGGATTGTCGGCGGCCGCTTCGGCGAGAGCCTGAAAATCGTCCTCGAGACGGTCCTCGTCGAACTCCACGCCCGAGGGTTTCAGGAAGCAGTATTTGAAATAGTTGAGATCCCACATGGCAGCGCGGCGATCCATGGCCTGGCGCGGATAGCAGCGCGAGAGGTCGAACGACACATCCGATGCCGACGTCTGAAAGCGCGGCAACAGCTCCATGACACGATGCAGCAGCGGTTCGACCGCCGGCCAGTCGCCGCCCGCGGCTGCGATGAGCGAATAGAGCGACGTGTCGCCGACATCCTGCTGGAGGTAAGTCATACCGTCGGCCGACACCGCCAGCACCTCGGGCACCGGAAGGCCGTGTGCGCGGAAAAAGCCGGAGAGATAGACGAAAGCATCATTTTCGCGGCGCGACGTGCCGACAGTGCCCACGACATCGCGCACGCCCGTCAGCCGCCAATAACGCCGCGCCGACCCTTCGCCGGCCAGCGGCACCACCGAGCTGGGCGCACTGCCCGTCAGCAATTCATAGAGAGATTCAAGCTCATTCATAACCGCAAATTTAGCCATTATTAATGAATAAATCCTTAACTTTGCGCATAAAACCTCCGCCATGGACAGCAAGCAACCGACCACCCACCGCCTCTACGGACTCGTAGGCTACCCGCTCGGGCATTCATTTTCACGACGTTTCTTCAACGAGAAATTCGCCGCCGAGAATATCGATGCCGAATATGTCAACTTTGAAATCGCCGACATCGACGCCCTGCCCGGTATCATAGCCGCGCATCCCGAGCTTTGCGGCTTCAACGTCACCATCCCGCACAAAGAGAACGTGATGCCGCTGCTCACCGGCATCGATCCGCACGCCGCCGAGATCGGAGCCGTCAACGTAGTGAAAGTCAAGCGCAAGCCCGACGGCACGGCCGAGCTCTACGGCTACAACACCGATGTGACCGGATTTGCCGCCGACATCAGCCGGCTGATGTCGCCCCGTCTTGCGGGAGCGCAGGCACTCGTGCTCGGCACCGGAGGCGCCTCGAAAGCCATAGTGGCCGGGCTGAAATCCCTGGGGCTGAAGCCGGTGACCGTGTCGCGCACCGGCCGCCGAGGCGCCCTCACCTACTCCGGTCTCACGGCCGATATGATCCGCCGGTCGCCCGTCATAGTCAACGCCACGCCGCTGGGCATGCACCCCAACACCGACAGCTGTCCGCCCATCGACTACACGGCCGTCACGCCGGAGCATCTGTGCTACGACGCCGTCTACAACCCGCCGATGACCCTGTTTCTGAAAAAATGTGCCGCACAGGGCGCCACCGTGGCCGGCGGTATCGGCATGCTCCACAATCAGGCCATCGACGCGTGGCACATATGGAACTCGCCGGATAAAGAATAGCCATGGAGCAGCGGCCACACATCCCGTTCGGCGCCATGCCGCTGCTGCCGCTGTGCGCGGCGTTTGCCGCAGGCATTATGCTCGGCGACCTTACCGCCAGCCTGTGGTGTGCCACACTATGCGCCGTGGCCGCGGCCGCTGTAGCCCTCACCCGCCGCTATCTCTATGCCGCATGGATCGCCGCCATGGCGCTCGGAACCGTCGACATTCTCGTGCTCTCGCCTCAGGATGAGGACATTGCATCGGCGGGGAATGCGGCCGTCTACCGGGCACGCATACTGGAGGCGCGCGAGCACGAATCGTCGCAATCAGCCACCGTAGGGCTGCTGCAGGCCGGTGCCGACAGCGCCACGCTCGTCGACTGCCGGCCGGTGAAAGTGCAGATAATCGTACCGTCGTTTGCCCAGCGGCTGCAGCCCGGTTATGACATAACATTCCGATGCGACATCGAGCCGGTAAGAGTGATGACCGATCTGCCCGACGAGATTGATCCCGCAATCTTTCTGCTGCAAAAACGCATACGCCACCGCGCCTTCGTGGCCGGCGACGACCTGCTCGACCTCAGGCCCACGCCGGGGATCATGGCCTCGCTGACACGATTCCGCGCCACGCTCACCGACAGGATCTACGGCTCGCGGCTGAGCACGCAGGCCAAAGAGTTTGCCAACACCATACTCACCGGCGACGCCGGCGACCTCGACCCGTCGGCCCGCGAGCACTTCTCGGCCTCCGGGCTGTCGCACATCTTAGCTCTCAGCGGGCTGCACGTAGGCCTGATAGCCATGCTTATCTCGCTGGCACTGTGGCCCGTGAGAATGGCCGGATACCGCCGGAGCGTCACCATCGCCGTCATCCTGCTGCTATGGCTCTACGCCGCTGTAACCGGATTCGGGCCATCTGTCACCCGCGCCGTGATCATGACCACCATCTATCTGACGGGAAACCTGTTGCAACGGCGCACGCTGCCGCTCAACTCGCTCTGCGCCGCCGCCCTGCTGATACTCCTTTTCGACCCCGCGGCACTCTACACCATCGGCTTCCAGCTTTCGTTTGCGGCCGTGCTGACCATAATCCTGTTTGCCGACCGCCTGAACCCCGTAAGCCGTCGACACACAATACTATATTATCTCACATCCTACATCTCACTCTCTGTTTCCGCCATCCTCGGCACCGGACTGATTGCCGCCATCTATTTCCACACGATGCCGCTCTACTTCATCTTCGCCAACATCGCGGCCGCCCTACTGCTGCCGCCGCTTCTCGGCGCCATCGTGCTGCTGACGCTGTGCGAGTTTGCAGGCTTCGACCCGGAATGGCTCTGCGACATCATCAACATGTTCTACGGCTGGCTCGACACCACGGCCGGCTTCTTCGCCTCACTGCCGGGCGCCACGATGCAGCGCATCTATCTGCCGGCATGGACAGTGGTTCTCTACGGGGTGATTCTGGCGATGCTCTACCTTTGGCTCGACCGACGCCGCCGCCTCTTCGGCTATCTCTTTGCCGCCTCTATGGTAGTCTCTGCTATCATAATAGTTCTCCTCCCCACGCCCGAACGTCATCCCGCCCTCTACATTGCCCGCACCACCTATCACACCGACATAGTGATCGACGACGGCGATGCCACTCTCGACATCATAACGACACGCCCCTCCGAACCGGGCGAGTCGAAAGAACGCGCCGAGATGCGCTATGCCGACTATATGGGTCGCCGGGCGGCCGACTCGGTGAGGGTGATCACCGAGGCCAATGCCCGGGGTGACCACTACCGCAAAGAGGGCAACGTGATCCGCTTCGGCGACAAAAGGATAGCCATGCTGTCGGACGACAGCTACGGGAGCGTCATCAAATGCGATTACGCGCTGATCTGCCGCGGATTCACCAACAAAATTGAAGCTGCACTCGAAGCTGTAAACCCCGACACGATAATCCTTGCCTACGACCTGCATCCGCGGCGTGCACAGCGGTATGCCGAGCGCTGCCGCGTCATCGGCAAAGGATGCATCGTGATGCGTGAACGACCGTTCAGCCTCGCGTCAGTATCCAACTAAACCATTGTGTTTCAAAAGAATTACCGATTCCCACCGATCTGCGAAAAGCCGATAAGGAAATACTCGCGTGCGGCGTCACGCGGCCGGAGCACATCGCCGTCGAAGAGCACGAGGTCGAGGTCGATGGTCACGCTGTGGCAGCCCGGCTCGCGTCGGCGCCCCGAATCGGCTTCGTAACGTTTGAGCAAAGATTCAATCTGCATCGGCTGCAAGTCTGTAAGACAGCGTGCTACAGCATTAAAATAGGTTGAGTCGTCGCCCGCGCTTACCGACGGAGTGGTGTAGATTTCCGAGCTGCGCTCCACCTCCATAACATCATGCAGCCACGCGATAGCGCCGGCGATACGGTCGCGGCCGTCGGTCAGGTTGCTGCCGAGGCTCACATAACACATCTTCATATCGTCGGCTCGCCCACTCATCATTTCCGTCGGAGTGTGAACAGCGTGACCTCGGGTGTGGCACCGAGACGCATCGGCAGGCCGACCGTTCCGACGCCGATATTCACGTAGAGCTGATGCCCCTTGCCATCGCTATAAAGGCCACCCCAATGGTCGTAGCGCCATGCGGCCGGTGACAGGCCGAGAAGCCTGATCTGCATGGCATGCGTGTGGCCCGAAAGGGTGAGCGCCACGTTGACCGAGTCGTTACCGGCCACCTCCATATCCCAGTGCACGGGGTTGTGCGTGAGCAGGATCTTGGTGACGCCATCGGAGAGGTCGGGATAGGCAGCGCTGAGGTCGCCATAGACTTTAAAAGGAGGATCGCCGACATTCTCCACGCCTACCAGGGCGATGCTGTCGGCGCCGGCATGGATCACCGCATGCGAGTTGAGCAGCAGATGCCAGCCCATATCGCGCTGGATGCCAACGAGCTGAGCGAGCGACCGAGCTTTTGCGCTGTCGGAATCCCAGTCGTAGTAGTCGCCATAGTCATGATTTCCGAGGATGGAATAGACGCCGGCGGCGGCATGCAGACGGGAAAGCACGTCAATAAACGGCAGGATCTCATCGGTGCGCCGGTTGACGATATCGCCGGTGAACACTATAAGGTCGGGCTTAAGCGAGTTGACATGATCGACGAGACGACTGACAAACGCAGTGTCGGCGCCATAAGTGCCTACATGCAGGTCGGAGAGCTGCACGATGCGGTAGCCGTCGAACGAGGCGGGAAGGCCCGGGATTTCGATATCGGTCTTCGAGGTGTCGATGTTGAAGCGGTTGACGAGAGCGCCCCACCACAGCGCCACGAAAGTGACGATGCCGGCCGCGGCAGCCGCATAAGCGAGCCAGCGCCAGCGTTTGCCGCCGAACGGGATGGGGATTAGCGAGATGGCATCGATGAGCACAAACACCAGTTTGCCCAGAACAGCAGTCATAAAGCCGAAGAGGAGCCACATCTTGGTGAGCAGCATGCCCGATTGGCCGGTGCGCATGGGCAGACAGAGCGCCACGATGAGCAGCACGTAGAGCGCTATTGCCGAAAAGAGCTGAATGAACGAGGGCACACGGCTGCGGCAACGGCGCCGCAACACAATAAAGATATATGCATCTACCACCAGCGCGCAAAGCAGCGACACGGTCAGCATTACGATGGGCAATCTCATACGTTAAGCTTGTTTTTCGGCTTCGAGCTTGTTGCGCAACGGGTTGGCATACATGGCATACATCATCTCGCGCATATAGTCGCGGTCGAGTTTCGAAGCGTCGGGCAGATCCACTTTGGCGAGCTGCGATTCGATATATTCTTCCACGTCGTGAGCCTGCTGCGGCGTGTACATCGAAGCGAAACGGTTGCCGCCGCCATGAAGCTTATCGTAGGCCACATAGTTGATCGGATAGATATGGTAGCCGGTGTGGATGGCGCGGTCGATGATATGGCAGGCCGATTTCACGATCTCCACTTTGGGCAGCGAGGTGTCGATGCGGCGCAGCTCGTCGTTTATGCAGCCGGAGAAATGGAAATGAATGCGACCTTTGTATTTGAGCAGTCCGGTTTCCATGCTGAGCAGGTCGTCGTGCTGCGATTTTTTAAATTCCGGATCAAGGCGTTTGAGCAAGAATTCGCGAGCCTTCAGATAGTCGTTCGGATCATACTCATAGGAGATCGACACGGGGAGCACGTTGATATCCAGCAGATTGCCAATAAAACCGCCGTCACCCTCGAGCGCGAGCATTTTCAGGAGGCTCTCCTGAGTGAAATCGTTGGAGTCTTTTGCGCGGCCTTCGCGCTGGGCTATCCACACGCTTTCGTGCTTCTCGGAGATGGCATAGTGGATATAGGCCGACAGCTGATGCGCGGCTTCCAGGGCCTTGGTGCGCTGGATGTTACGCTTCACGATGAAGCTCTTGTTGAGCTTGACGAGGTCGGTGATCCAATCAAAGATAAGGAGGTTGCTGCCGATGGCCACTTCCGAGGTCCTGAGGCCGTTGGTCAGCAGGCAGAGATTGAGGAAAGAAGCGTCGAGTACGATATCGCGGTGGTTCGAAAGATAGGTATAAACCTTTCCGGGGTCGATGTTCTCTACGCCGTCGCATGTGATACCGTCGGAAGTCTTGGCCTCCAGCATTTTAAGGAACGGGACCATAATTTGCACCTGAAATTCCGTCTTATCCTTAACCGACCTCAGGCGGTTGGCGAACTCAGGGTAATCCACATCCGGTATCGCGAACCGTACGGCATGCTCAAATCCGGGTTCGAGCACCAGCCGGCTCATTTTCGCCGAAAAATCGCTATCGTCAATCGGAGCTATATCGCTGAAATCGTATCTTTCGCTCATATTATTATATAACATAAACTGGCGTCGCCTGCCCTTAACGAAAGGCCGCAACGACCTATATACTGAATTTTCATCAAAATTACGCTTTTATTTCCAACAATGCAAACTCCGGTGTGCAATCTTAGAATATTTTTACGATTTTTACCGACCAGCGGTTGAATCAGTGCGAAGCGCTATAGGTGCGCCAGCGCTCGATGAGCGCCGTCATGTCGGCGGGAATCTCCGATGTGAAAAACATCTCCTCGCCGGTGACGGGATGCACAAAACCGAGGGTGCGGGCATGCAACGCCTGACGGGGACATATCTTAAAGCAATTCTCGACAAACTGGCGGTATTTGGCCGTGCGCTCGCCGCGGAGGATCTCGTCGCCACCGTAGCGGGCGTCGGCCAGCAGCGGGTGGCCTATATGCTTCATGTGAACGCGTATCTGATGCGTGCGCCCTGTTTCGAGGCGACAGCGTACCACCGACGCATATCCCAGACTTTCCATCACCTCGTAGTGGGTCACGGCATGCTTGCCCTGCGAGCCATCGGGGAACACGGCCATCTGGAGGCGGTCCTTCGGATTGCGGCCCACATTCCCGACGATGGTGCCCACAGGCGGATCGGGCACGCCCCACACCACAGCCACATATTCGCGGCGGGTGGTCTTTTCAAAAAACTGGCGGCCGAGATTGGTCTTGGCATCGGGCGTCTTGGCCACCACGAGTAAGCCGGAAGTGTCCTTGTCGATGCGGTGCACGAGCCCCATGCGGGGGTCGTTTACGTCGTAGTCTGGATTGTCCTTAAAATGCCATGCGAGCGCATTGACCAGCGTGCCGCTGTAGTTGCCGTGGCCGGGGTGCACCACCAGGCCGGCGGGCTTGTTCACCACGAGCACCGCGGCATCCTCATAAACGATGTCGAGGGGGATATCTTCGGCCAGGACTTCAAACTCGTAGCGCGGACGGTCCATGACCACACTGACCACATCGAGCGGCTTCACGCGATAGTTTGACTTCACCGGCCGGCCGTTGACAAGGATGCATCCGGCATCGGCCGCCTGCTGCACGCGGTTGCGCGACGACTTCTCGAGCCGCGCCACAAGGAACTTGTCGACTCTTAGCAGTTGCTGTCCCTTATCGGCCACGAAGCGGAAATGCTCATACATCTCCGAGCCGTCGTCGGTCGCGGCTTCGTCGCACAGTTCAGGATCATCGTCTAATTCTTCAGCAGACATTGCCTTCTGTATTGTCAGTCAAACATATCGGGCTCGTCATGTCCGGCTGCCGGCTGCGGTTCGGGATTGGACGAATGGGCTGCGGCAGGCTCTTCGGAGGGAGTATCCTCAACGACGGTCTCTTCGGGAACAGAATCCACGGCTATCACCTCGTCGGGGATGCCGGCGCCAACCTCAAGCACTATTCTTGCGGTGAGCGGCACGCGGGTGCCGGGCGTTACGCGCTTGCCGTTATAGTAAACGCCGAACACGAGATCCTTATATTCCGATTCCACCTCCCGGATGGCTATATTCTTGATGCCCAAACCTTCAAGGGTGGTGCGAGCCTGACGTGCGGAAATGTCGGTGAGCACGGGCAGCATCACGGTGCGCGGATAGAAAGCGTTGACCGTGAGATAGATCACGCGGCCGGGCTTGACATTGGTAGAATCCATCGGGTTCTGGTCGACCACCGTGCCGGGGGCCACTCCATCCTCATAGACCGAGTCCTGAAGCACCACCTCGAAATCCTGCGACTCGAGGAGCTCGCACGCCTTATCGTAATGCAGTCCCTTCACATCGGGCACCTGCACCGAATCGCCATGATGGGTCCAAAAATCGAGGAAGTAAGTCGACAGCCAGAAAATGAATATCGCAGCCACGATCATCAGGCCGCAGTTGATCAGCACCTTGGCCCAGAAAGGGAGCGGCTTCTTTGTCTTTTTATTATTGTTTGCGTCAGGAAGCATCTTAATAAATAATTTCGTCGTGCAAATTTAGCTATTTTTACCGTAAAAACGCCTCCTTCGTAAATTAAAATACGAAGTGCGAAAACTCAGCCGCTGAGATTCTCCTCACTCCT
>CABUBG010000028.1:0-27886 GCA_902489785.1 uncultured Porphyromonadaceae bacterium
AGGAGTGAGGAGAATCTCAGCGGCTGAGTTTTCGCACTTCGTATTTTAATTTACGGGCACAGGATTGCAAATGCCACAAATGCCCTAACGAAGCGCGGGATGTCAGTCGGCGAATTCGATGAGGGGTGCGTCGGTGCCGACGATTTCGTCGGGCGAAACGAGGACGCGTTTGACTACGCAGTCTTTTTCGGCAGTGACGTCGTTTTCCATCTTCATAGCCTCGTAGACGAGGAGGATGTCGCCGGCTTTGACAGCCTGACCGTCCTTGACGTTGATCTGGATGATGCGTCCGCCCATCGGAGCAGTGAGCACCTCGCCGGTGATGGGTTCGACCGGTTTAGCGGGCTTAGCCTCTTCTTTGGCTTTTTCGGCAGCAGAGGCGGCATTGCGGGCCTGATATTCTTCGGTGCGGCGGCGACGGAGGAATCCGTTGGCTACGGAGGGAAGGAGCTGCAGGAGGAGATATTCCTCATCGTTGGAGGCGAGCTTCACGCCGCCGAGATCGTCGAGTACGGGATTCTCGGGCTGACGATAGGAGTCGACATCATAGGGATGCTCGGTGGCATCGCCGGTGATCTGCTGACGGAAAGCGGGGTCGACGGGCACGGGGGTGTGGCCGTATTCGCCTTTGATCAGAGAGATAAACTGATTGGAAGCGTTGGAATAGTCGGCATTGCCTTTCTTACGGTCGAGGGCGAGGCTGACAGCCTGGCTGCCGACGATCTGGCTGGTCGGGGTGACGAGCGGAACCAGACCGGCATCGCGACGCACTTTCGGGATAAGACGCATGGCATCGTCGAGGAGCTCGGAAGCCTGGAGCTGTTTGAGCTGAGCGACCATGTTGGAGTACATACCGCCGGGGACTTCGGCTTTCTTGACAAGTTCGTTGGGCTTGGGGAAGCGGAAATATTCCTCGATGGCGTGACAAGCGTCGAGCAGGCCCTGTTCGTCGGAAGCCTTGGCGCAGGCGATAGCCTTGTCGAAGAGGTCGGAGATGTTCTGGGGGAGCTGATCGTTGAGCGGGTCGAAATCGATAGGCATCGTTTTCTGCAGATCGAAAGCTGCGAGCTCCTTGCGGGCGTTGAGCAGTTCGTTGCGGATTTTGCCGACGGCCTCCATGTTGACATCGACTTCGATGCCGAGGCGGTTGGCGAATACATAGATGAGCTCAATGGCGGGAGCAGCCGAGCCGCCGCCAAACCACCAGATGTTGGTGTCGAGGATGTCGACGCCGTTGATCATGGCCATGACTGATGAAGCAAGGCCATAGCCGGGAGTGCAGTGGGTGTGGAAATCGACATCGACTTTCACTTCCTGTTTCAGGCGCGAGATGATGGAAGCGGCGCGGAGGGGAGTGACGAGGCCGGCCATATCCTTGAGAGTGATGATCCTGGCGCCGAGGGCTTCCATTGCTTTGGCTTTCTCTACGAAATATTCATCGGTGAAGATTTTTTCGGGAGCTTTAGGCTTTGAGCCGAAGAGCGATTTCAGCTTAGCGCCGAAGCCCGATGCGGCGGGAGTTTCATCTTTCGGGTCGACGGTGTAGCAGACAGCGCCGTCGGCGATACCGCCGAGGTCGTTGATCATGCGGATGGAGTCCTTGATATTGTCGATATCGTTGAGAGCGTCGAAGATACGCATCACGTTAAGGCCGTTTTTGATGGCCTCCTTGTAGAAGCCTTCGAGGACGCTGTTGGGGTAGGGAACATAACCGAACAGGTTGCGGCCGCGGGAAAGAGCCGAGAGGAGCGATTTGCCCTTCATGGCTTCGCTTGCGCGGCGTAGGCGATTCCAGGGAGATTCATCGAGATAACGCATTACGGAGTCGGGGATAGCGCCGCCCCAGACTTCCATTATATAGAAACCAGCATTCTCGTAAAGAGGAAGAAGGCGATCGATAGTAGCCTGGCTCATGCGGGTGGCGAACAGCGACTGCTGACCGTCGCGCATCGTCAGATCTCTGATCTTCAGTTTTTTTGTCTGCATAATTTAAGCCGATTTAGTTAAACTGGGAATAATGTTGTAAGCAAATGTTGTTTTGGCTTGCAAAATTACAGAAACTTTACTCAATGAGGAAATATTTCTTTATTTCCGTTTCGACAAAAAATGTTAAGCCGGCTTAAGAGATCCCGAGGGGACGGGCATCGTCGGCCAGTTCGGGGAGGAGTGCGGCATCAAGCACTTCGGATATGTCGCTGACATAGATGAATGAAAGGCCGTCGATGTAGCGTGGAGCGATATCCTCGACATCCTTGCGGTTTTCGGCAGAGAGGATGATGGTGTCGATGCCTGCGCGTTTGGCGGCGAGGATTTTCTCCTTAATGCCGCCTACGGGGAGTACTTTTCCGCGGAGCGTCATCTCGCCTGTCATGGCCGTGCGCTCGCGCACCTTGCGCTGCGTGAAAGCGGAAGCGAGAGAGGTGACCATGGTGATGCCGGCCGAGGGACCGTCCTTGGGGATGGCGCCTTCGGGCACGTGCAGATGCACGGCATAATGGTCGAAAATCTCGGGGTTAAGGCCCAGTCTGTCGGCGTGAGCCTTGACATACTGAAGAGCGATGACGGCCGATTCCTTCATGACATCGCCGAGATTGCCTGTGACGGTGAGCTTTTCGGATTTAGCGCGGGCGAGTGACGACTCAATGTAGAGGATCTCGCCCCCGGCGGCAGTCCATGCCAGACCTGTGACGACGCCTGCGTAACGGTTGCCCTCGTAGGACTCGCGCGAGCGCGTCTCGACACCAAGGAATTCGCGGACATGGGATGGCTTGACGTTGCGCACGATGCGCTGATGCTTCATCTTGCGGACTACGAGTTTGCGGATGATTGAAGCGATCTGCTTTTCGAGCTGACGGACGCCGCTTTCGGCCGTGTAATTGTCGATGATCACGCCTAAAGCTTCGGGCGAGAAAGTGATCTCCGACTTTTTGAAGCCGTTTTCGACGAGCACGCGAGGGATGATGTGGCGTGTGGCTATTTCGATTTTTTCCTCGCGGAGATAGCCCGAGATGTCAATGATCTCCATGCGGTCGAGCAGCGGGCGGGAAAGTGTAGAAAGCGTGTTGGCAGTGGCGATGAACATCACGTTGGAGAGGTCGTAGTCGACATCGACATAGTTGTCGTGGAAATGGCAATTCTGTTCGGGGTCGAGGACTTCAAGCAATGCTGCAGTGGGATCGCTTTTGGCGTCGGAACCGACCTTGTCGATTTCGTCGAGCACGATCAAAGGATTGGATGAGCCGGCACGGCGCATGGCATCGATGATGCGGCCGGGCATGGCACCTATATAAGTGCGGCGGTGACCGCGGATCTCAGCCTCGTCATGAACGCCACCCAGCGAGATGCGCTGATATTTGCGGCCCATGGCACGGGCCACCGACTGGCCTAAAGAAGTCTTGCCGACACCGGGAGGGCCGACGAGACAGATGATGGGGGATTTGCCCGAGGGGTTGTGCATCATGACGGCGAGCTGCTCGACGATGCGTTCCTTGACCTTTTCCAGTCCGTAATGATCGGCATCGAGGGTGGCTTCGGCGCTACAAAGATCGTTGTTGAGAATGTCGAGCTTGTTCCAGGGGAGACCGAGAAGCAGTTCGAGATAGGAATACTGCACCGAATAATCGGGGCTCTGCGGGTTGAGCCGGGAGAGCTTGTCGACCTCATGATTAAATGTCGTGCGGACATCATCGGGGAAAGCTACCGATTCGGCGCGTTTGCGGAACGTGCCGGCATCGTCGTCGTCGCCATAGAGCTCCTGACGTATTGCCTCCATCTGCTGCTGGAGGAACATATTGCGCTGATTTTCAGAAAGACTCTGCTTGGTGCGCTGATGTATTTCGTGAGCCAGCTCGACCATAGCTTCGTTTTTGGTGAGCTCGTCGAGAAGCATGAAGCCGCGTTTTTTCAGATCGGAAGTGGAGAGGAGATTCTGCTTGAACTGAGGAGGAGCCGGAGTGTGAGTGGCCACGAGATTGACGATCGTTTCGGGATTTTCGACATTTTCGAGATTGACCGAGAGATCGCTGGGACCGTCGATTGTCTTGTTGAGAATGTTGAGCGAAGTCTGGCGGATGATCTGTGCGAGAGCGACAAACTCATTATCGTCGTCGGCGGGTTTCTTCTCATCAATGAACTTCACGCAGACAGTTCCGGGTGCATTTCCGGGACCGGTGACGCTAACCGTGCGGATGGCATGGAGGATGGCCGTCTTGGGGCCATCGGGGATCTCGAGCACCTTTAGGACAAGAGCCACAACGCCGTAGGAATATAGGTCGGCGGGGATGTCGGGGACGTCGACATTGGGATCTTTCTGGCAGAGAATAGCGATCGGGGAGTGATGTTCAGCGGCATATTCGGCCGTAGCGATGGAAAAATCGCGGCCGAGAGAGATGGGAAAAGTGATGCCCGGGAACATGACGAAATCGCGCGTCGGGAGGACGGGGATATTGTCGGGAGAGATGTCGCGAGCCATTTCACCTGCGTTGATTTCGATCTGTCCGAGCGAGAGAATATGTTCTTTTTTATCGTTCATTTCGGCAAGAAGTCAATTATCGAAGAAGCGGTAGTAACAAAAATGATGCCAAAGTTAGTAAAAAAAGCGTTACGAAATGGCATATGGCGTGAAGACTGTAGAGAGAACGGGGTCGGGAATGGTAAAAAAACAAAATGATGTTGTGTAACATATTTATTGATGATAAAAAAATGGAAAAGAATTCATATTTTGCAGCCGAAAAATGGACCATACGACCGTTTCTTCACACAGGATAAAACAATATTCATTACTAAACATCTGATAACATGAAAGTTTATCAAACCAATGAAATTAAAAACATAGCTCTTCTCGGTAGCAAGGGCTCGGGTAAAACCACACTCGCTGAAGCGATGCTTTACGAGTGTGGAGTTATAAAACGTCGCGGCACAGTAGAAGCCAAGAATACGGTGAGCGATTATTTCCCGGTGGAAAAAGAATACGGATATTCGGTTTTTTCAACAATTTTTTATGCCGAATTCCTCAATAAGAAACTTAACGTGATCGACTGCCCGGGAGCAGACGACTTTGTGGGAAATGCCATCACAGCGCTTAATGTCACAGACACTGGTGTGATCGTGATCAATTCGCAATATGGCGTAGAGGTTGGCACACAGAATATATTCCGCACCGCATCATCAATAAAGAAACCTATCATATTTGCGCTGAACCAGCTTGACGGCGAGAAAGCCGACTTTGACAATGTTGTAGAGCAGATGAAAGAAGTGTTCGGCAACAAGCTTGTGCTCGTACAGTATCCGCTGTCGACAGGTCCGTCGTTCAACTCTATGATCGACGTGCTTCTGATGAAGAAATATTCATGGGGACCCGACGGCGGTGTTCCGACCATTGAAGATATCCCGGCAGAAGAGGCAGAACGCGCGCAGGAGCTTCATCAGGCACTCGTGGAGGCAGCAGCCGAGAACGATGAGACGCTGATGGAGAAATTCTTCGATCAGGGACATCTGTCGGAGGACGAGATGCGCGAAGGCATCCGCAAAGGCTTGATCGACCGCTCGATATATCCGGTGTTCTGCGTCAGCGCAGCAAAGGATATGGGTGTTCGCCGCATGATGGAATTCCTTGGCAACGTAGTGCCGTTTGTAGAAGATATGCCCGCGCCCGTCGACACCGCCGGCAAGGAAGTGAAACCCGACAGCAACGGACCGCTGAGCCTGTTTATGTTCAAGACCACTGTTGAGCCGCACATCGGTGAGGTGAGCTACTTCAAAGTGATGTCGGGAACGCTGACACCCGGCGTGGATCTTGACAATGTGACACGCGACTCGAAAGAACGCATCGCACAGATTTTCTGCGTGTGCGGACAGATAAAGACACCGGTCGACAAATTGTGTGCCGGCGATATCGGCGCCACCGTGAAGCTGAAAGACGCACGCACAGGCAACACTCTCGATGAGAAGGGCTGCGACTATGCATTTGACTTCATCAAATATCCTGCCCCCAAATATCAGCGCGCCATTCGCCCCGTTACGGAGAGCGACGCCGAGAAGCTGTCGGGCATCCTGACACGTATGCACGAAGAGGATCCGACATGGGAAGTAGAGCAGTCGAAAGAACTGAAACAGACCATTCTTTCGGGCCAGGGCGAGTTCCATCTGCGCACACTGAAATGGCGTGTGGAGAACAATGACAAACTGCCCATCATTTTTGAAGAGCCCAAGATTCCTTATCGCGAAACGATCACCAAGGCATCACGTGCCGACTACCGCCATAAAAAACAGTCGGGCGGCGCCGGACAGTTCGGCGAGGTGCATCTGATCATCGAGCCTTACACCGAAGGCATGCCGGCACCGGACACTTACCGCTTCGGCAATCAGGAATTCAAGATGAATGTTCGCGACACTCAGGAGATACCTCTGGCATGGGGCGGCAAACTCGTTGTGTGCAACTGTATCGTGGGCGGCGCTATCGATGCCCGCTTCATTCCGGCAATCGTCAAAGGCCTGATGGACCGCATGGAACAGGGTCCGCTGACCGGCTCGTATGCACGCGACGTGCGTGTGTGCATCTACGACGGCAAGATGCACCCGGTTGACTCGAACGAAATCTCCTTCCGTCTGGCCGGCCGCAATGCGTTCAGCGAAGCGTTCCGCAACGCCAACCCGAAAGTGCTCGAACCGGTCTATGACGTGGAAGTGATGGTTCCGGGCGATGTGATGGGCGACGTGATGAGCGATCTTCAGGGACGCCGCGCCATCATCATGGGCATGTCGAGCGAGAACGGCTTTGAGAAGATCACAGCAAAAGTTCCTCTCAAAGAAATGTCGAGCTACTCCACGGCTCTCAGCTCTATCACCGGCGGACGCTCGTCGTTCACAATGAAGTTTGCTTCGTATGAGCTCGTGCCGAGCGATGTACAGGAGAAACTTCTCAAAGAGTACGCCGAGAAGAACACCGAAGAATAACAGAAACGCGCAGGAAAGCACCTGCCGTCAGCCAAAGAGCCGGAATCAATTCGATTCCGGCTTTTTTACGTTAGGACACCGGCTGAATTGCCGATAGAACGCCGGTAAAGGGATTGCATCGGGAATGAAAAATGCGTAAATTTGCAGTGATATCAAAACTGGATATGGATAATACGGCAAACAGGATATGCAGGTGTGTCGTGTCGTTGCTTGAGAAGCATGGCGTCAGACATGCCGTAGTGAGTCCCGGCTCGCGGAATGCGCCACTGCTCATAGCGCTGTCGCGCAAACCGGGGATAACCACATATAATATTGTCGACGAACGGAGCGCCGCTTTTGTGGCGCTGGGGCTTTCGATCGCCAGCGGCAGTCCGGTAGCGCTCGTATGCACCTCAGGGACAGCGTCGCTCAATTATGCGCCGGCCATTGCGGAAGCGTTTTACCGCAAAGTGCCGCTGATTGTCGTTTCGGCCGACCGGCCAAAAGAATGGATCGGTCAGGACGACTCGCAGACGATCCGTCAGGACGGGGCGCTGGCCAATATAGTGAAACGCAGCTACGACATCAATGCGGCCGGCAACGAACCGGATCTATGGTATGCCAACCGTGTGACCAACGACGCGCTTATCACAGCCATGACCGGGCGTTTCGGTCCGGTGCATCTCAACGTGCGTATTCCCGAACCGTTAGGGACGCTTGACGATGACAGCGGCGATGAACAGGACGCACTGATGAGCCGGAAGGTGACACTGGTGAGACCGCGCAGTGTCGCTGACGCCGACGATCTGGCCCGTCTGGCGGATAGCATCGCGCCGCCGCAAAGAGTGATGGTGGTGGCTGGTTTTGCGAATCCAGACAGGAAGCTCAACGAGGCTCTGCAGCAGATGAGCAGGATGCCCAACGTGGCGGTACTGACGGAAACCATTGCCAATCTGCACGGCGAATATTTCATCGACAGCATCGATGCTACGCTTGCTTCCATAAGGGAAGATGATGCCGAGGCGATGCGGCCCGATGTTGTGATAACGACCGGCGGAGCGCTCGTATCCCGCCATAT
Organism: uncultured Porphyromonadaceae bacterium; assembly: GCA_902489785.1. Taxonomy (GTDB): domain Bacteria; phylum Bacteroidota; class Bacteroidia; order Bacteroidales; family Muribaculaceae; genus Paramuribaculum. The sequence goes on from CABUBG010000028.1 coordinate 8,012, forward strand.
AAAACAATTCCTGCGGTCGACGCAACTGAAAGCCCACTGGCATGTGGGCGAGAATGAGGATACGGTCGACTGCTTCCGTCAGCTGAGCACCCGCATCGAGATGGATCCGGGCACATTCTTCAGCCAGCTCGTGGCCACGCTGAAAGCGTCGGAAACGAACGATGGAGAAAGCTCCGGCGACTACGGGCGGCGCTGGGAAACGGCCAAGCGCAGAGCGCATTCGCTGACCATATCGTATGCGCAGCGGTCGCCGTGGAGCGATCTGAAGGCATTCGCAACGCTGGTGCCTATGATTCCGCGGCGGTGGAACGTGCAGTATTCCAACGGCACATCAATACGCTATGCACAGATTTTCGGCAACCACAGCTATCATCGCTGCGACTGCAACAGAGGTGTGAGCGGCATCGACGGGACGACTTCCACAGCCGTAGGCGCTTCGATAGGCTACCGCGATGATGTGACACTGCTTGTAAGCGGCGACATGAGTGCGATGTATGACGTATCGGGACTGACGAACAGGTATCTGACGCCACGCTTCAAGATGATTGTGATTGACAATGGCGGTGGCGGCATCTTCCGGTTTATCGGCTCGACATCGACGCTCGATATCAGGGAAGAGATGTTTTGCTGCGCGTCGGAGCAATCCGTCGGAAAGTTCGGCGAGGCGCTCGGTTTTAAGGTGTTACGGGCCAACGATGAGACCTCGCTCAGAAGTGAATTCAAGCGCTTTGCTGAAGAAAATGAAATGCCGGCGATGCTCGTTGTGAGCACACCGGGCGAGCTGTCGGCGCAAATACTGAACGGTTTTTTTGAATTTTGCAAAACCCATTAAAATCAAAGATATATGAGAACCTGGACTAAGATTAAAGAATATACCGACATCCTTTTTGAGCGCTGCGGAAAAGTGGCCAAGATAACGATCAACCGTCCGCAGGTGTACAATGCATTCCGTCCGCTCACCAACAAGGAGATGCTCGACGCCATGGCTTATTGCCGCGAGGCGCCCGAGATCGGAGTGGTGATACTTACAGGCATAGGCGACAAGGCATTCTGCTCGGGCGGCGATCAGAAAGTGAAAGGAGTAGGGGGGTATATCGACGAAAACGGAGTCCCGCGCCTGAATGTGCTTGACCTTCACAAGGCCATCCGGTCGATACCGAAGCCTGTGATCGCGATGGTCAACGGATATGCTATCGGGGGAGGCCATGTGCTGCATGTGGTGTGCGACCTGACGATAGCATCGGAGAATGCACGGTTCGGTCAGACCGGCCCGAAGGTGGGAAGCTTTGATGCAGGATTCGGTTCGTCGTATCTCGCACGCTGCGTAGGACAGAAGAAAGCACGTGAGATATGGTTTCTGTGCCGCCAGTACACGGCCCGTGAGGCAGAAGCGATGGGCATGGTGAATAAAGTAGTACCGTTTGAGCGGCTTGAGGATGAAACGATGGAATGGTGCGAAACCATCCTGAAGCGCAGTCCGATGGCCATACGCATGATCAAACGTGCGCTCAATGCCGAGCTCGACGGACAGCGCGGAATGATGGAGTTTGCCGGCGATGCCACATTGATGTATTATCTTATGGCAGAGGCACAGGAAGGGAAAAATGCATTCTTGGAGAAACGCGATCCCGACTTCGACCAATTCCCCAAATTTCCGGGTTAATCAGCTTATATAGCTATGATAAAGGCTGAGTATTGCCGATACGACCTGCTGTTTAAAGAGCCGGCCACCACTTCGCGCGAGACCATGAACTCCAAATGCACCTATTATATAAAGGTGTATGACGATCAAACGCCAGGGCAATTCGGGTTAGGGGAGTGCGCTCTGTTTCGCGGGCTGAGCTGCGATGACAGGAGCGATTATGAAACGCGGCTACGGGAGGCTTGCCGTGATATCGAAAAATATGCCGGAGGCGATACGGCCGACTTGGCCGATTACCCTTCGTTGAGATTCGGCGTAGAAACGGCCGTGAACGACTATCGTAACGGCGGCGTCAGGACGGTTTTTCCGGGCGCATGGCGGTCGGGAGAGAAAGCGCTCACCATCAACGGACTCGTGTGGATGGGCAACCGTGAGGAGATGTTTACGCGCCTTCAGCGCAAACTCGAAGAAGGGTTCCGCTGCGTTAAATTCAAGATCGGCGGCATTGATTTCGAGGATGAGCTTTCTCTGATAGCCGGTGTGAGAGAACGTTTTACGCCGAAAATGCTTGAAATAAGGCTCGATGCCAACGGAGCATTCAGTCCGGCCAATGCCATGAGCAGGCTTGAACGGCTTGCTGCGTTTGTCATTCACTCCATCGAGCAGCCGATAAGGGCAGGGCAGTGGACCGAAATGGCGCGGCTTTGCAAGGAATCGCCTGTCGACATCGCGCTTGACGAAGAGCTGATAGGCATTAACGACCTGCGGGATAAAAAGCTGATGCTCTCCACAGTGGCTCCGCAATACATCATATTGAAACCGGCATTGTGCGGAGGATTCTCCGGCGGCCGAGAATGGATCGATGCGGCGGATAGGCTCGGGATAGGGTGGTGGATAACGTCGGCTCTCGAATCAAACATCGGGTTGAACGCCATAGCACAATGGGCTGACTCACTGAGTGTGAGCATGCCGCAGGGGCTCGGCACAGGGGAGCTGTTTACCAACAATATACCATCGCCGGTGACGCGTAAGGGACAACTGATTACGTATGATCCGACGGCCGAATGGGAGATACCTGATTTTCAATGGAAACGGTGAGAGTATCTGGCAGCGGCTCAGCCGACGTGGAAGCGTTTGTCAGGAAATGGAATGACAGCGAACCATTTATCGAGGCTCACACATCGGGTTCGACGGGTAAGCCTAAAGCGATACGGTTGCTGAAACGGGATATGCTCGTATCGGCCGAAAAGACATGCCGCTTTTTCGGTATTGACAGAGATTCGCTCTTGGGGCTTCCATTATCGCTAAGCTATATTGCCGGTAAGATGATGGCGGTTAGGGCGTTAGCATCCGGAGCGGAATTATGGTGCGAGCAACCGTCGATGAATCTGCTGAACGACTATACGATGGGTAGGAAAATCGATCTGCTGTCGGTTGTGCCCGCACAGATTCCCAATCTACTGAACTCAGGCAGAATGGATTACGTGAAGCATCTCTTGGTTGGCGGTGCGCCGCTATCGTATAAATCTGAGGCTCAATTGCTTGATGCTAAAGTGAGTGCATTTTGCAGCTATGGGATGACCGAAACATGCAGCCATGTTGCATTAAGGAAAATAGGCACACATTATTATACCGGTCTTGACGGCATTTCGTTCAGCATCGACGATCGCGGATGTCTTGTCATCAGGCTTGAGGATTTCAGCATCGGTGAGATAACGACGAACGACATTGTAAAACTTATCGACGAGAATCGTTTCGAATGGCTCGGGCGCTATGACAATGTGATTAACTCAGGCGGAATCAAATTACAGCCTGAAGCAATCGAACGAAAAATCGCGGATTGCCTGCCGGACAATAATTACTACATCACGTGGCGAACAAGCGAACGCTGGGGTGAAGAGATTGTGCTTGTTGTAGAATCAGCGTCGGAGATCGCAAACCTGATGCACGAAATTTCAAAAAGGCTGACTCGCTACGAAACGCCCAAAGCAATAATCTATAAGAAAATCCTGGAGCGGACTACATCCGGGAAAATCAAACGGCAGCATCAATAAAAGGCGGCTTTCGGCCGCGCGTACATTTTGCACATAATTGGCATTATGTTAAATTGCAGTCGCGGGATTTTGGTAGCTACATTAGCCATGGTAGCTATGGTATCTATGGTAGCTAATTTAGCTGATGCTGCTAATGCTGCCAATGAAGCTAATGCCGCAATGAAGCTAATCCTTTTTATCGGAGATAGCAGATGTGATTGAGCAGGCGAGATTTGCGGATGGCTTGCCGGAGCACTGAGGGGTTTGCTGGAGTGTGATGGAGATGGTTTAGCGCTTCGGGGTTGGAGTTAGATTGATAAGAGGTCAGAGTTGGATTGATAAGGGGCTGGAGATGGATCACTAACTGGCTGGGGATTGGAAGGTTATGAGGTGGCGGTGGAAAAAGTGGGGCAAAAAGGTGGAAAATATTTGCATGGGCGAAAGAATCTTCATATCTTTGCAGTGCAAAAAGCAATGACGGCGTGCTGCGAAGGCAGCAAATTTGTCGGAGCAAAAAGCAAGGCGATTTAGTGTAGTGGCCTAGCACGCCACCCTCTCACGGTGGAGACCTGGGTTCGATTCCCAGATTCGCTACAATCGCAGAAAGAGGCTTGAAAAAGCCTCTTTTTTGTTATTGCATTCCCTACTCTACATCTTGCTCAGAACATTCTCAACTTTCTGATAAACAATCGGATATTTGCGTGGCGAAATACTCTGGGCAGTCGCAAAAGACCGCTTTGCATAGGACGGCTCGCCCATTTCATCCGGCGTTTTCTCAACCGCTTGGAAAGCAATGGCTGGGCGGAGGCAGAAGGCTATCATGGCCGGACTTACAGGTTGCTCGTTTGGAGAATTGCGGAATGTGGGCGAGATGACAGGACTTTCCAGGAGCCGTTGATGAAGAGATGCGGAACTCAATGATAATAATGGACAAGTGATAACGAAATTATTGACAACTGATAATATAGTGATGGACACGGCAGCTGAAATTATTGAGACTATGATGGCGATGCGCGATGACAGGCAAGCGCAACATCTGATGCGGTTTTTTAAGACAAGAAAGGGAGAGTATGGCGAAGGTGACATTTCCCTCGGCCTTAAAGTGCCACAAACACGACTGATTGTCAAAGAGATGCGTGCAGATATGCCACTGAAGGAAGTCAAAACGTTGCTTTACAGTGAATGGCATGAGGTGAGGCTCGCAGGATTCCTGCTCCTTGTCAAGGCCATGAAAGCGGCTACCCCCAAAAAGAATACCGATGCAATGGAAAACGCTCTGCGGCGAGATGAGATAGTCGCGTTTTTCCTCAGTCATGCCAAGCAGGCAAACAACTGGGATCTTGTGGACCTAAGTTGCCCGAAAGTACTGGGAGAATGGATGCTGCATCCTTCAGCCGAAGGCGCCCTGCCCGACCGCGGCCTCCTCGACACACTCGCCTCCAGCAACAATCTGTGGGAACAGCGAATAAGCATTGTCAGCACGCTGCAACTGATAAGACATCAACAATATGATGATGCACTGCGCATTGCGACCAAACTACTTGACCATCAACACGATCTAATCCATAAAGCAACGGGATGGATGCTTCGCGAAATAGGCAAACGGGATATACAAACGCTCGTGGATTTTCTCGAAAAGAATCATAGCCGCATGGCACGAACCGCGCTACGATACGCCATCGAGAAGATGGATTATGCCGACCGCCAATATTGGCTTCGCCGATAATCCCCCCCCCTACACTATAACGCCCCTTCCCTACACTCCTTCGAAAAAGAAACCAGCTAAGAGCTTGTTTAATAATAAATGTTACCGTCAGTGCGGTCAGTCGTCGAGCAGATTTTTGCTTGTGATGAAGGAGTTATGCGGTGCATAACGACCGAAGAGCAAGCGGAAATATGTCGACGACTGGCCGTAGTGATGGTATTTTTTCTGATAATTGACATATGTTAATATTTAATTTGAAAAGCAACAGACTGATTTGAGCCCGATTTAATAATATCCGATTACAATTGCATCGCATATCCTGGCCGCTTTTCGCCCTGCTCCTCAGTCGTGTACATCAAGTACACTCCTTCGTCATATGTCGAAACCCGTCTCAAGCTATGCGACCCTGGCGGCAACATTTATTATTAAACAAGCTCTAAAAAGCAGGAGACGCTGGCATAGATTCGGGTTGTAAAATTCTCTGATTTTGACTAATTTTGCAATTGCTTATCAAGTATTGCCTATGAGCCCATTATTTTCCATTATCACTGTCACTTATAATGCCGAAGACACGCTGCCGGCCACGCTTGCGAGCGTTGCAGAGCAGACGTTTCGCGACTATGAGCACCTAATAGTGGATGGCGCGTCGAAAGACCACACCCTTGAACTTGCGCGTAAAACGGCCAATGACAGAACACGCATTGTTTCAGAGCCCGACCGCGGCATCTACGACGCCATGAACAAGGGAATGAGCATGGCCAAAGGCAAATATTACATCTTTCTCAATGCCGGCGACGCCTTTCACAGCGCCGAGACCCTTGCCGGGATAGCCGAAGCGATAAAGCAAAACGACTACCCCGGAGTAGTCTACGGACAGACTCAGCTCGTAGACTCGGAACGCCACCGCATTGGCGACCGGCATCTGACCGCACCCGAAGCGCTCACATATGAAAGTTTCGCCCAAGGCATGGTGGTGTGCCATCAGGCATTCGTGGCGCTTGCACGGATAGCTCCGCTATACAATCTTAAATACAAATTTTCAGCCGATTATGACTGGTGCATCCAATGCCTGCAACATTCACGGCGCAATGTGTATGTGCCTGGAATCATGATTGACTACCTCTGTGAAGGTGTCACGACAGCCAACAGACGCGCGTCGCTTTTTGAGCGATTCAAAATAATGAGCCACTACTACGGCGTGACCAAAACCGTGTTGCGCCATTTCAAATTCATCCCCAGATATATAGCTGCAAAAAAACAGTTAAAATGATATTACACAACACCACCTTTGTCATCGTCCCGGCAATTGAGCGCCAGTTTTTGCAATGGATGCAAAACGAATATCTTCCGGCAATACGTTCGGAAGAAACATTTCATGATGCTTTGCTCACAAAAATCAAGCCGCATGCCGATGCTGAAGCTGAAGATGCTTTGAGTTTCGCCTTACAATTTAAGGCTCCCGATGAAGAATCTGTCGGTGCTCTATGGAACGGTAAAGCATCGGAGATATTGTCGCGTCAGCAGAAAGTGTTTGGCGAGAGCATGCTGATGTTCAGCACTGTCATGGAAATCATCTAATCTGATGGATCAGCCGAAAGAGAGCATACAGCGCAGTGAGCTCGCCGGATATGACCGCATCATAATCGGCATCGACCCGGGCACGAACGTCATGGGCTATGGGCTCTTGGGTGTCGCGGGTAAAAAGCCCGTGATGATAGCCATGGGCGTGATCCAGCTCAATAAATTCGAGAGCCACTATATGCGACTGCGGCGCATCTACGACCGCGTGCTGTCGCTCACCGAGCAATATCTGCCTGATGAAATGGCCATCGAGGCACCGTTTTTCGGCAAGAACGTGCAGTCGATGCTAAAACTCGGGCGTGCGCAGGGCGTGGCTATGGCAGCCGCACTCTCGCGCGATGTCCCGATCACGGAATATGAGCCGCGCAAAATCAAGATGGCGATAACCGGAAACGGCGGAGCCTCGAAAGAACAGGTACGCGAAATGTTGCGGCGCATCCTCAACATACCGGAAGTGCATCTGCTGCCGCAGCTCGACTCTACCGACGCTCTTGCAGCGGCGCTTTGCCATTTTTATGAATCGACAAGGCCGCACATCGACAAAGGATGTTCATCATGGAAAGAATTTATTGCAAAAAATCCCGGCAGAGTGAAATAGAAATCGCCGGAAACTATTGGACGGAAGTCAGTTTTTGATTACATTTGCAAAATTGGAACCAACGCAAACGAACCTAAAATCTAACAATACATGTACAAATTCGACAAACGAATCGTCATCACGCTTGATGCCGGAGGCACAAATTTCGTGTTTGGAGCCATGCAGTCAAACGATTTCATCGTTGATCCTCTCACAATGCCCTCAAATGCCCACGACCTTGACCTCTGTCTGTCAACGATGGTCAGCGGCTTTGAGCAGATCATCGCCAAACTCGACCAGAAGCCCGTGGCCATCAGTTTCGCCTTCCCCGGGCCGGCCGATTATCCCCACGGAATCATAGGCGGCTACCTGCCCAACTTCCCCTCGTTCAGAAACGGTGTAGCTCTCGGTCCGTTCCTTGAAGAGAAATTCGGTATACCTGTGTATATCAACAACGACGGCGACCTTTTTGCCTTCGGCGAAGCTCTCGGCGGCATCCTGCCTGAGATAAACAGCCGCCTGGCCGAAATGGGAAGCACCAAGACCTACACCAATCTGCTCGGCTACACGTTCGGCACCGGATTCGGCATGGGCATGGTCATCGACAACCATCTCAACCGAGGCAACAACTCATGCGCCGAGACATTCTGCCTGCGTCACAAGAACTATCCTGAAGTGTTTGTTGAAGAAGGCGTTGCCATCCGAGCCATCAAACGTGTCTATGCCGAGAAATCGGGCGACATCAACCACAAGCTGGAGCCTAAGGACATCTGCGACATAGCCGAAGGCAAACGCGAAGGCAACAAAGAGGCAGCTATTGCAGCATTTGAAGAATTCGGCACAGTGGCCGGCGATGCAATCGCAACAGCCGTCACCCTGACCGACTCGCTCGTAGTGCTCGGCGGCGGCCTTACAGGAGCAAAGAAATTTTTCATGCCGTCGTTGCTCGCCCAGCTTCGCGGAGTGCTTCACTCGGTAACCGGCGAAGAGATTCCGCGCATGCCGATGAAGGCATTCAACCTCGACGACGAAGAGGAATTCGTTCAGTTTGCTCACGGCGCAGCCCGCCCGATAAAGGTGTACGGCACTGACCGCACGGTGATCTACGATCCGCTTAAATCGACCGGTGTTGCCATATCCAAACTTGGTGCAAGCAAAGCCATCTCGATCGGTGCTTATTCATTTGCGCTCTCAATGCTCGACAAAAACGATTAAAATAACCCCACATAATAATAAAGGCGCCGCGGAGATTGATCTGCGGCGCCTTTATTATTCCGGTTTTGTGTCAGCGGCTCACGACTGTCTTGCCCTCCAAAGCGTCGGAGAGCATTTTGAGTTTACGCCACTGGTCTTCGTAGGTGAGGCCGCGGCGCAATGTGCCTGAGAGCTTAAAGCCCGTCTGCGGGCTGACGGCCAACCGTTCGGCCGGCACATATTTAAGCACTTCATCCAAAGCAGTGTTGAAATCCATAAACCCGTCGGCCCATGGCGTGTGGGCATTTACCAGACCGACGACTACACGTTTGTCGGCCGGCAGGTGCTTCAGCACAGCAATCGATTCAAGATTCGAGGGATCGAACGGCATGTAGAACTTGTTGATGTTGACGTCGCGGAGCACCTTCGGCACAATATTGTCGGGCTCTTCCGAAGCCGACCATCTCGGGACTGCCACATCACCGCCCGAGATAAAAAGCGACACCTGCATGTCGGCCGGCAGACCGGCTACAGACTGATTCAGCACGCGGATGATATCTGCCTGATATTTATTCATGTCGATGCCTCCGCGCAGGAGTTCCTTCTCGTATGACATATCGCAAAGGCGGCCGATAACAGTGTCGTCGAACTGTACGCTCCGGCATCCTCCGTCGTAATAACTTTTTAGCGTATCGTTGTAGGCCTTGGCAATGTCGGCGACCAGATCATCGGAATAGGGATAAACCGAAGCGATGTTGCCCTGCGAGATACCGACGATCTCGGCATAGAGATTGGCCGGCGAAGGCATCGTCTGGCGGCAAACCGCCCGGCCGTTGACCTTGTCGAGGAGATATCTGAAACCGCTGAGGAACGGATGCTGCGGATTGGCCTCGATGCGGTCCACCACACGGATCACATCGGTGTAAGGCTCGACCGGTTCATAGATATAGCCGGTGTCGACATGCTCAAGCTCGATGCCTTTGAATCCCAGCCAGAAATCCTTATCCCAGCGGTGACGGCGGATTTCGCCGGAAGTGACTTCGCGCAGACCGGCGGCCAGCTGACGCTCGACAATATCGTCGACAACCTTATTCTCTTCGCGACGCACCTCTTCGGCAGTCATCTGCCCGCGGCTTTGAGCCTCACGGGCATCAACAATGTACTGGGGCGGCAGAAAACTGCCCACTCCTTCAATCAAAATTTTCTGTTTCATAGACATATAATGTTGGCTTAAGTTTTAAATCACTGTATCGGCACTTTTTACGCCCGGATGCACAATCTCAGGCAGCGGTTCCGGACATGGTTGCAATTCATTCCGGCTGCAAATATAATATACGCTGACGGATTAAAGAAATATTTCCGTAATAAATTGCAGAAATTTTTCCATAATTAAAAATTCCAATTAAATTGCCCGATTCTGCGCACGTAAGAAATAACCGCTGCGGAGATAGCGCTGATTTGAAAATTAATGCTTACATTTGTAACACAAAACCTTAATAATCTCAAGAAATGATCAAACGTATTCTTTCGATATCCGGTCGTCCCGGTTTGTTTAAGCTTGTTAGTCAGGGCAAAAACATGCTCATTGTTGAATCGCTTCAAAACGGCAAACGCACCCCTGCCTATGCACACGACAAGGTGGTTTCGCTTGGCGATATCTCGATTTACACCGAAGATGAAGATGTGCCACTGGCCGATGTGCTCGAAGCCATCAAAGAAAAGAACGACGGCAAGCCGGTCGACGTAAAGAAAATGGATGATGCCAGTGTCCGCGCCATGTTTGCCGAAGTGCTTCCCACATTCGACGAAGAGCGCGTCTACACCAACGACATCCGCAAAGTCTACGCATGGTATAACCAGCTCATAGCCGCCGGCGTCACCGAATTCAAGGATAAAGAGATCGCCGAAGATCAGGCAGCCGAAGCAGCCGAGAAAGCCGACGAAGAAGAAACTTCAAAATAATTCCCGACAGGATCATGGGCCGACAGTTTACCCGCGCCATCACGGCCAGCGACCAGATGGTTGGACTCGTCAATGAGGATTTCAACATTCTCCCCATCCTCAGCCGATTCTCCATACCCTTGGGATTCGGCTCTAAAACTATTGGTGAAGTGTGCGATGATGCGGGCATCGACACCGCCACCTTTCTTCTGACAGTCAATTTCTTACTCTCAGGCAAGAAAGACAAGATCGAAAGCTCGATCGACACTGCCGTAGGAATAGTTGATTTTCTGCATAATTCCCACGACTATTTTCTGGGCTACAAATTTCCCCATATCCGCCACAACCTGCTCGAAGCGCTCGATGCCGGCCACTCCGACATCAACCCGGCCATCATGAAATTTTTTGATGAGTATGTGGCCCAGGTGAAGAAGCATTTCAACTATGAGGAGCGAAAGGTGTGGCCATATATCCGCGGACTGCAGAGCGGCACGGAACAATCGGCGTATAACATCGAGATATTCAAAAAGAACCACGACGAAATCGGCGAAAAGCTGTCGGATCTGAAAAATATCATCCTGCGCTACTACACTACGTCGATGCCCAACAAGATGTATGACGCACTGGTCGACATCTTCAACTGCGAGGAAGACCTCAATTCGCATCACGACATCGAAAACCACATTCTTGTGCCGATGGTTGCGGAGATAGAAATCAGGCGGCGGGGGAAAGCAGCCGACTAACCGACACGGATGATGAAAAGACTTACCGTACATATCATTTCTGATTCCGACATCATAAGGGCAGGACTCGCATCGACGGTTGCCTCGCTTAACATCCCGGCGGTTGCTGTCAACACAAACACGAATATCCTCGAGCACGCACAGGAAGGAGAGCAGCATCTGATAATGGCCGACGCCGCTTCCATGCCGCCCGAGCAGGTGGCCGACCTTCGCAGCCAGCTTCCGGCAGGCACAGGCATTATCGGAGTGATATGCGGCAGTCTGCCGGGCAGATACATGTCGGCATTCGACGAAACGCTGTCGGTTTACTGCGACGCTTCCGCCATGAAAGCAATGATCAACAAGATAATAGCCGGATTCGGTGACGGACGCGACACCACCGACAAGCTGACACCTCGTGAAAGAGAGATCATCGTCGGTGTAGTGAAAGGGCTGTCAAACAAAGAGATAGCCGAGCATCTCAGCGTGTCGGTCAACACTGTGATGACCCACCGCCGCAACATCGCGTCAAAATTGCAAATCCACTCCCCTGCCGGTCTCACCATCTATGCCATAGTCAGCAAGCTGGTGAGCATCGACGAGATCAAGCAAGGGAAAATCTGACCGGACGCTGACGGCCGACGGTCTTACTGATTAATAGCTCCAATAAGTTCGGAAAAATCGCTCACGCCATGACGGATGCAATAATCCGTGATGTAGTCGACGATCTTCACGGTCACTGCGGGATCGATGAAGTTGGCAGTTCCGACTTCAACCGCGGTGGCACCGGCAAGGATGAATTCCAGAGCATCACGGCCATTCATGATGCCTCCAAGTCCGATGACGGGTATGCCCACGGCTTTTGCAACCTGCCATACCATTCTGACGGCTACAGGACGAACGGCAGGGCCTGACAGACCGCCGGTTATCGTGGAGAGGCAGGGACGGCAACGCTCCACATCGATGGCCATACCCATCAAAGTATTGATAAGCGACACGGCATCGGCGCCTTCAGCTACAACGGCTTTGGCAATTTCCGTTATATCGGTGACATTGGGCGACAGCTTCACTATTACAACTCCGGGGAAAGCCTCGCGCACTGCCTTGGTGACGGATGCGGCACCGGCACATGTGGTGCCGAAAGCCATTCCGCCCTGCTTGACATTGGGGCAAGAGATGTTCACCTCGATAGCTTTGATATCTGTTGATTCGGCAAGACGCCGGCACACAGCCACATAGTCATCGATTTTTGCGCCCGACACGTTGACAATAAGGTTGGAATCGATATCGCGCACCTGAGGATAGATGCGTTCGATGAAATATTCCACGCCTTTGTTCTGAAGGCCGACGGCGTTGAGCATGCCCGAGGGCGTCTCCACCATGCGGGGATAGGGATTGCCCTGCCGCGGCTCGAGAGTGGTGCCCTTGACGATATATCCGCCGAGACGGCTAAGATCGATAAAGTCGGCAAATTCCTTGCCGTAGCCGAATGTTCCGGATGCAGTGAGGACGGGATTCTTCAGAGCCAGTCCTCCGATTTTCACTTCGAGATTCACCATGTGAGTTGATTTATATTGAACACCGGACCTTCGGTGCAAACGCAAACGTTTCCTTTCACTGTGTTTTCCACGCAGCAGAGGCAGGCGCCAATGCCGCATGCCATCATGTTTTCGAGCGACACTTCGCACTCAGCGCCGATTTCGCGCGCTTTTGCCGCCACCGCTTTCATCATGGGGGCGGGGCCGCAGCAATAGATGATGTCCCAGGGCCGCGACAGGACCGGATTGAGAGTAACGACGCCTTTGTGACCGGCCGAACCGTCGTCGGTCGACAGATGAACGGGACCGATGGCTCGGAAATAGTCAAGCTCAAGAAGGTCTTTTTCAGAGCGGGCGCCCAAGAGGAATTCCGGTTCGAAACCCATACGTTTCAGCACTTTTCCGAATTCCAGAAGCGGCGCCACCCCTACTCCGCCGCCAATCAGCAGCATGCGCGAGCCTGAGTGATGAGGCACGGAGAAACCATTGCCCAACGGGAGGATGAGATTGATGATGTCGCCGGCGGCATATTCACACAGACGCTCCGTGCCGGCTCCGGCCTTGCGGACCAGAAGCCACAGCTCGTTGGCCTCGCGATCGATATAGTTTATCGAGATGGGGCGGCGGAGAAATGTCGACGGGCTACCCTCTACGGCCACTTGCACAAACTGACCCGGACGGGCGTCGGGCACTGACGAGCCGTCGGCCGGCACCAGTCGCAGAAGAGAATACATGGCGTGAATGCGCCGATTCTCCACTACTTTGAAATCCATTATCTTTTTTTTCATCTTAGGCAATGATTTATGATTGCGCAAAGGTAATGAAAAAACATGATTTATCTCAGGCGCGACGGCACAAAAACGCACAAAAGCACAAGGCGAGGATAGTTTTTTCGCCTTGCGTTTTTGAGCGAATCAGACAAATGTCTTGATGGCTGAGCGCCCGAGAATTATCCGGAAGTTGAATCTGTTGCCCACGGCCCGCAGAACTGCGGGCTGCGGAAATGTGCGATTGTCAATCGCCGGCCGGAGCGAACTCGTCCTTACCGACGCCGCATATGGGGCATACAAAATCGTCGGGCAGATCTTCGAACGAGGTGCCGGGGGCAATGCCGTTTTCGGGATCGCCTACTTCGGGATCATAAATCCAGCCACATACTTCGCAAACGTATTTCTTCGTGTCCATAATTAAGAAATGTTTTAGGTTAAAACTACGGGAATTGAAATTGATATCTACATATCACAAATGTATAACGGCGAAGACGGTAAAATTGTTTGCGGCGGATGGGTGAACTTCTAAACATCGGCCTGTAATATCTAAACATCGGCCTGTAATATCGGACACGCTCCTTCTTCGCACGACCAAAATCACATCAAGCTATGCTACCCGGCGGTTAACATATATTATCGAAGCGGCTCTAAAAACTAAACAACTATAATGTGCAATAAAAATCCCATCAAATAATTTCGGATTCGAGATTAATATGCTATCTTTGCACTATACAACTCGCCATGAGTAAACACCTCACTCTAATAGCAAAAACATTAAATCAAAATTCAATTAATAATTCTAATTAATTTCCAATGAAAAGAGTTTACACGTTTGGAGATGGCAAAGCTGAAGGCAACGCCTCGATGCGCAATCTCCTTGGCGGTAAAGGCGCTAACCTCGCCGAAATGAATCTTCTGGGCATGCCTGTGCCTCCCGGATTCACCATCACAACAGAAGTCTGCACCGAATACACGCAGTATGGTCGCGACGAGGTTGTGAAACGCCTGAAATCAGATGTAGAAAAAGCAATTGCCCACGTTGAATCGCTCACCGGCTGCAAATTTGACGATCCGGCCAACCCGCTATTGGTATCTGTTCGTTCGGGAGCCCGCGCTTCAATGCCCGGCATGATGGATACAGTGCTCAACCTCGGCATGAACGACGCCACCGTGGCTTCGCTCGCGCAGAAAAGCGGCAACCCCCGCTTTGCTTGGGACAGCTACCGCCGCTTCGTTCAGATGTACGGCGACGTTGTGCTCGGCATGAAGCCCAAGAGCAAAAACGACATCGACCCGTTTGAGGAAATCATGGACAAAGTGAAAGAAGAAAAAGGCGTTAAGCTCGACACCGAACTCAACGTTGACGATCTCAAGACACTTGTCAAGCTCTTCAAAGGCGCTGTAAAAGAATACACCGGCAAAGACTTCCCCGACAGCGCATGGGAACAGCTCTGGGGCGGCATCTGCGCCGTGTTCGACAGCTGGATGAACGAACGCGCCATCATCTACCGCCGCATGAACCAGATACCTGAAGAATGGGGCACCGCCGTCAATGTTCAGGCAATGGTTTACGGCAACATGGGCGACAATTCCGCTACAGGTGTGGCATTCAGCCGCGACGCCGCAACAGGTGAGAACATCTTCAACGGCGAATACCTCATCAACGCACAGGGCGAAGATGTTGTGGCTGGTATCCGCACACCGCAGCAGATCACCGTTGAAGGCTCACGCCGCTGGGCTGCCCTCCAGGGCATCAGCGAAGAGGAACGCGCTTCGAAATATCCCTCACTTCAGGAATCGATGCCCGTCTGTGCCGAAGAGCTGATCAAAATCGCCGGCCGTCTGGAAGACTACTACAAAGACATGCAGGATATGGAATTCACCATCCAGGACGGCAAGCTGTGGATGCTCCAGACACGCAACGGCAAACGCACCGGCGCCGCCATGGTGAAAATAGCCATGGATCTTCTCCGCGCAGGTGAGATCGACGAAAAGACCACCCTCCTCCGCATGGAGCCCCAGAAACTCAACGAGCTTCTCCACCCCGTATTCGACAAAGCCGCTCTGAAACGTGCTAAAGTCGTTGCCAAAGGTCTTCCTGCATCTCCGGGTGCAGCCGCCGGCCAGATCGTATTCTCGGCCGACGACGCAGAGGCATGGGCTGAAAAGAAAAAGAAAGTGGTGCTCGTACGCATCGAGACATCGCCTGAGGACCTCCGCGGTATGGCCGTAGCACAGGGCATCCTCACAATGCGCGGCGGTATGACATCGCACGCAGCCGTTGTGGCCCGCGGCATGGGTAAATGCTGCGTATCGGGTGCCGGCGAAATCCGCGTTGACTATAAAGCCAAAACACTTGAATGCGGCGGCAAAGTTTACAACGAAGGCGACTGGATCTCACTCAACGGATCGACCGGCGACGTTTACGACGGTCAGGTGCCCACCACCGAGCCCGAGCTCGACGGCGACTTCGGCGCTATCATGAACCTCGCTGCAAAATACACCAAAACACTCGTGCGCACCAATGCCGACTCGCCCCGCGATGCCAAACAGGCACGCAGCTTCGGCGCTCAGGGCATCGGCCTCTGCCGCACCGAGCACATGTTCTTTGAAGGCGACCGCATCAAATCAGTACGCGAGATGATCCTTGCCAGCGACGTTGAAGGCCGCCGTGTAGTCCTTGCCAAACTGCTCCCGATGCAGCGCGGCGACTTCGAAGGCATCTTCGA
This sequence comes from uncultured Porphyromonadaceae bacterium, assembly GCA_902489785.1. Lineage (GTDB taxonomy): Bacteria > Bacteroidota > Bacteroidia > Bacteroidales > Muribaculaceae > Paramuribaculum. The sequence goes on from CABUBG010000028.1 coordinate 24,444, forward strand.
AGCCATGGACGGCTACGGCGTGACAATCCGTCTGCTCGACCCCCCGCTGCATGAATTCGTGCCTCATCAGACAGCAACCCAGAAAGAGCTCGCAGCCGAAATGGGTCTGACACTTGAAGAGGTGAAAGCAAAAGTTGACTCGCTCGAAGAGTTTAACCCGATGCTCGGTCACCGCGGCTGCCGCCTCGGCATCACCTACCCCGAGATCACCGAAATGCAGACCCGCGCCATCATCGAAGCCGCTCTCGCAGTGAAAGAACGCGGCATCGACGTTCACCCCGAAATCATGATTCCGCTGGTTGGCTCACTCAAAGAAATCCAAAACCAGGCCGATGTGATCAACATCACCGCAGCCAAAGTGTTTGAAGAAAAAGGCCAGAGCGTGCCCTACAAAGTAGGCACCATGATCGAAGTGCCCCGCGCTGCCCTCACAGCCAATGAGATCGCAACCGTTGCCGACTTCTTCTCGTTCGGCACCAACGACCTTACCCAGATGACATTCGGCTTCTCGCGCGACGATGCTCCCAAATTCCTCAAGTTCTACAAAGAGCACGGCATCATCAAGACCGATCCGTTTGAAGTGCTCGACCAGGAAGGCGTAGGCCAGCTCGTACGCATGGGCGTTGAAAAAGGCCGTGCCACCAAGCCCGAACTCAAAGTGGGCATCTGCGGCGAACACGGCGGCGAACCCTCATCCGTCAAGTTCTGCGCAAAACTCGGCATGAACTACGTCAGCTGCTCGCCCTTCCGCGTGCCTATCGCCCGCGTAGCTGCGGCGCAGGCTGCGATAGAAGATTGAGCAAATAGCTTAATAATCAGATAATTAGGCGGTAGGCTCTTGACATTCAGGGTCTACCGCCTATTATTTTGACACGGTTTTACACGCTTTCCGTGCAGTTTATACGGAAATGTTTCCCAAAAGTTTCCCGAATTTTAGGGGTATGTTTCCCAGCGTTTCCCAAGTCGTTTCCCAAAGGAATAATCGAGTTATCAGTGATTTACCTAAACATGAGCAGAACACCCCACTTTTAACCCATTAAACCAATTGGAACATGGCAACTTTCAAAGCTATCGTCAAGGCCAAACGAAAGGACGGTTTCTACCCGGTGTATATCCGAGTGGCCCACCGTCGCAAATTGGCCTACATCCCGACCGACAAGTTTGTCAGGGATAGTGTCCTTTCTCGCTCAGGCGAGATTGAAGACCCATACGTGTTGCAGTATTGCTCACGAAAAATCATAGAGTTTGTTGAGGCTCTTAACAAGGTCGATACCGAGTGCTGGAGCGTGAACGACATCGTGGCCTACCTGAAATCGGGCGAGGCCGACATCAGCTTCAGCGACTACGCCCGGCAGCACATTGACCGCATGGTGCAGCGTGGGCAGAAGCGCAACGCCCGAAACTATGAAATGGCGTTGAATCATCTGGAACGCTACGCCGGCACAACGGCAGTAATGTTTTCGCAGCTCACATCGTCGTTTGTCAATGAGTGGTTGAAGACATTGGCGACGACTCGCAGGGCAAAGGAGATGTACCCCATTTGTCTGCGTCAGGTGTTCAAGGCGGCGATGGAAGAATACAACGACTACGACAACGGAGTAATCCGCATCAAGACTAACCCGTGGGGTAAAGTCAAGATACCCGAAGCGGACAGGCCGGAGAAACTTGCGATCACACCACAGGCGGCGCGGGCATTCTTCTCTGCGCCCATACCTGAAAGCAAGATGAAAGCACCGTTAGAGGAAGTTGGCCGCGACGTGGCCATGATGGTGTTGTGCCTCGCCGGTATCAACACGGTTGACCTCTACCACCTGAAGAAGTCGGATTACCACGACGGCATCATACACTACCGTCGCGCGAAGACGAAGAAGTTCAGGGCGGATAACGCCTACATCGAAATGCGAGTGCCGTCTATCCTGTTGCCGTTGTTTGACAAGTATGCCACCAGCGACGACGACCCCTTCCTGTTCAGCTTCCACGAGCGTTACCGCAACTCGGACAGCCTCGGCAGTAATGCCAACAGCGGCATAAAGAAGATTTGCGAGAGCATAGGCATTACAGGCGACGACCGCTATTGTGTCTACACGTTCCGCCACACTTGGGGAACGATAGCGCAGAACGACTGCGGCGCGACCATTAGCGAAGTGGCCTTTGCCATGAACCATGCAAGCGGCCATGAGGTGACGCGAGGTTATCTCAAACTCGACTTCTCCCCTGCATGGAGATTGAACGAGCGAGTTGTCGACCTGATTTTCTACTCGGCTACCGAGAGCGAGAAGAAAGACCCGGAAGACGGCCTGTTTCGTTTCTCGGCTAAACACCTCGTCCGCGGCGGCGCATATTTCCGTGGCAGACTGTTGGGCGAAGTCGAGGACACCGGCTATAACAACATCGACGAGGTTATTCAGGCTCTTGTGCCTTTCGTGCCTGACGACGTGCCGACGCGCTCAATGGTGCAGTTCAAAATCGACATCGTGGACAAAGGTCTTTCGCAGACCTACGAGCGCATGAAGGGAAAGGGCTTTTGAAATCGCGGCCCCCCTGTTCTCTTTCCACCCCCTTTCGACCGACGAGGCATTTTCGCTTCGCCGGTCTTCTTCTTTTCAAAAAACAAATTTCAAAATCGAGTTTTCAAAAAAACGTCGTTGTCGTCGTTTCTTCTTTCTACGTCTTCTTTTATTTAATTTCTTTTTATTTCTTTTCCTTTCTTTTCTTTTGTGTACTTAATTCCGGAATTAAACCGAGCTAACCCATAGTTTCCTCAAACAAAACCCCCATTAAGTTTGAGGAAATAAAAAATCCCAAAATAACTTCAAACAAAACCCATAGCTAACCCATAGTTTCCTCAAACTTTACTCTTTACATCGAGCAGTTAATTCTGCCCGCTTTTTCGCCCTTTTCTATCCACCGACGAGGATTAAAACCGAGCCAGCCCCCTGTTTCCTCAAACAAAACCCCTATTAAGTTTGAGGAAACCACCGTCCGATTTTCGGAATTTCCGAAAATCTGATAATAAAAAACCGCCGACACATTGTCAGGCGGTTGCTGTCTAAAGTAGGAGTCGAGTAGATTATTCGTCCTCTCCTGCCAATTCGGCGAGGCGGTCTTCGATTGTTTTCTCCTTGTCGCCGGTGTTGAGGTCAATGGCCGTGGCTTGCATTTTGGGCATAGTGTACTGCATGAGCCTTTCTGCAATCACGAGCCGGTCTTTTGGATCGAGAGCCATAAAGTCGGAAGTCATAAGACCGCTGCTGGAGTAGTCGGACAGTAAAGACACAATGACCTCTTTACCCAACACGCTTGACTTGTTGGGTGTGCCTTTCTTTCGTCCTCCTGTCTTCTTACCTATTGCCATGCGGTTAAAGTTAATACATCGCCACAAAGATAATGGAAAAGGCGCGTGCGTTTGACCCCTTCGGGCACGCGGGACTGACCCCTTTGGG
>CABUBG010000029.1:0-27533 GCA_902489785.1 uncultured Porphyromonadaceae bacterium
ACTCTTTCAATAACTGGATAGTGTTTAACCTGTCCAACTTTTGGGGGTCACTTCACAACGGCGCGGCCCTTGTTTTTTTATACTGATTGTCGGCAATGCTCCAAAACTTTTTTCTTATTTTTGCATTCAGAAGGTAAGTGATGACACCATCTCAGACATCTGCATCATCACAACCGCGACTGACAAGCCACAAGCTATCGACTCACTCATCTGACCGACAATGAATAAGCCGCTAATAAAACAAATGAGAATCCACGCCCGTCACACGGTGCGCAAAATCCGGCACTTCATAAAGTATTGTCAGAGCGACGTGTGGAACGACACCCGTTCCAACTGGAAAGTCAACACGATCAAGGTGATCAACCTGTCGACCCGCTCGTTTCTCAATGGCGACTTGCAGACCAAAGCATGCTCGCTGGCTTTCCGCACCCTTCTTGCCATCGTCCCTGCCCTGGCACTCGTATGCGCCATCGGACGCGGTTTCGGACTCCAGCAGGTGCTGATGGATCAGCTCATCAGCCATCTGCCATCGCAGGCCCAACTGCTCCGCACCGCCTTCAGCTTCGTCGACTCCTATTTAGATCAGGCATCGGGAGGCCTCTTCGTTGGTGTCGGCATCCTCTTCCTGTTCTGGACACTCATCTCGCTGCTGCGCAACATTGAGCTGACATTCAACAACATCTGGCAAGTGCCCAAAGGGCGCTCGATATGGCGCATGGTCACGGACTATCTCGCGATCCTCATTGTGCTGCCCGTTTTGCTGGCCTGCTCAAGCGGCATATCCATATTCATGAGCACATCGCTCTCCAGGCTGCTTCCCTTCAGCTTCATGCAACCGGCCATCGAAGTGCTGTTCGACTTTGTCGGGCTGTTGATAACATGGCTTTTCTTCGCCGGCACCTACATGCTCATCCCCAACACCAAGGTGCGGTTCAGAAACGCCATTATCCCGGGAATACTTGTCGGCACATCGGTGCAGGTGCTCCAGTGGCTATTCCTCAGCGGACAGCTGTATGTGGCCAAATACAACGCCATCTACGGCAGCTTCTCGTTCCTGCCGCTGTTCCTGATATGGATGCAGCTTGTGTGGCTCTTCACCCTCATCGGCGGTGTGCTCTGCTACGCGATGCAAAACATCTCGGATTATAATTTCGGCAGCAACATCAGCAATATTTCCGCAGCCTATCGCCGACGCACCACCATCGCCGTCATGACAATCATAGCCAGGCGCTTCGAAAAAGGGATGCCGTCGATGACCATAAACCAGCTGGCCACACATTACCGGCTGCCCGTCAATCTCATAACGCCTGAAATCGAACGGCTTAAAGAGATGCATCTGCTCAACTTTGTCGACACCCCCGGCATGGAGCAAAACGAGCGCCCGATTCAGCCCGCCGTCGACATCAGCAATCTGACCGTGGGCGAGCTGATCGACCGTCTTGAAACATGCGGCAGTTCCGATTTTATTCCTAACTTTGCAAAAGATTACATCAGCATAACCGAAATCACCGACAAGATTGCCGAAGCTGCCCGAAACGAGGGCGACAAGACGAAACTTGTCGACATCGACATCTAACCTCCGGATCAACTGACAATCAAAACTTTAAAATAAACCCCACATGAAAAAACAGATTGCAACATCAAAAGCCCCCGGCGCCATCGGCCCGTACAGCCAGGCAATAGCCGTAGGCGACATGCTCTTCATCTCAGGTCAGATTCCCGTCAATCCCGCCACAGGTGAAATCCCCGAAGGCATCACTGCCCAGACAGCCCAGTCGATCGCCAACATCAAGGCTATCCTCGCCGAAGCAGGCATGACGATGGACAATGTGGTTAAAACCACCGTCTTCCTGGCCGACATGTCGCTTTTCACCCCGATGAACGAAGTCTACGCCACCAACTTCACGGCCCCCTTCCCTGCCCGTTCGGCCGTGGCAGTGAAAGAATTGCCCAAACAGGTGCTCGTGGAAATCGAAACTATCGCCTCGAAATAATCAGCAACGCAATGACGCGAGCAATTCGCCAATGACGTAATTGCTGCCGCCAACGAATATCGAATCGCCCTTGCCCGCTTCGGCAAGGGCTTTTTCATACGCCTCCGTCACCGACGCGAATGTCCGGCCGTAGAGACCAGCACTCCGGGCTATCGAAAACAGCTCATCTTCTGGCAATCGGCGATGACTGGAAGGAGCGGTGAAATAAAACCGAGCGCCGGAATTGTATCGAGCAATCTCACGCATGATCTCCTCCACGTCCTTATCGCCCACAAAGCCGACTATTATATGCTTGCGGCCGTGCAGCCCCGCTATTTGCGACGACAGATAGTGCCATCCCCCCGGGTTGTGACCTGTATCGCACACCCTCAATGGCTCGTCGCCAAGCTTCATCCATCGGCCGGCCAGACCGGTCAGGCCGCACACATTGGCAAAGCCTTCCTTTACAGCCTCATCCGGAAGCCGGAAGCCGAGACCGCGGAGCGCTTTAACGGCCGTCAGTACCGTGTTGGCATTGGCATGCTGATAGCTGCCGCACAACTCACCCGTAACGGTGCCGAAGCTGCGCGTGGCATATACTTCCGCCATTCCGCGCCCGTCGGTCACGGCCTTGGCGATTTCACTGTCGGTATCGGCATAACGTATAGGAGCGTTCATCTCCGAAGCCTTGCGGGCAAACACCTCACGCACGGAGCCTGACGATTCACCTATCACCACGGGCTTCCCGGGCTTGATAATTCCTGCTTTCTCTGCCGCGATGGCTTCAAGCGTATTGCCAAGCAGCGCGGTGTGGTCGAGCGATATGTTGGTGATGACGCTCAGATCGGGATCCACGATATTGGTGCTGTCGAGCCGGCCTCCCAGACCCACTTCCACCACCGCCACATCGACATCCTCTTTGACAAAATGATCGAAGGCCATGACGGTGGTCAGCTCGAAAAACGAAGGGTTCAGCCCGGAGCACGACCGGCGGAACCGCTCGGTGAATGCTACCACCTCTTCCCGGCCGATCTTGCGGCCGTTAACGCGGATGCGTTCACGGAAATCCACGAGATGCGGCGACGTGAACAAACCGGTGCGATAGCCGGCACACTGGAATATAGCTGCAAGCGTATGGGCCGTCGACCCTTTTCCATTGGTCCCGGCCACGTGAACAACAGCCCTGAGCCTGCGGTGCGGATTACCGTAAGCCTCCGATAGCGCAAGCACACGCTCAAGGCCGGGCTTATAAGCCGACGAGCCGTCATTTTCAAACACCGGCAGCTGATTAAACAAGAACTCAAGAGTCGACTCGTAGTCCATTACAGATATATCTTTCAGAATAAAATGAAACCGGTCAGCCCGGCAAGGGAAATCACCAGAATAGGATGCCACTTCAGGAAATACACCATCACAAACGATGCAATGCAGATTGCCACTGAGATGACGATATCAGTAGGCACGGTGCCGAAATTTGCCCCGTTCATAAGCAGCATAGCCGCCGAAGCTATCAGGCCCACCACCACAGGCCGCAGACCCGAGAAAACGCCTTTCACATAGGCCGAATCGCGGTGACGGCGAATGAAATGGCTCGCATAAAGCGTCAGAATATACGACGGCACCACCACCACAAGCGTGCATAACAGCGATCCGACAACGCCCCAAAACGGAGTGGCGAAAGCCGGATCGGTCACACCCGGAGCCACATAACCGATATAAGTGGCCGAGTTGATGCCGATAGGGCCCGGCGTCATTTGCGATATAGCCACGATATCGGTGAACATCTGCTCTGTGATCCAGCCCGAACCTACGATGGTGCTCTCGATAAGCGAAAGCATGGCATAACCGCCGCCGAATCCGAAAAGGCCTATTTTCAGATAAGCCCACATCAGTTTAAGATATATCATGGCTTACTCTCTTTTTCGTTGTTTTTTTCGGCGGAAGACTCCTGCAGCCGGCGGTGCTGACGGACAAACCACACATAGCCAAGCAGTCCGCCGAGAAAAATGTACAGGATAGGATTTGACACCACAGGCCATTTCGACCATATCAGCAGTGCCACCGCAGCGGGAATCAGCACCGTGCGCCACGTGATGCCGGCGGCGCGTCCGGAAGTGATCACCGGAGCTATGATAAGCGCCACTACAGCCGGGCGGATACCCTTAAAAATTGCCGTCACCGTGGCATTCGACTTTATCACCTCCGGCGTCAGGAATATAGCAATCGCCAGTATCATCATAAACGACGGCAGGATGGTGCCGAGTGCCGACACCACACTCCCCTTCACGCCTTTGATCTTATCGCCCACGGCAACAGAGATGTTCACCGCAAGAATGCCGGGCAACGACTGAGCCACAGCGAGCAGATCGAGAAATTCCTCACGGTCAATCCAATGGCGACGGTCGACGATCTCACGTTCAATAATCGAAATCATGGCCCATCCGCCACCGAACGTAAAAGCGCCGATTTTGAAAAACGTTGTAAACAGCTTCAGATACATAAATAGCCTGTTTTGCGACCACAAAATTACAACAAATAATGACCTCTCGCAATAAATTCACTATCTTTGCGCTATGATGTAAATGCGGCACGATGCGAACATTTTGCGTCACCAAGCATTCTATTTTTATACTGAGACCGCCGCGCCTGCAGCAGGCTCTCAGTCTTGATCATATCAGCAACATCAAAATCAAATTTCAAGACATGAAAATCAATTTTCTCTTAATCGCTTCTGCCACTGCCCTCACCGCAATGACAGCATGCAAGACAAACAATCAGGTTACTACCGACAAAGCCGGGGTTGTGCAGACCGAGACACTCAGCCAAACCGAAGGCGCCATCCACAAACTGCTTTTCGGCACGTGGACCGCTACCACTATCGGCAATGCAAAGGTCGACGGCACCGACCGCCCCTACATCGAATTCGGCGAAGATGCCTCCAATCCATTCTTAGTGAAAACCTACGCTTACGACGGTTGCAACTACCTCAACGGTGAGTATGCCGTCACACCCGGCGGACAGATGAAACGCACATCCGATTTCATCTCAACGATGCGCATGTGCCCCGACGCAAAATATGAAGTGGGCATGAACATGGCGCTCAACAACGTCACATCCTACCGCATCGAGAAATCCGGTCTCGAATACTACCTCTATCTCAACAATGCCGAAGGCACAAACATGATGGTGCTCCGCCGTTTTGAAACCTCATTCATCAACGGCGCCTGGGCTGTCACCGCAGTCAATGGCGCAAGTGTCGATCCCGACCTCGAAATCGTCCTGGTCATCGACCTCGACCAGCACAGCATTCACGGCAATGCAGGCTGCAACACACTCAACGGCAAAGCCACCGTCAACCCCGATGTTCAGAACTCCATCTCCTTCACCGATCTGCTGACTACGCGAATGACCTGCCCCGCCATCGCCACAGAGCAGGCACTGCTTTCAGCACTCAGCACGGTGACCAGCGTACAGCCGGGCGGAACTGACGACACCGCAGTGCTCCGCAACGCCAACGGCAATGCCGCTGTCAACCTCACCCGCGTCAACCTCAAATGATCTGACCGAGTCCATTAATCTCATATAGCCCCTTCCCGCCGGCAAAAGTCTTGAAGGAAGGGGCTTTTAATATCCATAGATCAACGGATTATATGCCCCGATAACCAACGGAGGCTGCGTCACAAATATGGCGCAACCTCCGTTTTTTAGGATGTGATCGGATCTGTCCGGTCAGGCCTGAGATTCAGGATCGGGAGCGATCAGCTTATAGCCCTTGCCGTGGATGTTGATGATTTCGATCGACGGATCTTCACGGAGATGCTTACGGAGCTTCGTGATATAGACATCCATGCTTCGTGCATTGAAATAGTTGTCGTCGATCCAGATAGTCTTCAGGGCATAGTTACGCTCGAGAATCTCATTGACATGAGCGCAGAGAAGGCTCAGCAATTCCGACTCCTTGGTGGTGAGTTTCGTAACCTTGTCGCCGAACATCAGCACCTGTTTCTGAGTGTCGAAAGTAAACTTGCCGATGCGGTACATGGTCACTTCCTTGCCCTTCTTGCCACGGACGCGGCGGAGGATGGCTTCAATACGGAACACGAGTTCCTCCATCGAGAACGGTTTGGTAATATAATCGTCAGCTCCGATCTTGAAGCCTTCAAGAATATCTTCCTTGATCGATTTTGCAGTAAGGAAAATGATAGGCACTTCCGAATTGACAGTGCGGATTTCCTGAGCAAGTGCAAAACCGTCCTTCTTAGGCATCATCACGTCAAGAACACACAAATCATATTTCCCTTTTAAAAAGGCTTTGTAGCCGCTTTCACCATCAGCGAAAAGATCGGCATTGTAGCCTTTGGCCTGAAGGTACTCCCGGAGCAGCATTCCGAGATTCTCGTCGTCCTCGCACAATAAAATACGCAAACGGTCTTCCATAATTGTCAAATTTTAGTTAACGGTAATTTTATAATAAATTTTGTTCCTTTATTCAATTCACTCTCAACGTGGATGTCGCCCCCGAATTCACGGATCATCTTTTCGACATAAGCCAGTCCGAGGCCAAAGCCTTTCACATCGTGGCGGTTGCCGGTCGAAACGCGATAGAATTTTTCAAATACGCGCTTAAGGTCTTCCTTGCGGATTCCTATACCGTTGTCGGCCACGATGATCTCGAGTCTGTCGCCGGCCACATCGTGTGTGGAGATCTGCAGATTCAGAGGCCGCTCCTCATTGCGGTATTTCACCGCATTGTCGAGCAGGTTGAAGATCACGTTGGTGAAATGCATCTCGTCGACTGCCACGATGGCATCCTCGGCATCGAGGTTGGTGCTGATAGCCCCGCCATAACGTTCAACTTTCAGTTTAAACGTATTGGAAATATTGGCTATCACGGCATTGGCATCGATTTCCTGAAGCCTCAGCGAGGCCTTCTGACGGTCGAACATCGACATTTGAAGCACTTTTTCAACCTGGAAACGCAATCGCTTCGTTTCGTCGTTGATCACTGACGAAATGTGCTCGAGCATCTTCGGCGATTTGCGCACAGTGTTGTCGTTAAGCATCTGTGCGGCAAGAGATATGCTCGAAATCGGCGTCTTGAATTCGTGCGTCATATTGTTGATGAAATCGTTTTTCATCTCCGTGAGTTTTTTCTGCCGGAAGGCAACCACAATGGTGTAAACCGACAATATGAGCAACAGGATGGTCAGGAAAAACGACGGCACAAGAAATTTTATCGAGTGATAGATATAGTCTTTCTTGTCCGGAAAATACACTTTCAGATAATTGGTGCGCGTGCGGCTGTCGTTGGGAAACAACTGCTGCACGAACGTATTGTTGTTGTCGAGCGCCGAGGGGTCGAAGCCCTGTGTCTTGTAGACCACCCCGCCCATGCGGTTGACAATAGCAAATTCAAACGGCAGTGTGATACCGTTTGATTCAAGGTGCATTTTCAACAGGTCGCTGACCGCGGCCGAATCGGCACGCTCCTCAATTGGCAGATTGCCCGATTCACTGAGGATATTTATCACCACCTCATCGAGCAACGCCCTCTGATGAAGATACTGTGACTTGATGCGCTCGCTCACCGACGATGGCGGAGGCATAAGTGCGGGCTGTCCCTGTGAAAACCTTATCTCAGGATTGATCACAGGTGCCGGAGGCATATGCTGCGGTATCGGCTGCGAGCCCGGCTTTGCCGGCACCGTATAAGTGTCGTTGATCACCGACTGGCTCACGGGCATAGTCAGCAGTGCGCCGACCGACGGATCATACAAATCCCCTTCGAGCACATCCTCAATGAGGAAACGGCGCGTCTCTGACTTTTCGAGATTGCCGGCCACCTCCGATAGACTGCGTTTTACGCCCTGAGAGAAATATTCGTCACGCAGCCTGACTACATTTTTCATATACAGCACCTGTATATAAAGCAGCCCCGCAAACGTGATGCCCATTATTATCGCTAACAGCCAAATTATTGACTTTTTCATTATCAATCGTGTTTCGTCCGCCGAAGCGGCATTTTAATCTTTATTATGTTAACAATTAAAATCTGTAATTGTTGTGCGGAATGATCATCACTCAGCAATTCGTCGTTAACATTTCGCGTCAAAATTAACAAACAATTGTGAAATACGCAATTTTAACGCATAATTATTTATCCGGTATCCCACTTTTTTTTACAAAAACGGGACGCCGGCGATACATGAAGGGGTAAACCGATGGAAATAATTGGGAAATCAGTTGCCCGAGGCTTTCTCTTTTCTGCTTTTTTGGGCCGGCAGGAAATGATGCAGCAAGAGGAAGCCGACTATCCCCGAAAGAACGGATCCTACAACGATGCCAATCTTGGCGTGCTGCAGCAGATAGTTAGCTCCTGCGTCACCACCGCCAAACGACAGGTTGGCGATGAACAGCGAAACCGTAAATCCGATGCCGCCCAACACGGCAATCGAGCTCATCATCTTCCAGTTGCACCCCTTTGGCAGCGGGGCGAAGCCCAGCTTCACGGTGAGCCATGAAAAAGTCAGGATGCCCAGGAATTTACCTATGAACAGACCGCATATAATAGCCAGGCTGATCCCCTCGAAAAGAGTTGACGGATCCATGTCGAGCAAGAAGATGCCGGCGTTGGCGAATGCAAACAGGGGCACGATGAAATTGTTGACGATCGGATGGAGCGAGTCCTCCAGATCCTGAAGGGGCGATATGACCTTATCGGAAGCCGATTCAATCTCTTTTAGCCAGTTCATCTGATCTTTATCGAGTATCGACCGCCGGCAAAGCGATTCATCATCGTCCTGACGGAACCGGGCGATCGCGCCGCGGATGTCACGCACATACTTGATCGGAGCGAACACCGGTGTCGCCGGAACGCAGAATGCCACAAGCACGCCGGCAATGGTGGGGTGTATGCCGGAATTGAGGAAGAGGAACCACACGGCGCCGCCGATGACGAGATAAAACACCTTGCTCTTGATGTGCATGCGTGATCCGAGCAGAAGCAGCCCCAGCAATGCGACGGCATAGACAAGAAGCATCCACTCTATGTGGGAACTGTAGAACACGGCTATCACTATGATGCCGCCTATATCGTCAACCACAGCCAGCGTTGTCAGAAATATCTTCAGAGTGAGAGGCACACGCGATCCGAGAATGGCAAGCACGCCGAGCGAGAATGCTATGTCGGTTGCCATCGGTATGGCCGCGCCGCCCTGATAGTCAGTCCCGTATCCAAAAAACAAATATATGACGACTGGCATTGCCATACCGCCGATTGCACCCACTATGGGAAGAAGAGCCTGACGGAAGGAAGCGAGCTCACCGACCAGGACCTCACGTTTGATCTCCAGGCCGATCGAGAAGAAAAATACGGCCATCAGAGCGTCATTGATAAACTGAAGCATCGTCATCGGATGCCCGCTGTGACTGAAGAGATTGAAAGAACCGATCTGCAGGCGCAGCGGCTCGTTCCAGAATTCAAAATAATAGCTGTTGATGGCCGGAATATTTGCCACAATGAGCGCAATCACAGTGGCAAGCATCAGGATGTTGCCGCCGTTGGCATGGCGTCGCAGCGCCTGTCGCGCGGCATAAAACGGCTGTTCTTCTTCGGTAGTGTCGTCCGGTTCCGGGCAATTCTTATCCTCGATATAATGAAATTTCCTCATAATGTGGGTAAAATAGATGTTCCGGCAACGCATAGCCGCCGAGGCAAAGCGCGCAATGCTTTACGTTTTTAACATTAACGTCGCTGCGGGCACAATGGTTCGCCACGACAACACGAAGAGCGTCAGTCGAGCTTCAGCACGGCAAGGAATGCTTTCTGCGGCACCTCGACCGAGCCGATCTGTTTCATTCGCTTTTTCCCCTGTTTCTGTTTCTCGAGCAACTTGCGTTTACGCGATATGTCACCGCCATAACACTTTGCCGTAACGTCCTTGCGCACAGCCTTGATAGTCTCGCGGGCTATGATCTTGGCGCCGATTGCGGCCTGGATGGCGATGTCGAACTGCTGCCGCGGGATGAGCTCCTTGAGTTTCTCACACATGCGGCGGCCGAACGTCACGGCATTGTCGGCATGAGTCAGCGTGCTCAGCGCGTCGACGCTCTCGCCGTTAAGCAGTATGTCGAGCTTCACGAGGCGCGAAGGGCGGAAATCGTGAAGATGATAGTCAAACGATGCATAGCCTTTTGAGATGCTCTTGAGCTTGTCGTAGAAGTCGATGACTATCTCGCCGAGGGGCATATCGAATATGATCTCCATGCGGTTGCCGGAGATGTATTCCTGCTTCACGAGCTCGCCGCGTTTTCCCAGGCAAAGGGTCATGATCGGCCCGATAAACTGTGCGGCCGTGATCACGGAAGCCCTTATGTAAGGTTCCTCGATGCGCTCGATCAGTGTGGCATCGGGCAGTCCGGAGGGATTGTGCACCTCCACCATGTCGCCGCGCTTGTCGTAGACGCGGTAGGACACGTTGGGGACTGTCGTAATCACGTCCATGCCGAATTCGCGTCCGAGGCGTTCCTGCACAATTTCCATGTGCAGCAATCCGAGGAAACCGCAACGGAAGCCGAAACCGAGCGCCATCGAACTCTCAGGCTGGAATGTAAGCGAGGCGTCATTGAGCTGAAGCTTTTCAAGCGAAGCGCGGAGATTTTCAAAATCTTCGGCGTCAATGGGATAAACGCCGGCAAACACCATCGGTTTCACCTCCTGAAATCCCTCGATAGCCTTGTCGCACGGTTCTTCAACATGCGTGATTGTATCGCCGACGCGCACCTCGCGCGATGTCTTTATGCCAGAAATGATATAACCCACATTGCCGGCCGACAGCTCTTTACGGGGCGAAAGGTTGAGTTTCAGCACACCGATCTCATCGGCATGATACTCCTTGCCGGTCGAAACGAATTTCACGAAATCGCCGTCGCGCAGCGTGCCATTGACAATCTTGAAGTAAGCGATAATGCCGCGGAATGGGTTGAACACCGAGTCAAAGATCAGAGCCTGAAGAGGGGCTGAGGAATCACCCACCGGAGCCGGAATGCGGTTGACGATAGCCTCGAGAATCTCAGGTATGCCCTGACCGGTTTTACCGCTGGCACGTATGATGTCGGAATGATCGCAGCCGAGCATATCCACGATCTGGTCCTCGACCTCATCGGGCTTGGCACTGTCGAGATCAATCTTGTTGATTACGGGGATTATTTCGAGATTGTTGTCGATGGCCATATAAAGATTTGAAATCGTCTGAGCCTGAATGCCCTGCGCCGCATCAACAATGAGCAGCGCGCCTTCGCATGCGGCAATGGACCGCGACACTTCATAGGAAAAGTCGACATGCCCCGGAGTGTCTATAAGATTGAGGATATAGTTCTCGCCGTCATGTTTGTATTCCATCTGGATGGCGTGGCTTTTGATGGTGATGCCGCGCTCGCGCTCGAGATCCATATCATCAAGCACCTGAGCCTGCATTTCCTTCTGTCCTACGGTGTTGGTATATTCCAGAAGACGGTCGGCGAGAGTGCTCTTGCCGTGGTCGATATGGGCTATGATGCAGAAGTTCCTTATTTTCTTTATATCGGTGGTCATTGTAGATGCGGTAATATTGGATGCAAAATTAGCGAATTATCCACAAATACACAAAATATTGCCCCGGACGAAGGTGCTTTCGCGTTTTCTCCGGGGCAACACTTGCTATGTTGTATCTGCCGCAGTGGCAGATTGAAGGCCTATCAGAAGTTCCACTGGCAGGCGACCATTCTCAGGTTGTTGCAACCGATGGTGCGGAAGTCGGTGATGAAGTTGTAACGGCAGTTTACATAAACCAGTGCGCTGTCAAACGAAACGTCGAGTGTGTTGAGCTGGTTGTTGTTGCAAAGCAGGCGCTGCAGGAAAGTGAGGTTGCTGAGGTCGAGCTGTGTAAGGTCGTTGTAGGAGCAATCGACGAATGTCAGGTTGGGGCATCCCTCAACGCTCAGGTTGGTAAGATCGTTGTAGGAGCATACGAGGTCGATCAGTCGGTCGCAGTTGCGCACACCGAGTGTGGTCATGCGGTTGTCGGAGCAAACGAAGGTGCTGAGTGCGGGAAGACCGGAAACGATCATCGTTGTGATCTCGTTGTCGTCGATATTGAGGTTCTGAAGATTCTCTACACCGAAGAGGTTAAGCGATGTCAGCTTGTTGTAGCCGCAGTAGAGATTCTGAAGATTGGTGCATCCGCTTACCATAAGGGTTTCGAGGTGGCAACCCTGGCAGTTGAGAGTCTTAAGCGATTTGGTGTTGGACACGTTGAGCTCAACGAAGAGGTTGTTGGACACGTTGAGATTCTCAAGCATCGGCACTGTTTCGAGCGAAACATCGGTAAGACGGTTCTTATAGACGGCGATTTTGGTAAGTGCGGGACAATTGGCGAAATTCACAGCTGTCAGCACATTGCGTGAAGCGTTGAAATCGGCGAGTACAGGGTTGTCGGATACGTCGATGGAAGAAATGCGGTTGCGCGAAACGTCGACTTTCTTCAGGGCTTTGAATCCTGAGAGGTCAAGCGATCCGGCAAGGTTTTTGTCCTTCCATTCAATGGCTGTGACATGACCGCCTTCGATAGTCAGACCTTCCACGGCTGCGAGATTGTTGACGTCCGACACTTTCAGCGCGTTGGCGTTAGTGCCGTCCTTTTCTGCTGTCTGAGCGAAGAAAGCTTTAAGCTGACGAGCTTCGGCCTTGTCAAGTTTCTGTGCGAAAGCGCCCACACTTATTACTGCGAGTGCGATCAATGATAAAATCTTTTTCATAATGGATAAATTTGTTGGGTTAATTTTAATTTTACTTTTTAACATCACACCAGTAAAAAAAGTTTAACCGACGAAAAAAATTTTCCGCCGGCATCACATTATATTAAGAGACCCGCAACACGCTTGCGGGATTATCATTGATCAGAATGGCGTTGGCTCTTCGCTGCTGCCGCTGAGGAAATCTGCCGATCCGCCGCTCAGGGAGTTGTCAGCGAAGGGATTTGCCTGACCGCTGTTGAGGCTCGACTCGATTGCGGTCAGGCCCGAAGGCACGTCCTGACCCGACCAGTTTTCAAAGCGGGCAAACTCGGCTTTGAAACGCAACTCGACATCATCCACACGGCCGCTGCGGTGTTTTGCGACGATAAACTCCGCAAGGCCGCGGATATCACGGTCGTTGGCGTCGACTCCGGAACGCATATAATATTCCGGACGGTGAATGAAGCATACGATATCGGCATCCTGTTCGATGGCACCACTCTCACGGAGGTCGGAGAGCTGCGGGCGCTTGCCTTCTTTGCTGTCGCCGCGCGATTCGACGCTACGGTTAAGCTGCGACAGCGCTATGATCGGGATGTTGAGCTCTTTGGCCAGTTGCTTGAGCGAACGCGAGATCATGCTCACCTCCTGCTCGCGGCTGCCGAATTTCATGCCGGAGGCATTCATCAGCTGCAGGTAGTCGATGATGATGATGCGCACGTTGTGCTCGCGCACGAGGCGGCGCGCTTTTGTGCGGAGCTCGAAAATCGACAGCGACGGGGTGTCGTCGATATATAAAGGTGCACCATAGAGATGCTTGATGCGTGCCATCAGCTGATCCCATTCCATCGGGCTCAGCTGGCCGCTTTTGATCTTTTCGCTCGGAAGCTCGCACACGTTGCTCACCAGACGGTTCACCAGCTGAAGGTTCGACATCTCGAGCGAGAAGATGGCCGTCGGTGTGTTGTAGTTCACAGCCATATTCTTGGCCATCGACAGCACGAAGGCCGTCTTGCCCATGGCCGGACGTGCGGCGATGATGATGAGATCGGAGTTCTGCCAGCCGGATGTGAGCTTGTCGAGTTCGTGGAATCCCGTCTCCAGACCGCTCAGACCGGAGGTGCGGTTGGCCGCTGCCTGTATCTGCTCGATAGCCTGACCGATGACGGGGTCGATCTGCGTCACGTCTTTCTTCACGTTGCGCTGCGATATCTCAAAGAGCTTTCCTTCGGCTTCCTGCATAAGATCGTCGACGTCGTTGCTCTCGTCGAAGGCCTTGCGTTCGATCTCGGAGGCGAAACTGATCAGCTCGCGCGCCAGATATTTCTGAGCCACGATGCGGGCGTGATAGTCGACGTGAGCACCGGAGGCCACGCGTGAGGTCAGCTCGGAGACGAACATCGGGCCGCCAACCTCATCGAGCGTGCCGTTAAGCCTCAGCTGCTCGGTGACGGTAAGCATGTCGATCGGCTGCTGCGAAGCGCCCAGTGTCTGTATCGCCTCGTAGATCTTGCGGTTGGCCGGTTCGTAGAAGCTTTCAGCTTTCAGAATGTCGCAAACAATGGTATAAGCGTCTTTTTCAAGCATCAGGGCGCCGAGCACGGCTTCCTCAAGATCCTTATCCTGAGGCAGCTGGCGGCCGCCGTAATCATATAATGCGTTACGCTGTCGTTCGTTGCGTTTCTTTCTGTTGTCAGTGTTGTCTGTCGGCATAGTTTCGTCTGGAGGTTTTTTACTTCGTTTATTTCCGATGCAAATTTACAATTAATTTTGTATCTTCGCCTTTCGATTTATCACAAGCTTCTCAACACCTTATAAACATGGTAGTGTTTCCCAACGCCAAAATCAATCTCGGACTGAACATTACGTCACGTCGGCCCGACGGCTACCACGACATCTGCTCGCTGATGGTACCGGTGCCCTGGTGCGATATCCTCGAGATTGTTCCGGCCAAAAGCACCGGCACCCGGCTCACCGTCAGCGGCCGTGCCGTCGACTGTCCGCCGGAAAAGAATCTTGTAATGAAAGCCGTACGCGCGCTCGAAAAAACCGTCGAAGTGCCTGATGTCGACATCTATCTCCACAAGATAATCCCCGACGGCGCAGGACTTGGCGGAGGCTCGGCCGATGCGGCGTTCACGCTGACGGCGCTCAACGACATGTTCAGCTTCGGACTGTCGCAGGAGCAGCTGGCCGAGACAGCCGCCACAATCGGAGCCGACTGTCCGTTTTTCATCTTCAACAGGCCTATGATGGCCACCGGCACCGGCACCACGCTGACGTCCTTCGACTGCGGCGCTCTCAACGGCCTGCACATTGTCATAATCAAGCCCGGCATACACATCTCAACGGCCGAGGCCTATGCCGGCGTCACGCCCCGGATGCCCGACCGGATGCCCGAAGATATTCTCCGGCTTCCGCCGGATCAATGGCGCGGATTGCTTGTCAATGATTTTGAGGCATCGCTTGCCTATGACTATCCCCAAATTGGCGACCTGCGCAACAGCCTGTATGCCCACGGAGCCGTCTATGCCTCGATGTCCGGTTCGGGATCGGCCGTCTACGGTCTGTTTGCCGATGACAAAATGGCAGAAGCGGCTTCTGCCATCCGCCCCGATTGTGATGTCTTTGTCGGCAAGATGATGCTTTTCTGAACGATATCACGCATTATTTGTTATCAAATTAACGGCCGACAACCGCTCCTGCGGTTTTGGCAAAGTTTTTGTTACACCTCTTTTAAAATATCACATCACCATCGATTATGTCAAAAGAAAAAAATAAAAAGCATGAAGATCCGGAAGTTGACGTAGCCGAAATCCTCGACAACGTTCCGGAGGCCGCCTCCGAAGACGAGAGCGCGGAGCAGATTGAAAACGACGAAATGGCGCAGATCGATTCGCTCTGCAAACAGCTCGCCGAAGAAAAAGAGAAAACCGAAAAAGAAAAGAAAGAATACCTTTTTCTTATGGCCGAATTTGACAATTTCCGCAAACGCACACTCAAGGAAAAAGGTGAAATCATCCGCAACGCCGCCGAATCGGCCATGAAAGGCCTTCTGCCCATCGTCGACGATTTCGAGCGCGGCCTTGAAGCCGTTAAAAGCTCCACCGACGCCCAGGCCGTTAAGGAAGGCCTGGAACTGATTTACAACAAACTCATTAAATATCTCGGACAAAATGGCGTGAAAGCTATCGAAAGCACAGGCGCCACATTCGACCCCGAACTTCATGAAGCCATCGCCATGGTGCCTGTCGACGACGAAAGCCAGAAAGGCAAAGTGATCGACACCCCGACGAAGGGCTATACCATCAATGGCGACAAAGTGCTCCGCTTTGCCAAAGTGGCCGTAGGCCAGTGATTGCAGCCATCCACAACAATTTGTTTTAAGGATAATGGAAAAAAGAGATTACTACGAAGTGCTTGGCGTAAGCAAAACCGCCACTCCCGATGAGCTGAAAAAAGCCTATCGCAAGCTTGCCATCAAATATCATCCCGATAAAAACCCCGGCGATAAAGCTGCCGAAGAAAAATTCAAGGAGGCAGCCGAGGCTTACGACGTGCTCAGCAACCCCGAAAAGCGTCAGCGCTACGACCAGTACGGTCACAGCATGGGGCCTCAGGGATTCCCCGGCGGCGGAGGCGCAGGCGGCGGCTTCAGCACCAACATGTCGATGGACGATATCTTCAGCATGTTCGGCGACATCTTCGGCGGACGCGGAGGTTTCGACATGGGCGGCTTCGGCAGCGCCACAGCAGCCGGCGGCCGCCGTGCACGCGCACGGCAGCGCCGCGGCGACGATCTGCGCATCACCTTGAAGCTCTCGCTCGAGGATCTTGCAAAGGGCGTCACCAAGACCATCAAGCTCAAATCGTTCTGCAAGGACGAGCATTGCAACGGCACCGGCGCCAAGGACGGCACATCGTTCACCACGTGCCAGACATGCCACGGCACCGGCGTCGTAGAGCGTGTGCAGCAGACCATCCTCGGTTCGCAATACGTTCAGGCCGTTTGCCCCACTTGCAATGGCGAGGGCAAAATCATTAATGAAAAGTGCTCGTATTGCGGCGGCACTGGCGTTGAACAGCGCGAACAAACCGTCAGCATCAACATTCCGGCCGGCACTGAAGGCGGTTCGGTCCTCACAGTGAAAGGCCGGGGCAACGCGCCTATGCACGGCGGTGTCAACGGCGACCTTCTCGTCGTGATCGAAGAGATCGCCCACCCCGA
Source organism: uncultured Porphyromonadaceae bacterium (assembly GCA_902489785.1). Taxonomy (GTDB): domain Bacteria; phylum Bacteroidota; class Bacteroidia; order Bacteroidales; family Muribaculaceae; genus Paramuribaculum. Next base: position 16,975 of record CABUBG010000029.1, read on the forward strand.
GCTTATACGCGACGGCAACGATGTGATCTACAACCTCATGCTCGACTTCCCCACTGCCGCTCTCGGCGGATCGGTCGAAGTGCCCACCATCGGCGGTCGCGCCCGTCTGAAAATCCAGCCCGGCACACAGCCCGGTAAGATACTCCGTCTGCGCGGCAAAGGCCTCCCCTCGCCCGACGGACGCGGCACAGGCGACGAACTCGTCAACGTCATGGTCTACGTGCCCGAAAATCTGACCGACGCCGAAAAAGCCGGCATCGAGCAGCTTCGCACAATGCCCGGCATGAAGCCCGACGAATCGGCGAAAAACCGCATTTTCAGCCGGCTGAGGCATCTTTTTGATTAAACTGACAAATACGTTTTACTTTTAGAGGGTGTGTCAAAATACAATATTTGACACACCCTTTTATGTCAAAACAGGTTAGATACACGGCGCTGCGGATAAGAGCCTATTCCACAAAATTTGTCAACGTCAGGGTCGCAGCACCAAATCTGATGCACTGCTGCGATCATCGTTATTTCTGACATATTTTCTTGTCGTGAATACATTAACAGATTTTTGGAATTAGCTCCAATTAATATTATTATTTTTTACTGACCGGCGTCTTTCCGGCGACTTTCTTCGAGTCTCATCAGTCACGATGCCCGCATCGTTCCTTCTTCAACTCAAGAAATTCACTCGAAAATACGCCGCCCTGACGTTAACAAATTTTGTGGAATAGGCTCTAAGACTAAAAGGTGTTTACTTCAGTAAGTGACCGAAGCCAAATTCCGAAAGCAACGACGAAGATCGCTCTTTACGACACTCCGTCTCTTTTCATTTTGCCGACATCGAACCATCTCTCCTCATGTGGCGTTTTTAAATAAATTTTATAAATATCCGATTAAATTATGAAACGCTTCCTCTTTACTCTGGCCCTTCCCTTTATGCTTATAACATCAGCCGGTGCCCAGGCAAAAAATCTCGTCGAGCAGCAGACTGATTCCCTCATCGCATCTCATAAAATAATCAACATCGACCGCGACGGCAGCGAAAAAAGCCCGAGATATGCCGACTCTGTGCGTTCCCTCATCGAAAACTTCTATTACGACCAGTTCCGCCACTTCCAGGATCCGGCCGCACCATATTTCCTCTTCCTCAGCCGTGACGCATCCCTCGCCATGGGCGTGGGCGGAGCTGTCAGGATGCGAGGCTATTTCGACTGGAACGGAGCCATTCCCTCCCCCGGATTCGCACCTTACCTCATACCGATGACACCAGAACCGGGCCAGCGGCGCAATTTCGACACCACACCGGCCGGCACATGCCTTTTCTTCCGCGTGATTGGCCGCAACAAGTCGCTCGGAATGTATCAGTTGTATATTGAAGCCAACTTCAACGGATATCAGGCACGCGATTTCCACCTCAAAAAAGCCTATGCCATCATTAACGACTTCACCGTCGGCTATGCAAGCTCGACCTACAGCGACCCCTCAGCCCTTCCGCCAACGGTTGATGCTCAAGGCCCGAGCAACAAACTCAGCCACACCGCAGTGCTCGTGCGCTACATGCCCCGCTTCAAGGATAAATGGGTAGCAGCAGTTTCTCTCGAGACGCCCGACGTCTCCGTCAACTATTCCGACAGCACATCGAAAGTCAACACATGGATTCCGGATGCAGCCGCATTCATCCAGTATGAATGGGACCGCACATCCCACGTGCGTTTATCGGGTATCGTACGCTCACTCCCCTATCGCGACATGCTCAATGGCCGCAACCACAACAAAGTGGGATGGGGCGTCATGCTTAGCTCTGTGGCTCATCCCACCCCAGACATAACCACCTATGCAACCGTCAACTACGGACGCGGATACGCCTCTCTGGGCGGCGACCTTCTCATAGGCAACTACGATCTTATTCCCGATCCGGGAGTAGTGGGAAAGCTCTACACACCTGCCTCCTACGGATGGTGCCTCGGCGTTCAGTACAATTTCCGTCCCAACCTGTTTGTCAGCGCCTCTCTCAGCCAGACACGCTTCCTGCCCAAACGGCCTGTCTCTCCCGAAGAATACCGCTATGGCATGATGGGCGATGTCAACATCTTCTGGAATCTTACTCCCCGAATGCAGCTCGGAGCCGAGTATGACTTCGGATGCCGCCGCAACTTCAGTGGCGAACGCCGCTGGGCACAACGCATCGGTGCCGTGGCACAATTCTCATTCTGACCTATACACTCACAAAAAGCCCCGCGACTTGCGGGGCTTTTTGTGTCTCCAGTTTTATACACGTTTCTCTGCGTAAGTTTCCTTAATGATCCACACGGCGCAAGCACCAACGGCGAGGAGGACGCCGGCGAGTACAAGCATGCCTACCTGCGAGCCGCCGACAAGCTTCAGCAGCACACCGCCGAGAACGGCGGCACAGATCTGCGGTATGCAGATGGTGCCGTTGAACAGGCCGAGATACATGCCCATGTTCTTACCCGATATCGAATTGGTGAGGATGGTGAACGGCAAAGCAAGCATGGCCGCCCATGCGCATCCGATGAGCAGATAGCTCACGAAGAGCACATACTGGTTTGTGATGAAACATGTCGAGATAAATCCGACGGCTCCGAGCAGAAGGCTGAAGGAATAAGCCACTTTGTGATTCTTGAAAAACGGAATGGCCATAGCCCATAATATCGAGCCGCAGGCCTGCACGGCGAAAAGAACGCCCACCCAGTTGCCGGCTGTCTGATAGGCAGCCGAATGCGGATCGGTCGTGTCCCACACCTGAGAGGCTATGGCGCCGTTGGTATAAGTCCACATGTACATGAACGCCGCCCAGCAGAAAAACTGCACCAGACCGACAGTCCAGAAAGTGGCTGGCGCATGGCGCAGCAGATGAAACACACTGTTGCTCTCCTGCTTCTCGCTCTCGGTGATGCCGTGGAATGCAGCATATTCAGCCGGAGGCATCTCACGGATAGTGGCGAAGCTGTATATCACACAAAGCACAAGCACAGCCGCTCCGATATAGAACGAATATGTAACCGTGGCAGGCACCTGACCGGCCGGAGCCATATTGCTTATACCGATGGCAGTCAGCGTGATAGGCGCAAGGTAACCGACAAGGCTGCCGGCATTGCAAAGGAAGCTCTGTATGGAGTAAGCCAGACCCTTCTGACGTTCATTCACCTGATCGCCCACAAGCATCTTGAACGGCTGCATGGCCATGTTGATCGATGTGTCGAGAAACATCAGCGCCATGAAGCCAAAGAGCATGGCACCGCTTACCGACAGGCCGAAGCTGCCCGCATTAGGCAACAGGCACATCACCACTATTGCTATAGCCGCGCCGAGCAGAAGATATGGCAGACGGCGTCCGAGACGGGTCCATGTGTGATCCGAAGCCGAGCCGATGATTGGCTGAACGATTATACCCATCAGCGGAGGCAGTATCCAGAAATAGCTGAGATTGTGAGGATCAGCGCCAAGGGTGGAAAAGATACGCGAAATGTTGGCACTCTGAAGCGCATAGGCTATCTGCACTCCGAAAAAGCCGAAGCTCAGATTCCACAATTTCCAGAAGCCCAAATCAGGTTTTGAGGTTAATTGGCTCATAATCAGTCAGAATAAGCAAAGCGATTACACTCGCAAAGTATGATAAATAAGTATGATATATTTTATATATTGTAAGCAATCAATGCTGAATATCGTTGCTGGATCAGCCCCGGGAGCGACGCAACTCACATCCCGGCTGTTTTGACGGATCCGGTGCCTCTGCACACGGCCCTCTTCCCGTCAGATCCTGACGGGATCACCCGCGTTCAAGCGAATATAGCCAGCTTATCTCGTCGGCCCACAGGCTTACATCGGGGGTTTCAAGGATCAGCGGTATCGAATCAAGGCGCGGGTCGTTCATCATCATCTCAAAAAAGTCGGTGCCGATCATTCCTTTTCCAAGCGATTCATGCCGGTCTACGCGCGAGGCCAGACCCTTCTTTGTATCGTTGATGTGCATGGCACTCAGATAGTTGAATCCAACAGCCTGATCAAACTCCTGCCAGGCCGCTTCGTAACCGGCGGCCGTAGCCAGATCGTAGCCGGCAGCGAACGCATGGCAGGTGTCGATGCACACCCCTACGCGTTTCTTATCCTCTACGCCGTCAATGATGCGGCGAAGATGGTCAAACGAAAAACCGAGATTCGAGCCTTGTCCGGCCGTGTTTTCAATCACCGCCTTAACGCCCTTTGTTTGCGAAAGCCCGATATTGATCGACTCGGCAATGCGGTCGAGACATTCATCTACGCTGATGCGGTTGAGATGGCTTCCGGGATGAAAATTAAGCAGCGTCAGTCCCAGCTGCTCACAGCGGCGCAGCTCGTCGAGAAACGCCGCACGCGATTTGGCAAGCCCCTCTTCGTCAGGCGATCCGAGATTGATCAGATAGCTGTCGTGGGGAAGGATATGTTCGGGCCCATAACCCAGACGTGCACAATTGTCTTTAAAAGCCTGTGCTTCAGCTTCGCCGATAGCCTTTGACTGCCATCTCGACGGATTGCGTGTGAACAGAGCAAAAGCCTTGGCGCCGATTTCATGCGCGTTGATGGGAGCGTTGCTCACTCCGCCCTCCACCGAAACATGAGCTCCTACGTATTTCATCCTTTAGCGTAGTTATTCGTTAGGTTAGTTTTTACGGATACTGCCCGCAAAGAGGCCGCCGATTTAGAATCACACTACAAATCTACTACATTTTGTTTAACTTTTCATCATCTTGTGACAAAAAATGAAAAGAAAAGTGCTTATCTTTGCAATATTAAAAATTTATCATCCAATCAAAATTGCTTGTCAATGTTAGTTATTGGTATTGCAGGAGGCACCGGATCGGGTAAAACCACAGTGGTCAACAAAATCATCAAGAGCCTTCCGGCCGGCGAAGTTGCCGTTCTTCCGCAGGATTCCTATTATAAAGACTCCAGCCACATTCCGCCGGAAGAGAGGAGCAAGATCAACTTCGATGAGCCGGCCGCTATCGAATGGACTCTTCTTGTCGAGCAACTGAAAGAGCTGAAGGAGGGCCGCACCATCGAAGTCCCGACATATTCCTACCTCACCTGCACCCGGCAGGAGGCCACCGTAACCGTAGAGCCGCGCGACGTGGTCATCGTCGAGGGCATCCTTGTGCTCAACGACCCCGTACTCCGCAGCATGATGGACGTGAAAGTGTTTGTCGATGCCGATGCCGACGACCGCCTCATCCGTGTCATCGCTCGCGACTGCGTCGAACGCGGACGCACTCCGATGGCCGTCATCAACCGCTATCAGGACGTGCTCAAGCCGATGCACTCCATGTACATCGAGCCGTCGAAACGCTTTGCCGACCTCATCGTGCCGCAGGGCGGAAACAACACCGTAGCCATCAACCTTCTCACCGACTACATTGAAGCGCGCCTGCGCAAAAGCAAACACTTTAATTGCCAATGACCACCAACAACAACGCCGACGATAACGCATTCATCGCCCCGGAGCCGGGAATCGAGGAAACGGACATCATTTTCACCGAAACGACCGACGCCGAAACCGCACCGGAGCCTGACGAAAAGATGGTGCTACGCACCGACAATCTCGTCAAGAAATATGGACAGCGCACCGTTGTCAACCACGTGTCGATCGATGTCACGCAAGGCGAAATCGTGGGTCTTCTCGGACCCAACGGCGCCGGCAAGACCACCACATTCTATATGACTGTAGGCCTCATCACGCCCAACGAAGGACAGATTTTCCTTAACGACATCAACATCACCAAATATCCCGTCTACAAACGTGCCCGTCTCGGCATCGGCTATCTCGCACAGGAGCCCTCGGTGTTCCGCAAAATGACCGTGGAAGACAACATCCGCTCGGTCCTTGAGATGACGGGAACATCAAAAGAATATCAGCGCGAAAAACTCGAAACCCTTCTCGAAGAGTTCAACCTCGTGGACCGTCGCAAAAACTATGGCGACCGCCTGTCGGGCGGCGAACGGCGACGCACGGAGATTGCCCGCTGTCTGGCCATCAACCCGAAGTTCATCATGCTCGACGAACCCTTTGCCGGTGTCGACCCTATCGCCGTTGAGGACATCCAAAGCGTTGTCTATAAGCTCAAAGAGAAAAACATAGGCATCCTCATCACCGACCACAATGCCAACGAGACGCTCAACATCACCGACCGCGCCTACCTCCTCTTCGACGGCAAAATCCTCTTTCAGGGCACATCCGAAGAGCTGGCCGAAAACCCCATCGTGCGTGAGAAATATCTCGGACGCAACTTTATGTTCAACCGCAAAAAATTCAACGCCTAAACAGATTGTTTCCAAATATTTACTAATTTTGCACTGCGTACACCACACCGGCCACGGCCGGCAGCGCCCGGTATGTGCATGTTGACCTTAGAACAAAAACGACACATTATATATTAATATCATGACAGAAAAAACAAAAGAGTTATTGTTCGACCAGTTCCCGCCGGTTTCGACCGAAGAATGGAAAGCGAAGGTTGAAGCCGACCTCAAAGGCGTACCCTTCGAAAAGAAACTGGTCTGGCGGACAAATGAAGGCTTCAATCTCCAGCCGATGTATCGCGCTGAGGACATCGCCGATCTTAAAACCACTGATTCTCTTCCCGGTGAATACCCGTATGTTCGCGGCACTAAAACCGACAACGACTGGCTGTCACGTCAGGAAATCATCGCCGATACCGCAGCCGAAGCCAACGAAAAGTCTCTCGACGTGCTGAACAAGGGCATCAATTCGCTCGGATTCAAAGTGAAAGAGGCTACAGCCGATGAACTTGCCACCCTCCTCAAAGGCATCAGCGTTGAGGACGTAGAGATCAACTTCATCTGCTGCCCCCGCAAAGCCCTCCAGTTCGCTCAGGTGCTCGTCGACTATCTCAAAGCCAACGGCCTTGAAAAGAAATTCAAAGGTTCCATCGATTTCAACCCATTCAAAAAAGCCCTCAAACACGGCGTTCCTTTCCCCGGCAATATCGCCGAAATGGGCAAAGAGATGCTTGCCATCGTCAAAGATGTGCCCGCCCTGCGTGTGCTCTCGGTCAACTCCGTGATGCTCTCCGATGCCGGTGCCTACATCTTCGAAGAACTCGGCTATGCAATGGCCTGGGGCGCCGAATGGCTCACCCTTCTCACCGATGCCGGCCTCGACGCAACAGAAGTGGCCAACCGCATCAAATTCAACATGGGCGTTTCGAGCAACTATTTCATGGAGCTCGCCAAATTCCGCGCCGCACGCATGCTCTGGGCTCAGATAGCCAAGCAGTATGGCGCCGACGAAAAAGCTTGCCGTCAGGCCGTTCACGCCACCACTTCACGCTTCAACCAGACCATCTACGACGCTCACGTCAATTTGCTCCGCAGCCAGACTGAGACGATGTCGGCAGCCCTTGCAGGCGTCGACTCGATCACCGTCGTTCCGTTCGACACTCCCTATCAGACTCCCGACGACTTCTCGGAGCGTATCGCCCGCAACCAGCAGTTCCTCCTCAAAGAGGAAAGCCACCTCGACAAAGTTGTCGATCCGGCAGGCGGCAGCTACTACGTTGAGACTCTCACCGTATCGATAGCCAACGAAGCCTGGAAGCTCTTCCTAAAGGTAGAGGATGCAGACGGTTTCCTCGCTCAGGTCAACGCAGGCGAAGTGCAGAAAGCCATCCGCGAAGCTTCGGCAAAACGCCACACCGACGTTGCCCGCCGCAAAGAGATTCTCCTCGGCACAAACCAGTTCCCCAACATCAACGAAATGGCAGCCTCGAAAATCCACACCCCGGAAAAATGCGGATGCGGTTGCCACAAAAGTGAGGAAGAAGCATGCGAAACAGGCGAAGGTCTGCCCGTCAGCCGCGCAGCAAGCGATTTCGAAGCCCTCCGACTGGCTACGGAAGCTGCCGCCAACCGTCCGAAAGTGTTCATGCTCACAATCGGCAACCTCGCCATGCGTCTTGCACGTGCCCAGTTCTCAACCAACTTCTTCGGTTGCGCCGGCTACGAGATCATCGACAACCTCGGCTTCGAAACCGTTGAACAGGGCGTTGATGCCGCTCTTGAAAAAGGCGCCGACATCGTGGTGCTCTGCTCGAGCGACGACGAATATGCCTCCCTCGCTCCCGAAGCCTTCAAATACCTCAACGGACGCGCCCAGTTTGTAGTTGCCGGTGCTCCCGCCTGCATGGACGATCTCAAAGCCATCGGCATCAACGACTTCGTTCATGTTCGCTGCAACGTGCTCGACACACTGCGCGACTTCAACAACCGCCTTCTCAAATAAAACATTATTCACCCAACATAAAATACAATAATGAGACCGGATTTTAAAACCATCGATATTGCCAAAGACGCTTTCGACGCTCAGCATGCACCGGTAGCCACGGGTGAAGAATGGCTCACCCCCGAACTTATCCCTGTAAAAAACATCTATACCAAGGACGACCTCGAAGGACTCGAACACCTCAACTACGTTGCTGGTCTGCCCCCATTCCTCCGCGGCCCGTACAGCGCAATGTACCCCATGCGTCCATGGACCATCCGTCAATATGCCGGATTCTCCACCGCCGCTGAATCAAACGCCTTCTACCGCCGCAACCTCGCAGCCGGTCAGAAAGGCCTGTCCGTTGCGTTCGACCTTGCCACACACCGCGGCTACGATGCCGACCACGAACGTGTTGTCGGCGACGTTGGCAAAGCAGGCGTGTCAATCTGCTCGCTCGAGGACATGAAAGTGCTCTTCGACGGCATACCCCTCAACAAGATGTCGGTGTCGATGACAATGAACGGCGCCGTGCTCCCCATCCTGGCATTCTACATCAACGCAGGCCTCGAACAGGGTGCCAAACTCGAAGAAATGGCCGGCACGATCCAAAACGACATTCTCAAAGAGTTCATGGTGCGCAACACCTACATCTATCCCCCCGAATTCTCGATGCGTATCATCGCCGATATCTTTGAATACACATCGCAGAACATGCCCAAGTTCAACAGCATATCCATCTCGGGCTACCACATGCAGGAAGCAGGCGCCACTTGCGACATCGAGCTCGCCTACACCCTGGCCGACGGCCTCGAATACCTCCGCGCAGGCGTCAACGCCGGCATGGACATCGATGCTTTCGCCCCCCGTCTGTCGTTCTTCTGGGCTATCGGCATGAACTTCTTCATGGAAATAGCCAAGATGCGCGCCGCACGTATGCTTTGGGCCAAGATCGTCAAACAGTTCAATCCCAAAAACCCCAAATCGCTTGCCCTGCGCACCCACTCGCAGACATCCGGCTGGTCGCTCACCGAACAGGATCCCTTCAACAACGTTGGCCGCACCTGCATCGAAGCCATGGGCGCCGCTCTGGGCCACACTCAGTCGCTCCACACCAACGCACTCGACGAAGCCATCGCACTGCCCACCGACTTCTCGGCACGCATTGCACGCAACACCCAGATCTACATCCAGGAAGAAACCATGATCACCAAACAGGTCGATCCCTGGGCCGGCTCCTACTATGTTGAAGCCCTCACCAACGAGATCGCCCACCGTGCATGGGAACACATCCAGGAAATCGAAAAACTCGGCGGTATGGCCAAAGCCATCGAAACCGGTCTTCCGAAACTCCGCATCGAGGAAGCCTCGGCACGCACCCAGGCCCGCATCGACTCCGGCCGTCAGACCATCGTCGGCATCAACAAATACCGTCTCGATCACGAAGACCCCATCGATATCCTCGAAATCGACAACACCGAAGTGCGCAAAGAGCAGATCGAACGCCTCAACGACGTGAAGGCTCACCGCGACGAAGCCAAAGTGAAAGAAGCCCTCGCAGCCATCACCGAATGTGTCCGCACAAAAGAAGGCAACCTTCTCGATCTCGCCGTCAAAGCCGCTGGCCTGCGTGCAACCCTTGGTGAAATCTCCGACGCATGCGAAGCTGTCGTCGGCCGTTATAAAGCAGTAATCCGAACAATTTCAGGCGTGTATTCAAGCGAAACCAAAAATGATGCCGACTTCAAGAAGGCTCAGCAGATGTGTGAGGAATTCGCAAAACGCGAAGGTCGTCAGCCCCGAATCATGATCGCTAAAATGGGTCAGGACGGTCACGACCGCGGTGCGAAAGTTGTAGCAACCGGTTATGCCGACTGCGGATTCGACGTCGACATGGGTCCGCTCTTCCAGACCCCGGCCGAAGCAGCCCGGCAGGCTGTTGAAAACGACGTCCACATCCTCGGCGTCAGCTCTCTCGCCGCAGGCCACAAGACGCTCATTCCTCAGGTGATCGCCGAACTCAAGAAACTCGGTCGCGAGGACATCATGGTCACCGCCGGCGGTGTGATCCCCGCTCAGGACTACGACTTCCTCTACAAAGCAGGCGTCTCGGCAATCTTCGGCCCCGGCACCCGCATCCCCGTTTCGGCCATCAAGATGCTCGAAATCCTCATGAACGAGGAATAATCCCCTCCCCGTTCATTACATACAAAAAAAATCAGCCGCCTCCGGATTTGAAGTGACCCCCAAAAGTTGGACAGGTTAAACACTATCCAGTTATTGAAAGAGT
>CABUBG010000030.1:0-26550 GCA_902489785.1 uncultured Porphyromonadaceae bacterium
TGCGGCGGGAGATGGGGATTCGCGGCGATTTTCTTTTTTGCCGCATAGGACAATCAGCGGCAGACGTAGAAGTTGATCAGAACTTGAAGCTGACGCCAAGTTCAAATCCCTTATTAAGTCCAAATTCTACGATATTAAGACCATCCCAGTGCTCATACCCTACCAAATTGGTGCGTGCGATGAGAGCAAACGAGGAAGAAAGATTGACAGCCAGACCGGGACGCAAAGCCATGGTGAAGCCGCTGACGCCGTCACCTCCGGCTGACTGATAGGCATAGCCGGCAGCGATTTCGCCGAAGAAGTCGACGATGCTTACTCTTGCGAATGTAGCACGTACAAAAGGCATAACACTCACGGCATTGACAGTTTCACCTTCGATTGAGGTAAGTCCATAGCCCAGCTGAGCACCGACAGCCCATGTCTTGTTGAAATTGTATCCTACTTCAGGTGTGATTTCAAACATAGTCTGGGTTTCAGAACCGCCGTCACGACTTACATGAAGCACGTCCAATCCTAATGTGCCACCGACAAAGCCTTGGGCATTAGCCGTGGCACCCATTGCGAGAGCAACAATAGCGATAAGTAATTTTTTCATAGTTTAAATAATTTAGTTAAAAAACGCGCAAATATAGTTATAAATTTTCATTGACACACTTTAAAGATGAATATAAGAGTAGGTAAATGTTCACAGGATTCACCCATTAATGGCAAAAGGACGTGTCATAGCTATTTACGGCGCAGTTGCTTTTTGCCGGGACGCTGCCGATGCGGTGGGCGGGGGGGGGATGTTGGGCTATGGGGATAATACATGGCAGATTGGTGGTTTTTGGAGCCCTGCCATCCGGACGGAGGTGTGGGCGGAGTCGTTGACGGGTGAGCAGTCAGGCGTCGGTGAGGCGTGCGTCGTAGGGCGGAGAAACTGGGTGCGGGCGGTTTTTATAGGATGCGGAGACGTAGAGATTTATGAGGCATGAGCATGAGCGCAGTTTTACGGGTGGAAAATTGGGGAAATGTTTGGAGATTCGGGGGATTCTGACGAATTTTGCGGTTGATTAAAATTATGTATAAGAAATGAAGAGATGTGTTTTGAGAATGCTGGTTGCAATCGTTCTGATGGTTGCAGGGGCATCGATGACTTGCAGCGCGCTTGATTTTTCGCGCGGCTACTGGTGGGCGCTCAATGAGAAGAATGTGTTTTTGAAGCTTAAGGAATACGGGGCGTATGATTTCCAGACCGGTCAGTGCCTGAACCGCTTTGTGCCGAGTTATGAGAACAATAACCCGTATGAGTCCCTGCAGGTGATAACCGACGGCGAGGGCACACGTCTGCTGTGGAGCGATGCCGGCGACGGCAGCTGGAGCTACCGCGTACGCATCGTCGACGATACGATTTATCTCACCGGACGCCGGCGTATCTCGGGCGGCGCCTGGCAGCCGTGGGATTCATGGATAAGGATCGTTGACTGGAACGGATCACTGCTGTTCACGGTGTCGAAGGAAGGCACCTACAGGGTGTATGAGGCTCTGGCGCGATAGGACTGCTGAAGATGGAACTGATAATTGAAGATGAATTCCGGCGTCGCGTGCCGGGTTACCGGGCTATGCTTTTTGAGTGCGGCGTGAGCAACGGCGCGACCTCCGACCGGCAGAAAACCGAAATGGCTGAGCTTGCCGCCGGGATAGCGGAGCGCTATGAAGTGGCTGATATCAACATGATTCCGGCTATAGCGGCCACGCGTGCGGCCTATAAGGCGTGCGGCAAGGATCCCAACCGCTACCGTCCGTCGCAGGAGCAGATGATGCGCAGGATAGTGCGCGGTCTGGGCCTCTACAATGTGAGCGCGCTGGTGGATGCCGGCAATGAGCTGTCGCTGCTGACGGGGTGCTCCGTTGGCTGTTTCGATGCCGACAAGGTTGTGGGCGACACGCTCCGGCTTGGCATCGGCCGCGAGGGCGAGCCGTATGAGGGTATAGGCCGCGGGTCGCTGAACATAGCCGGGCTGCCGGTGTTTCGCGATGATATAGGCGGCATAGGCACGCCCACGAGCGACAATGAGCGCACCAAGCTTTCGGTGTCGACACGGAGGCTGCTGACCACGGTGCATCTTTTTGATACCGCTGTCGATCCCGCTGCGGTGGCCGAAACGTTCACCGACCTGTTTACGCGCCATGGCGGAGCAACGGATATCAGATGGCGTGTTTACTGAGGATAAATATCTGACAGACAGAGATAACGGCGGCGCCGTCCCGGTGAAGAGATGGCGCCGCTGCTGTGATTTTATGCCGTGGCCGGATTATTCGGCTGCGAGGGGCGAGGGGGCAACGTAGGTGCGTGTGGCCAGTTCCTGGTCGAGCATGTACTGACCCATGCCGTCGTCGCCGATGAGGGTGTACTTGTCGATGAGCGTGCGGCAGTTGTCCTCTTCTTCAACCTGTTCGCTGACGAACCAGTTGAGACGGTCGCGTGTAGCGTAGTCGTGTTCGGCTTCAGCTATGGCGTAGAGGCCGTTGATGAGGGCGGTCACTTTCTGTTCGTGCTCGAGCGTGGCTTTGAAAGCGTCGAGGGGCGAGTCCCATGTTGTGGGGACGGTGTCGATGGCTTTGAGTGTCACGCGGCCGGCACGCTGGTTGAGGTAGTTGATGAAGATCTGGGCGTGAGCCTGTTCTTCCTGAAACTGGATGCGGAACCAGTTGGCAACGCCAGTGCGTCCTTCGGCTTCGAAATGCATTGCCATTGAGAGATAGAGATATGCCGACCAGAATTCGGCGTTGATCTGGGCGTTGATGGCGTCCTGTACTTTGTTGCTAATCATTTTGGTTGTTTTATTAGGTTAAATTAGTTCAACATAAATTCAAGATATTGCCTTGGGAGGTGCTGAGGGAAAAATGACGGTCAGCGGCGTCCTCCTTTTTTGCCACGCTGTTTCTCCTGCTCGCGCAGCATAGCCTGCTGTTTGCGCTGGGCTTCTTCGAGACGTGCCATGAAACCGCTTTTCTTTTTGGGCTTGGCGGCGTTGGCTTTCATTGTGGCACGCACCTTGTCTTCGTCGACAATGCGGCGGAACACGTAGGTCTGGATGATGGTGATGAGGAGCGACAGCAGATAATAGTAGCTGAGGCCAGCGGCGTAGTTGTTGAAGAACACCAGGAACATCACGGGCATTAGATACATCATCCATTTCATGGCGGGCATCTGCGATCCGCCGGGCTGGTTCTGGAGGTTGATGCGTGTGTAGATGATGTTGACGGCGGTCATGAGGAGGCAGAAGAGGCTGAGATGGTCGCCGAGCATCGGGATGGAGAAGGGCAGGGGTATGATGGCGTCGGGTGCCGAAAGGTCGGTGGCCCAGAGGAAGGACTCGCCGCGGAGCTCGATGGCTGAGGGGAAGAAGCGGAATGCTGCGATGAGGATAGGCAGCTGGAGCAGCATGGGCAGACAGCCCGACATGGGGTTGGCTCCGGCGCTCGAATAGAGCTTCATCGTTTCCTGCTGGCGCTTCATGGCGTTTTCCTTGCCGGGATATTTCTCGTTGATCTCCTTGATTTCAGGAGCCAGGACGCGCATCTTGGCCTGCGACATGTAGCTCTTGTAGGTGAAGGGGAAAAGAATGATCTTGATGAAGATGGTGAGCAGGAGGATTATGATGCCGTAGTTGGCGATGAAACCGCCGAAGAAGTCAAACACCGGAATGATGATCAGTGTGTTGATCCAGCGGAAGATACCCCAGCCGAGAGGCATGAGCTTGGTGAATTTGAGATCCTTCTCGGGCACGATGGTGTCGGAGAGGCCGGAGAGGAGGGGATAGGAGTTGGGGCCGATGAAGAATGTGAGCGAGGCCGGTGTGGCAAGGTCGGATTTGTATTCATGGCGTGCCGACATTTCCATATCTTTCACATAGCTGAGGTCGCTGTTGAGGTTCTTGGTCGTTAGGTCGGCTTTTGTGAAGCCCTGCTGAGCAACCAGAACGGTAGAGAAGAACTGGTTTTTGAAAGCGATCCACTGCAGGGGTTCGTCGACTTTCTTCGTCTCGTCGGAGCGTTCGCTGAGGTTGTCGACGTCGCCGCCGGCGGTCATGTAGTAGAGGGCGCTGTTGTCGGATTCAAACATGCGGCCGGCTTCGTTGCGGAGCATTTTCTGGTTCCAGGCGAAGTCCATGCCTGAGATGGTGGCGGGGATTATGGCGTCCATGCCGTTCTGGACGAGGTCCATCCTGACGGTGTAGTCAGCGCCTTTGCGGAGTGTGTAGCGGATGCCGAGCATCACGCCGTCGCCGGGAGTGAGGCGCATGAGCACTGTGGTGTCGGATTCCTGGACGGCGTCGAAGTAGAACTGGCGTGTGTCGTATTTCGTGTCGCCGGCGGTGATGATAAATCCGTAGGCGTCATCGCCTTTGGCAATTGGGCAAACCTGTCCGCCGGAATAGCGAGTGTATTTGGGGTCGAGGAGCTCGGCCTGAGAGATCATGCCGCCTTTGGAGGCGATGGTGAGGCTGAGCACGTCGTTTTTCAGCTGCACGGAGGCGGTGTCGCTGCCGGAGCGGAAGCGTGCAAATCCCTGATAGCGTGTGGCATCGTCGATGGCGGCGTTGAGCTTGTCGAGAGCGGCGTTGGCGATGTCGACGGGCAGAGAGTCGGTCGAGGGATAGAGGAGCGCTGCTGCGGGTACGGCTTTGCCGTTCATGACGATTTCGCCGCCGACGGTGGCTCCGGAGTCGGTCGGGAGGGTGAGGCGCACGCCGTCGGCAGTGAGCGTGTAGGCGTTGCCTTCGGCGTTGAGGGTGCCGTTGTTGCGGATGGTGGCCGCGATGTTGGCGCGCTGCCGGTCGGTGACTACGTTGAGTGTAGGCTCGGAAGCGTCGGCTGTTTTCTTCTCGGCGGCGAGCTGTTCCTGCCGTTGCTGCTGCGCTTTTTTGATTTCGGCCTCAGAGGGCTTGTTGATGTACATGAACACCATGATCACGATGCCCATGAGCAGAAGTCCGGTAAGGGTGTTTTTGTTCATTTTATGAGTTGTGTTTTCTGATTGTTACTTATTGTGTCGCTCGCGGCCGTAGGCGATGGCGGCGCGGATGAAATCGACGAACAGTGGATTGGGGCGCAGGACGCGGCCGGTGTACTCGGGGTGATACTGCGTGCCGACGTACCATCGCTTGCCGGGAATCTCGACCACTTCCACCAGATGTGTGGCGGGGTTTTCGCCCACGCACCGCATTCCTGCCTGTTCGAACCGTGCGCGATAGTCGTTGTTGAATTCGAACCGGTGGCGGTGGCGTTCGCTGACGGTGGTCGTGCCGTAGGCTTTGGCGGCTGTCGAATCGGGGAGGAGGCGACATTCGTAGGCTCCAAGGCGCATGGTGCCACCGAGGTTGGATATGGATTTCTGCTCTTCCATAAGGTCGATGACGTTGTGGGGTGTGGCCGGGTTCATCTCGGTGGAGTTGGCGTCGGTGAGGCCGAGGACGTTGCGTGCGAACTCGATGACCATGCACTGCATGCCGAGGCATATACCGAATGTCGGGACATCGTGTTCGCGGCACCAGCGCAGGGCTACGAATTTGCCTTCGATGCCTCGCTGTCCGAAGCCGGGAGCCACGATGACGCCATCGAGGCCGGAGAGCTGTTCGTCGGCGTTGTCGTCGTTGAGCTTTTCGCTGTGGATGTAGCGCAGGTCGAGCCTGCGGTTGTTGTAAGTGGCTGCCTGAAACAGCGATTCATTGATGGATTTGTAGGCGTCCTGCAGCTCGACGTATTTGCCTACGAGGCCGATGGTGACGGTTTCGGTAGCTGAATGCATCCTGTCGAGGAACTGCATCCAAGCCGTCATGTCGGGTTCCCCTTCAGGTGTTACGTTCATTTTTCGGAGTACGATTTCGTCGAGGTGCTGCTCGTGCATGCCTACGGGCACTTCGTAGATCGAAGGGCGGTCGATGCTCTGGACCACGGCATCGGGAGCCACGTTGCAGAAGCGTGCTATTTTACGCCGCATGTCGGCGGGGATGTCGTGTTCGGTGCGGAGCACGAGGATGTCGGGCTGGATGCCTTCTTCCTGCAGCTGCTTGACAGAGTGCTGCGTGGGCTTTGTTTTCAGCTCCTTGGCCGCGTGGAGAAACGGCACATAGGTGAGGTGTACGCAAAGGCTGTTTTCTTCGAGCTCCCACCGCAGCTGACGCACTGCTTCGATGAATGGAAGAGATTCGATGTCACCCACAACCCCGCCGATCTCAGTGATGACAAAGTCGAAACGTCCCGTGTTGCCAAGCAACTTCACGTTGCGCTTGATTTCGTCGGTGACGTGCGGGATGATCTGGACGGTCTTGCCAAGATAATCGCCTCTGCGCTCCTTGTCAATGACGCTTTGGAAAATGCGTCCGCTGGTGACGTTGTTGGCGCGTGTGGTTTCAACATTGGTGAAACGCTCGTAATGTCCGAGGTCGAGGTCGGCTTCATGACCGTCGACGGTCACGTAACATTCACCGTGTTCATAGGGGTTGAGCGTGCCCGGATCAATGTTGATGTAAGGGTCGAATTTCTGGATTGTCACGCGATATCCGCGGGCTTTGAGAAGACAGGCCAAAGAGGCAGCGATGATGCCTTTGCCAAGGGAGGAAACAACGCCT
Organism: uncultured Porphyromonadaceae bacterium; assembly: GCA_902489785.1. Lineage (GTDB taxonomy): Bacteria > Bacteroidota > Bacteroidia > Bacteroidales > Muribaculaceae > Paramuribaculum. Next base: position 6,618 of record CABUBG010000030.1, read on the forward strand.
CCAGTAACGAAAATATATTTGGTTTCCACGCGCAGTAAGTATTAACGTGCAAAGGTACGAATTTTTTCGAAAAGCAAGCTTTTTTAGGGGCTAATTGCGTGTGCCAATATTCCGCTAATATTCGCCGCTAATATTCGCCGCTAATATTCGCCGACGTTCAACATTCAGGGCTGTGGATTGTTAGTATTATATAACTAAGGAGTAAAAAAACAACGGATATGAAACGCTTGATTAAAATATTTGCAGCTGTGACAGTCACGGCTGCTGCGGTGACGGTTAGCTCGTGTGACGCCGTCTGGGGTGTCGACACGGATCCGGGCGATTATTATTACTATGGTGCGGGCATCGACAACGACTGGTATCCGTCGCTGCCCGGCGCACCGCTTCTGTCGCCGGTCTACTGGGGCGGCCAGCTCTATCCCGGGGGCTTGCTGCCGCCTCCTACGCGTCCCGGTATGTCGGGCCCGATATACAACCGTCCGAGCGGAAACGTGCGTCCCGGCATCGGCAACCCCACGCCGCCGACGCCCTCCGTGCCGTCGACGCCGCCTGCAACGCAGGATCCCGTGCCGTCAGTGCCTTCGGCACCTTCGGGCAATATCCGCCCGGGGATGCTCAACGGCAGCAATCCCGGCATAGCGATGCCTCCGGCCGGAATGGGATATCGAGAAGGCCGGCATTGATAATTGTTAATATCCGGATATTCGTCGCTATATTCTGTATATAGGTCTGATAAAATTGAAAAACGCGAAAAAGGGGGTTAAACCTTTCAGCGTTGATTCGGTCATTAAATGTGGAGTCTCCTGAATAAGCCGGCTCCACATTATTAATATTACAATATCCGATTCCAGTAAAAAAATGATCCGTTCAACATTGAGATTTTATTTTATGATGCTCGCCCTGACGTTGTCGGCGGCGGCAGCCCGGGGCGGGGTTGTGAAAGGCTATGTGGGCGATACCGAAGGCGAGAGCCTGCCACAGGCCACAGTGCGTCTGTTGTCGCCCAAGGATTCAACGTTTGTCAAAGGGGTGAAGACCGGCAACAGCGGCCACTTCACCATAGCCGATGTCAAATCCGGGAAATATATCCTTGAAGCCTCCTACCTGGGCTATAGCAGTGCATATACCGATATATCGGTCGGGACGGGGACGCTGCAGGTCGATCCGATCACGCTCGGCGAATCATCGATCATGCTTGCGGGAGTGAGCGTCACAGGCGTCCGCACGCAGGTGAAGGTGAGCGAGGATACGGTGGAATTCAACGCCGGGTCGTACAAGACGCAGCCCAATGCCGTGGTCGAAGATCTTCTGAAACGCCTGCCGGGCGTGGAGGTGGGCTCCGACGGCTCTATCACTGCCAACGGTCAGACTGTCAGTAAGATACTTATAGACGGCAAGGAATTCTTCTCCGACGATCCGAAAGTGGCGTCGAAGAATCTGCCGGTGGATATGGTGGAGAAGCTGCAGGTGGTGCAGCGCAAGAGCGATCTTGCCCGTATGACCGGTGTGGATGACGGCGAGGAGGAAACGGTGATAAACCTCACTGTGAAGCCCGGCATGAAAAACGGCTATTTCGGCACCGCCGAGGCCGGCTACGGTACGGATCACCGCTATATGGGATCGTTTAACGTCAACCGTTTCTGGAACGACAATCAGGTGACCCTTTTGGGTAACTTCAACAATATCAATGAGCTTGGCTTTACCGACAGCAACGGCAACCGCTTCCGCCGATTCGGCGGCAACAACGGCATCAACACGTCGCAGGCACTGGGCGTGAACTTCAACGTGGGTCGCGGCGAGATATTCCGCGTGGGCGGCGACATCATGTGGTCGCACTCCGACCGCGACACCCGCCAGCTTCAGGACCGCCAGTATCTGTTCAGCGATTCAACGTCGTGGAGCAACACCAATAAATACACGCGCGACCGCGGCCACAACATACGCGCCGACTTCCGCCTGCAATGGAAGCCCGACTCGTTCAACACATTTGAGCTGCGGCCCAACTTCTCCTACAACCGCAACCATTCGACCAGCCTCGACTCGACGGTCAACCGCGCCGGCGACGCCATGCGCTCGATGGTGAGCCGCACGCTCAACGACAACGATTCGCGCGGACACTCCCTCGAGTTCGGCATCAACGCTATATTCAACCACAACTTTGCCAGCCGTCCCGGACGGTCGTTTTCGGTTCAGGCACGCTACACCCACAGCAACGTGCGTGAAAACGAGATGTCGTATTCGCTCAACCGCTTCTTCAACTTCAACGATTCGATCGACGTCTACGACCAATACACCTCAAATCACACATGGACCAATTACGCGCAGGGACGCCTGACCTGGACCGAGCCTATCGGCGACCCGACGAAAGGCAATTATCTGACATTTGCCTACAGCGCGCAATATCGCTGGAACAACAATGACAAGCTCGTCTACGACCATCCGCTGCTGCCGGCCGGCCCCGACGGGATTCCCGAGATCGACTACACGACACTGCAGATGAACGACACGCTGAGCAACCGCTTCCGCAACGACTTCTTCAGCCAGGACATACGCGTGGGCTACCGCCACGTGTCGAGCCGCCACAATCTCGACGTCGGCGTATCGCTTGTGCCGTCGAGCTCGAGCAGCGACAACCTGACGCACCCCGAACGCGCCATCGACACCCGCTGGGTGTGGAATGTGGCCCCGTTCCTTCGCTATCGCATGCGTTTCAGCAAGCAGACCACTCTCAACATCAACTATCGCGGACGTTCGTCGCAGCCGTCGATGACGCAGCTGCAGCCGGTGGCCGACTATTCCGACCCGATGCGCATAGTTGTCGGTAATCCCAATCTGGATCCTTCGTTCACCCACTATCTGCGTGTGCGTTTTCAGGATTTCAATCTCGAGCATCAGCGCTCGATCATGGTGATGTCGGACTTCAACATGACGCAGAACTCGATCGTTTCGCGCACAACGTTCGACCGCGAGACAGGTTCGCAGACCACCACATATGAAAACGTCAACGGCGTGTGGAGCGGCCGCCTCATGGCCATGTTCTCGCAGCCGCTGCGCAACAAGGCATGGCAGGTGAGCGCCCACTCGTTCATCATGTACAATCAGCGCGTGGGCTTCAACAACGGCAACCGCAACCGCAGCGGTTCGCTCCTGTGGAATTTCATGCCCTCCATCGCGTTCCGTCCCGACAATCTTGAATTTGAACTGCGGCCGCGCTATTCGCTGCAGTACACCACCAACTCGCTGCAGTCGGCCGGCAACATGACCGTCCATAACTACGGCGGGACATTCTCGGCCTACTATTATACGCCGATAGGTGTGATACTGAGCAGCGACCTGACCTATACGGCCACCAAGGGCTATTCGCAGGGCTACGACAAGAACGAATGGATGTGGAACGCCTCCATCTCTTATCAGCTGCTGCGCGACCGCTCGCTTACGCTGTCGGTTAAGGCTTACGACCTTCTGCAGCAGCGCAGCAACATATCGCGCAGCGTGACGGCCAACTATATTGACGATATATCCTACAACGACCTGACGCGCTATTTCATGTTTACGGTCAGCTATAAGTTCAACACCTTCGGCAAGGGCAATGAGCCCGTGGACCGCAATGCATGGCGAGGACCCGGGGGCGGTCCGCCTCCCGGCATGGGACGCCGTCACTGATGGCGACTGTTCCGGCGCTTTCCGGATAACATACAAATCAGGCGGTGTGTCGATTATGATACACCGCCTGAATTGTATAAGGGGATGTAATGAGGATTAGTCCTCAAGGTCGCGGGGTATGGCGACGAGCTTGAGGTTGCAGCCTCTGATGAAATCGGTGATTGAAGAGCGGATGGTTCCATCGTCGATGTCGGCCTCGATGCGCTTGAGGGCGTTGAACACCGAAGTGCCGCTCTGATAGATGTGGCGGTAGGCTTTGGCAATATCGTCGATCTGCTCTTCGGTGAATCCGTGCTTGCGGAGCACCACGGCGTTGACGCCGAAGTAGGAGGCGGGGTTGTGGGCCATGATGACGAAGGGAGGCACGTTGCCGGCAATGCGGCAGCCGCCTTTGACGAGCACCCATTCGCCGATTTTGGCGCCTTCATGGAGAATGACGCCCGACGAGAGGATGACACATTCGGCCACAGAGGCGTCGCCGGCGATGGTGACGCCGTTGCCTATCACGCTGCGGCCTTTGATGTCGGTGTCGTGGCCGATGTGGGTTTCAGCCATGATGAAGGTCTCGTTGCCGATGCGTGTGCCTCCTTCGGGCTTGATGCCGCGGTTGATGATTACGTGCTCACGGATTACGTTGTTGTCGCCGATGTAGCAGTAGCTTTTTTCGCCGTGCCAGCGGAAGTCCTGGGGCTCGGCGCCGATCACGGTGTTCTGATATACTTTGTTGTTTTTGCCCATCCGTGTGCCTGCGAGGATGCTGGTGTAGGACATTATCTCGCAGCCGTCGCCGATTTCGACATCGGCGTCGATGTAGGCAAAGGGATGAACGATGATGTTGTCGCCGAGTTTAGCCGATTTGTCGACGTAGGCGAGAGGGCTGATCGTGTTGCTCATGGAGTTATGATGTTAATTGTGCAAACGATTTGATTAACGGCCGCCGCCGAGGGCCTGATAGAGGTTGATCAGAGCGCGGGTCTGGCTGTTGCGGGCTGTGATAGCCGAGATCTGAGCGGCGAGGAGGCTCTGCTGAGCGGTGAGCACATCGAGGTAGGTGGTGTTGTAGCCGCCCACTTTGAGGAGCTCCTGAGTGTAGTCGACGGCGAGGGCGAGCTTCTCGGCCTGTTTGGCGAGGGCATCCTGCTTTTCGACGCTCTTCTCATAGAGTGTCATGGCGTCGCTCACTTCGGCGCTGGCGCTCATCAGGGTGTTTTCGAAGTTGTTCATTGCCTGCTGCTGCTGTGCTTTGGCTGCTTCGAGGCGGGCTATGTTCTGGCCGCGCGAGAAGATGGGCGCGGTGAGCGAGCCGGCGAGGTTGATGAAGAATTCGCCGGGATTTTTGACCATCGAGCCGAGGAGGTTTGTGAAACCGCCGTTGGCCGTGATGTTGAGGCCGGGATAGAATGCGGCGCGGGCCGAGTTGGTGGCGTAGTAGGCCACGGCCATGTTGCGCTCGGCAGCGGCTACGTCGGGACGCATGGCCAGCTCATACATAGGCACGCCTTCGCGAACGATGGCCGGCACGCTGAGCACGGCGTCGGGGCTGATGGTCCATTTCTGGGGCATCACACCGAGTAGGAGCGACATGGTGTTGTTGAGCTCGTCGAGGCTCACTTCGAGGTCGGTGATCTGGCCGAGGATGCCGTAGTACTGCGCTTCGCTCTGTACAACAGCGACTTCATTGACAGTGCCGGCCTCTTTGAGATCCTTCATGGTCTGCACGTTCTGGAGCCAGATTTCGGCTGTGGAGCGGCTCACCTGCAGCTGTGCCTCAAGCGTTGCGATGCCATAGTAGCAGTTGGCCACGGCCGAAATGATCTGCGAGCGGACGGCCTGAGCGTAGTCCTTGCTCATACCGTAGGATGCCTCGGCACCGCGCTTGGTGTTGAGGATCTTGCCGAAGATGTCGACTTCCCAGCTCACCGACAGTGGAATCTGATAGGACCACGACATCGATTGGTGGGGCGTGACGAAGAATTTCGAGCCTGCGCCGTTGGGCGCGAGAGCCACGGAGGGGAGATAGCTGAGCTTGGCGCCTTTGAGCTGAGCGTGGGCTATGTCGACGTTGAGCTTGGCGTTGCGCAGGTCGATGTTGTTTTCGAGAGCCTGGCTGATGAGGTCGGCGAGCACCGGATCGGTGAACACCTGCTGCCAGCTTAGGTTGCCGTAGGCCATGCTGTCGATCGAAGCCTCCTGGGCCTTTTTGTATTCGGCCATGAGGGCGGTGTCGGTCGGCGTCTCGTATTTTTTATAGATGTTGCAGCTGCCGAGGGTGGCCAGTGCAAGCACTGCCACCGCCGGGAGCAATAATGATTTGTTCAGTTTCATGTTCGGATGATTCTTATCGGGAATATTGTTCGATTTCGCTTTCGATATCGCGGTTGTCGGTATCTTTCCATTTCATAGGCGTGAAGCGTTCCTGGATCTTCTGGAAGATGACGAAGAGGGCTGGAACGATGAGCACCTGGAATATCATGCCGATGAGCATGCCGCCTACCGAACCTGTGCCGAGGGCTTTGTTGCCGTTGGCGCCTACACCGTGGGCAAACATCATGGGGAGAAGACCGATGATGAGTGCGAGCGAGGTCATGAGGATCGGTCGCAGACGTGCTGAAGCGCCGTCGAGAGCAGCCTTGACGATCGACATGCCGTTGCGGCGGCGGTCGAGGGCGAACTCAACGATAAGGATGGCGTTTTTGGCAAGAAGGCCGATGAGCATGATGAGGGCGATCTGGAGATAGATGTTGTTGGAGATGTCGCGCAGGTCGGCGAAGATGAATGTGCCCATCAGACCGAAGGGCACGGAGAAGATAACGGCCCACGGGAGGATGTAGCTTTCATACTGTGCGGAGAGCAGCAGGTAGACGAAGAGCAGACAGAGACCGAAGATCATGGCCGTTGCGCTGCCCGACGAGTTGGCTTCCTCACGCGTCATACCGGAATATTCGAAGCCGTAGCCCTGCGGGAGCATTTCGTCGGCCACACGGTTGATGGCTTCAAGGGCTTCACCGGAGGATACGCCCTGTTTCGGCTGACCCGAAACGGAGATCGACTGGAAGAGGTTGAAGCGGTTGAGAAGGTCAGGTCCGTTGGTCTCGGTGAGCTTGACGAAGTTGCTGATTGGTGCCATCTCGTTGCCGTTGCGCACCTTGATGTTGATCAGCGATTCGGGCGATACGCGCGATTCGGGCGTGGCCTGCATCATCACACGGTAGATCTTGCCGAAGCTGTTGAAGTTTGACACGTACATACCGCCGCAGTAGCCCTGCAGTGTGGAGAGGATTGTCTGAGGCGAAATGCCTGCGCGTTTACACTGTGCGGCGTCCACTTCCACGAGGTATTGCGGGAATGAGGGGTTGAACGTGGTGTAGGCCTGGGCGATTTCGGGCTGCTGGTTGAGGGCTCCGAGGAAGTTCTGCACCACGCTGAAGAATTCGTTGATGTCGCCGCCGGTCTTATCCTGCATCTTGAGCTCGAAGCCGTTTGTCACGGAGTAGCCGGTGATCATAGGCGGGGCGAAACTCATCACACGGCCGTCTTTGACAAGCTGTGAGGCCATGCCCATGATTTTCATGGTGATGGAGTCGGAGCTTTCGGATGCGTTGCGTTCCGACCAGTCCTTGAGCTTGACGATGAATGTGCCGTAGGTGGGACCTTGTCCGGCTATGAAGCTATAGCCGAGGATCTTGTTGCTGTAGGCGACGCCGGGGATGCTCTGGATGAGCTTGTCGACCTTTTCCATGGTCTCTTCAGTGCGTTCCTGCGATGTGCCCGGGGGCATATCGACCATTGCGAACACTACGCCGGTGTCTTCGTTAGGCACAAGGGCTGTCGGGGTGCGCTGCATAAGCACCACGAGGATGGCTATGGCGGCCGCAACGATGGCGAATGAAGTGATCTTGTGATGGATGAAATAGTTGGTGGCTTTGTTGTAGAATTTCAGCAACCGGTTGTAGCCTTTTTCGAAACCGGCGTGGAAACGCTTGCCGAAGACGCCCATGAGGGCGATGGCAGCCACAATGATGGAAATGATGAGGTGGGCGGTGTTGCCGTCGCTGTACCATCCGAGCACCATGAAGGCTACGGCAGCCACCACGAAGAGGAATGTGATGACTGGGTGGATGTTGAGCACGAAGCGGCGTTTGTAGCGTTTGCCCATCGTGGCGGCGGCTTCGGAGTAGGCTTCGCCGAGGCGCTGTTTGAGAGGTGTCTTTTCGCCGTCGTCGGTTTTGTGCGGCTTGAGGAACACGGCGCAGAGGGCAGGCGAGAGCGTCAGGGCGTTGACGGCCGAGAAGCCGATGGCTATGGCCATTGTCAGACCGAATTGCTGATAGAATACGCCTGAGGTGCCGGGCATGAACGACACCGGAATGAACACGAGCATCATCACGAGCGTGATGGAGATGATGGCGCCGCCGATCTCGTTCATGGCGTCGATGGATGCCTTGCGCGCGCTTTTATAGCCAACGTCAAGCTTGGCGTGTACGGCTTCGACCACCACAATGGCGTCGTCGACCACAATTGCGATCGCAAGCACAAGAGCCGAGAGTGTGATGAGGTTGATGGAGAATCCAATGAGGTTGAGCACGAAGAATGTACCGATCAGGGCCACCGGGATGGCGATGGCGGGGATGATGGTGGAGCGGAAGTCCTGAAGGAAGATGTATACCACGATGAATACGAGGATGAAGGCTTCGATGAGCGTCTGGATCACATGGTGGATCGAGGCGTAGAGGAAGTCGTTGTTGTTCATCGGGATTGCGAAGTGCAGACCGTCGGGGAGATCTTTCTTCATGAGTTCAACTTGGTCGAGACAGTCGTTGATGATCTGTGTTGCGTTGGAGCCTGCGGTCTGGAACACGATTGCCATGGTGGAGGGGTGGCCGTTGAATGAGTTGCCGAATCCGTAGGTGACTTTGCCAAGCTCGATTTCAGCGACGTCTTTGAGGCGCAGCACTTCACCATTTTCGGTGGCGCGGATCACGATGTCGCCGAATTCTTCGGGGCTGTCGAGACGGCCTTTATATTTCATCGTGTACTGGAACGACTGGTTGCCCTGTTCGCCGAACGAACCCGGGGCGGCCTCGATGTTCTGCTCGGCAAGAGCTGCGGTGACGTCGCCAGGCATGAGGTTGTACTGTGCCATCACTTCGGGCTTGAGCCAGATGCGCATCGAATAGTCGGCGCCGAAGCTCATCACGTCGCCCACGCCCTTCACGCGCTGGAGGATGGGGACAACGTTGATTTTCATGTAGTTGTCGATAAACTCAGAAGAGTATTTGTCGTTGTCGGAATAGAGGGCGACGCCAATAAGCATCGAAGTCTGACGCTTCTGTGTGAGCACGCCCACCTGCGTTACTTCGGCGGGAAGGAGGTTCTGTGCCTTTGCCACGCGGTTCTGGACGTCGACGGCGGCCATGTCGGGGTCGAAGCCCTGTTCGAAATAAACGTTGATTGTGGCCGAGCCGGTGTTTGTGGCGGTTGATTCCATGTAGGTCATGCCTTCGGCACCGTTGATCGACTCTTCAAGAGGGGCGATGACTGAGTTGAGCACGGCCTGTGCGTTGGCGCCCTGATATGTTGTGGTCACCGAGATGGTTGGCGGTGCGATGTCGGGATACTGCGTGATAGGCAGAGAGATCATACCGATAAGACCGAGCAACACGATGAAGATCGAGATCACGGTCGAGAGCACCGGGCGGTTGATAAATGTATCTAATTTCATTGCTTTAAGTTCTCGCGGCGGAGGGGCCGCGATTATTTAAGTCGGTTTGATTGATATCTTTCAGATAGAGGGGGGTGGTGTCGGGAGATAGTGTGCCCGGGCTGCTTATTTGGCCTGCTGTGCGGGTTGCTGACCGGCTTTGGCGGCAGCGTCGACGGGGTTGATTTTGATGCCTTCGCGAACCGACTGAGTGCCGACGCCTTCAACAACGATGCGCTCGCCGGGGTTGATGCCGCTGAGCACTACGTAGTCCTGGCCGTTGTTCTGCGGGAGCACGGAGATACCGCGAGAGTGAATGGTGTCGCCGTTTTCAACAACATAGACAAATTTCTTGTCCTGAATCGAATAAGTGGCTTTCTGCGGGATGACGATTGCGTTGTCGGTCTTTACGGGGAGGATGATGGCTCCTGTGCTGCCGCTGCGGAGCATTCCGCTGGGGTTGTCGAAGAGAGCGCGCACCGATGCTGCGCCTGTCGAGGTGTTGATCACGCCTGAGACGGTGGCAACTTTGCCGCTGAAGGGATAGATGGAGCCGTTGGCGAGTTTGAGCGTAACCTCAGGCATGGAGTCGATGGCGGCTGCGAGTGAACGGTTGCCGTTGTCGGTCATGTCGAGAAGGTCTTTTTCGGTGAGTGAGAAGTAGGCATATACCTTTGAGATGTCGGAAATCGTTGTGAGGGGTTCCATCGACGAGGGAGAGGCGAGAGAGCCTTCACGGTTGGGAATGGTGCCAACTACGCCGTCGGAGGGCGCTGTCACAACAGTGTACGACAGGTTTTTACGGGCCTGAGTGAGTGCGGCCTGAGCCTGTGAGAGGGCGGCGCGTGCGGTGGCGAGCTGATTTTGGGCGAGCTGGTTGTCGTAGGCGCTGATGATGTTTTTCTCAAAGAGCTGGCGCTTGGTGTCGGCTGTCATGGCAGCTGTGTTGACGGCTGTCTGAGCGGAGTTGACAGCGGCCTGGGCGTTGTCGACGGCGGCTTTATACTGCACCTGGTCGAGGATGAAGAGTGTCTGGCCTTTTTTTACGGTCTGGCCTTCATCGACACACACTTTAGTGATGAATCCGGTGACTTGCGGACGGATTGCGATGTCGGTCTTGCCTTCGATTTTGGCAGGATATTCTTTCTGGTTGTCGGCATTCTGGGCCGAAACAGTCATGACGGCCACCGAAGGAGCCGGCATCTGTTGCTTTGCGGCAGCATCGTCGCCATTTTTGCACGATGTGGCGGCAACGCCTAATGTCAGGCTCATGCCAAACGCGGCAATGCCTTTCAACATTCTAACGTTCATAATCTTACTTTTAAACATTATCTTATTTTACCTTTTTGATTTGTTTTCGGTTATTGAGGTGATGCAATCGCATGTGCATCCAAAAGTATAAACAATTGCCATAAACCATTGTTGGCACGCTTGCAAACTTGCCTGAACAGTCAGCATCAGAGTGCTGCCAGCGGCCGAGATGTTGTTTACAACGTGCAAAATTACACACAACTAATGTTATGGGATATGATTAATGTCATAAATGTGGGTGAGGTTAACAATTTTTCAATAATATTGATTTTTATGTGAAAAGGCGTGCCGGACCGGTGCTGTTTTTTGGCTGTTTACAGGCGTTTTCCGGGGGCTCTGGGACAGCAAAAAAGAGACCCGCCGGTGGGGCGGGCCTCTTTATGGGATGATGTGACGTGGTGAGGGGTTACCAGATCACGACGCGTTCTTCGGCCGGACGGTACATCGGCTGGCCTTCGGTGATGCCGAAAGCGGTGAAGAAGGGTTCGAGGTTGCGGAGGGTGACGTTGACGCGGTTTTCACCGAGAGAGTGAACGTCGCCTGCCGTAAGCGAGCGGATCTCTTCGTCGCGGATGTTCTGACCCCAGAGGTTGGCGTAGTTCATGTAGAAAACCTGAGCGGGTGTGAAGCCTTCGATGGTTTCTGTGGCTACGTCGACGCCTTTCTTTTTCTGAGAGTCGAGGAATGCGGTCATGGCAATGCGGAGGCCGCCCTGATCGGCGATGTTCTCGCCCATGGTGTAGGTGCCGTTGGCATGGAGGCCGGGGAGCACTTCGACGGCGTCGAACTGTTCGCCAAGACCTTTGGCAAGAGCGTTGAAGGCTTCGGCGTCGGCCGGTGTCCACCAGTCGGTCATGTTGCCGTTGGCATCGAAGTTGCGGCCCTGGTCGTCGAATCCGTGTGTCATCTCGTGGCCGATAACCACGCCGATGCCGCCGTAGTTTTCAGCGTCGGATGCTTCGGGATCGAAGAAGGGAGCCTGAAGGATGGCAGCCGGGAAAACGATTTCGTTGGCCAGGGGGTTGTAGTAGGCGTTGACGGTCTGAGGTGTCATGCCCCATTCGGTGCGGTCAACGGGTTTGCCCCATTTCTTGTAGTATTCTTTCTGATGCCACATGCCGATGTTGTGCATGTTTTCGTAGTAGGAGAGGTTGGGGTCGACTTCCATTGTCGAGTAGTCTTTCCATTTGTCGGGATAGCCGATCTTGACTGTGAAGGCATTGAGCTTTTTGATGGCGTTGAGCTTGGTGTCGGTGCTCATCCAGGGGAGGTTGATGATGTGTTTGCCGAGGGCGGTGCGGAGGTTTTCAACGAGGCCTACCATGTAGTCTTTCGACGACTGGGGGAAGTATTTCTCTACGTAGAGCTGTCCGATGGCTTCGCCCATGGCGCCTTCGGTGGCGCCGAGAGCGCGTTTCCAGCGCGGGCGTTGCTGCTGAACGCCGCTCACCACTTTGGAGAAGTCGAATGCTGCGTCGGCGAAGTCGTCGCTGAGGCGGCCGGCTGCCTGTGCCACATATTTCCAGAGATAATAGTCCTTGATTTCGCGGTCGGTGAGCGAGCCCATGAGGTCGTTGGCTTTCTTGACGGTGTTGATTTCGGTAACGATCACCTGCTCAGGCGATTCGATGCCCATTGTTTCGATGAAGAAGCGGTCCCAGTTGATGTTGGGATACATTTCTTTGAGCTGAGCGAAAGAGCGGGGATTGTACATGGCGGGTATGTTGCGGCTCTGTTCGCGGGTCCATGTGGAGTCGGCGATGGCAGTTTCGATTTTCATGACGTTGCGCATGATGCGTTTAGCCACGCTTTTCTTATAGCCGGCGTTCATCATCTGGCGCACGATGAGGTTCTGATAGGCTTCGCGCACCTCTTTGTTGCGTTTGTCGTTTTTGAGGTAGTAGTCGCGGTCGCCGAGGCCAATGCCGCCGCCGCTGACATACATGGCATACTGCGACGAGTTGGCGAGGTATTCCTGGGGTCCTGCGTTGAAGAAGGGCGAGGCATAGTTGGCCTGCATCCAGAGGAAGAGATCTTCCATGCCGTCGTGGGGAGTGTTTTCGATTTTGCGGAGGTCGGCCTGAATGGGGGCGGCGCCTTCAGCATTGCGGCGCACGGAGTCCATGGCCTGCGAATAGATGGTGGCAACTTTGAAAGCTATGGTGCCGGGCTCGGGGTTGGCGTCGGAGAGGCCGAGCACGAGATTTTTCACACGCACTTCGGATGTGTCGCTGAGCACGTTGAATTTGCCGTAGCGGGCGTGCTCGGGGGTGAGAGGGTTGGCCAGCTGCCATTTATGGTTGACGTGGCCGTAGAAGTCGGTGCCGGGAGCGATCGAGTCGTCGATCTGCGAGGCATCGAGGCTGTGCAGATGTTCCTGTGCGCTGACGCCGGCGGTGGCTGTCAGGCTGAGGGCCATTGCAATGGAGATTGTCTTGATGTTCATATTTTTTAATGTGTAATAATGGTTGCTTGTGAGGGTGTATTGCTATTTCGGCTTGACCGCTGTGTAGATGCAGCATGTGCCGAAGGTGAGCGAGCGGAAAGAGGCGTCGGTGAAACCGGCCTGACCGATGAGCTGAGTCATGCCGGCACGCTGCGGCACGGCGGCGATGCTTTCGGGCAGGTAGGAATAGGCGCGCACATCTTTCGATACGAGGCGCCCGACGGCTGGAATGATGCAGCGGGTGTAGAATTTGTAGAAGGGGCGCACGAGCGGCGAGGCGGGCGTGGCGAGCTCGATGACACAGAGTGTGCCGCCGGGACGGAGCACGCGCAGCATCTCGCGGTAGCCCTGAAGCAGGTTTTCGAAGTTGCGCACGCCGTAGGCCACGGTGACGGCGTCGAAAGTGTCGTCGGCAAATGGCATGGCCAGACTGTCGGCGGTGCGGAGCGTGATGCGTCCGGCGAGGCCTGCGTCGGCTATCTTTTTGCGGCCGATGCCTATCATGCCTTCCGACAGGTCGATGCCGGTGATGCGCGATCCGTCGATGCGCCGTGCGATGAGCATAGCGAGATCACCGGTGCCCGTGGCCACGTCGAGTATGTCGACGGGATGGCGGTCGCGCAGGCCGTCGACGGCTTTGCGCCGCCATCGGCGGTCGATGCCGAAGGTCATGGCCCGGTTCATGAAGTCGTAAGCGGGGGCGATGTTGTCAAACATTTCGCGCACCTGCTGCGACTTGTTGCGGCTGTCGCCGGTGTAGGGGTTGATATTCTCGCAGTTCATTGTCGGGCTTCCCGTCGGAGTGGCGCGGGATGAGTGATGGATGTTGGCGGTGGATCAGAGGCTGAGGTTCTGAAGGCAGTCGAGCACGTTGTCGGCGATGCGTGTGGAGAGGTTCGATTCGTCGGCTTTGATGAACGGCTGTCCGGTGACCTGTTCGTAGAGCTCGATGTAGCGGTCGGAAACCGTCTGGATGAATTCGTCGGTCATTTCGGGGACTTGCTGTCCTTCCTTGCCCATGAAGCCGTGTTCGATAAGCCACTGGCGCACAAATTCTTTGGAGAGCTGGCGCTGGGGCAGGCCTTTTTCGAAACGTTCCTGATAGCCGTCGGCGTAGAAGTAGCGCGACGAGTCGGGGGTGTGGATTTCGTCGATGAGATATACTTTGCCGTTGTGTTTGCCGAATTCATATTTGGTGTCGACGAGGATGAGGCCTTTTTCTTCGGCCATTTTCTGTCCGCGGGCAAATAGGCGGCGGGTATAGTCTTCCATCACGGCGTAGTCGTCGGCCGAAACGATGCCCTGAGCTATGATTTCCTCGCGGGAGATGTTTTCGTCGTGTCCGGCTTCGGCTTTTGTGGTGGGGGTGATGATGGGTTCGGGAAAACGCTGATTCTCACGCATTCCTTCGGGGAGCTTCACGCCGCAGAGCTCACGGCATCCGGCCTGATATTCACGCCATGCGCTGCCGGTGAGGTAGCCGCGGATGATCATTTCTACGCGGAAGCCTTCGCAACGGAGGCCTACGGAGACCATCGGGTCGGGAGTGACGAGCTTCCAGTTGGGCACGATGTCGGCGGTGGAGTCGAGGAAGTAGGTAGCGATTTCGTTGAGCACCTGACCTTTGTAGGGGATGCCTTTGGGGAGGATCACATCGAAAGCCGATATGCGGTCGGTTGCGATCATGACGAGGGTGTCGTCGCCGATTGAATAAACGTCACGCACTTTGCCGTGATAGACGGATGTCTGTCCGGGGAAGTTGAAATTGGTGTTAACCAGAGCTGTAGCCATAATGATTGATAATGAAGAAATTTCAGCGCGAAGTTACGGATAATTTCGCTATGGGACAAAAATAGAGCGAGGTTTGAGTGTGTTTGAGCTGTGACAGGAATATAAAAGTATGTGAAAAGCGCGGCCGACTCTTTCATTTTGTGAGTCAGCCGCGCTTTATGGCTTGGGTTGGGGGGACGCTCAAGATGCGGCCCGGGACGTTAGAATTCGGCGTTGTTGGGGGTGCGGGGGAATGGGATGACGTCGCGGATGTTGGTCATGCCGGTCACGAAGAGCACGAGGCGCTCGAAGCCGAGGCCGAAACCGGCGTGGGGCACGGTGCCGAAGCGGCGTGTGTCGAGATACCACCACATGTCCTTCATCGGGATTCCGAGCTCGTTGATGCGGGTGAGGAGCTTGTCGTAGTCGGCTTCGCGTTCCGATCCGCCGATGATTTCGCCGATGTTGGGGAAGAGTACGTCCATGGCGCGCACGGTGCGGCCGTCGTCGTTCTGCTTCATGTAGAAGGCTTTGATTTCTTTGGGGTAGTCGGTGAGGATCACCGGGCGTTTGAAGTGCTCTTCCACGAGGTAGCGTTCGTGCTCGCTCTGGAGGTCGGCGCCCCAGTAGACGGGGAACTGGAATTTGCGGCCCGATTCTTCGAGGATTTTCACGCCTTCGGTGTAGGGGAGACGCACAAATGAATTCTCGACAACGAATTTGAGACGGTCGACGAGATCTTTGTCGTACATCTGTGCGAGGAAGTCGATGTCGTCGCGGCAGTTTTCGAGGGCGTAGTTGATGCAGTATTTGATGAAGTCCTCGGCGAGATCCATGTTGTCGTCGATGTTGTAGAATGCTACTTCGGGTTCGACCATCCAGAATTCGGAGAGGTGACGGGGTGTGTTGGAGTTTTCGGCGCGGAATGTGGGGCCGAAAGTGTAGATTGCGCCGAGGGCGGTGGCACCGAGCTCGCCTTCAAGCTGACCGCTGACGGTGAGGGCGGTGGGCTTGCCGAAGAAGTCGGCCGAGAAGTCGACCTTGCCGTCGTCGGTTTTGGGCAGGTTGTTGAGGTCGAGGGTCGTGACCTGGAACATAGCGCCTGCGCCTTCGCAGTCGGAGGCGGTGATGAGCGGGGTGTTGAGATAGAAGAATCCGCGTTCCTGAAAGAATTTGTGGATGGCATAGGCCAGCGTGGAGCGTACGCGCAGGATGGCGCCGAAGGTGTTGGTGCGTGGGCGGAGGTGGGCTTTTTCGCGGAGGAATTCGAGGGTGTGGCCTTTTTTCTGCAGGGGATATGTCTCGGGGTCGGCGGTGCCGAAGATCTTGATGGTGTCGGCCTGCACTTCGCATGTCTGACCTTTGCCCATCGACTCTACGAGGCGGCCGGTGACGTGGATGCTGGCCCCGGTGGTGACGCCGCGGAGGTCGTCGTCGGTGAAGCGGTTCATGTCGAAGACCACCTGGAGGTTTTTGATTGTGGAGCCGTCGTTGAGGGCAACGAACTGCACGTGTTTGTTGCCGCGGCGTGTGCGCACCCATCCCATCACGCTCACTTCGGAGCCGATGAGTTCGGGCGAGAATATGTCGATGATTTTCGTTCGTTTCATTTGGTGATATATGGCAAAATTACTGTTGTGGTTTATTCGAAAGCACCCATTTTGAGGAAGTTGACCTCTTCCTGGGTGAGGTAGCGCCAGCGGCCGCGCGGAAGGTTTTTCTTCGTGAGGCCGGCGAAGTAGACGCGGTCGAGTTTCGTGACGTGATAGCCGAGGCTCTCGAATATTCGGCGCACGATGCGGTTGCGGCCCGAGTGGATCTCGATGCCGGCCTGATTGCGGTCGGTGTCGGTGGCATAGCTGATGGCGTCGGCGTGGATGGGGCCGTCCTCAAGCTCGATGCCGTCGGCGATGCGCTGCATGTCGTCCTCGGAGATGTCTTTGTCGGTCCACACGTGGTAGATTTTTTTCTTGACGTATTTGGGATGCGTGAGCTTGGATGCGAGATCGCCGTCGTTGGTGAGCAGCAGCACGCCGGTGGTGTTGCGGTCAAGACGTCCTACGGGGTAGATGCGCTCGTCGCAGGCGTTTTTCACGAGATCCATCACTGTGAGGCGTCCGTTGGGGTCGTCGGAGGTGGTGACGCAGTCCTTCGGCTTGTTGAGCAGGATGTAGGTCTTGCGTTCCAGAGCCACGAGCTTGTCATCGTATTCAACGGTGTCGCTGTGGGTTATCTTGGTGCCAAGTTCGGTGACAACGTTGCCGTTGACTTTCACGAGGCCCTGCTGGATGTATTCGTCGGCTTCGCGGCGCGAGCATATGCCGGCGTTGGCCATGAACTTGTTGAGGCGGATCTGCTCGTTGGGATCGGGAATCGACTGTTCGTATTCGACGCGTTTGGGACGCGGCACGAAGCTCTTTCCGCCGCGCGGCATGCCGAATTCGTTGTGCTGGATGCGTCCGCGGTTGGGGTTGTTGTAGCCACCCTGACGATGCTGATTGTTGTAGCCTCCCTGACGGTTCTGGTTGTTGTAGCTTCCCTGACGGCCCTGATTGTTGTAGCCTCCCTGACGGTTCTGGTTGCTGTAACCACCCTGGCGACCCTGGTTGTTGTAGCCACCCTGGCGACCCTGGTTGTTGTAACCACCATGGCGACCCTGATTGTTGTAGCCACCCTGGCGATGTTGGCTGTTGTAGCCGCCCTGACGGTTCTGATTGTTGTAGCCACCCTGATTGTCGTAACGTCGGTAACCGCCCTGGTTGTTGTTGTAGTGGTAGGGGCGGCGTTGCATTTCTTCGCTTTCGGTTCCTTCGGTGTTTTCGGCGGGGCTGGTGCCGGCTTCCGGATCGTTGTAGCGGCGCGGCTGGCGATAGTCGTTGCCGCCGTTGTTATAGTGGTTGTTGTAATTGTTGTTGTAGCGGTTGTTGTAATTGTTGTAGCTGCCCTGACGCTGCTGGTAGGGGCGCTGTTCGCGGAAACGCGGAGTGTTGTCGGCTGAAGCGGCAGCCTGTTCGTTGATGTAATCTCTCATCTCGTTGTCCTGAGGAGCAAGACGCGGCTGACCAATGCGCGGACGTTTACCTTTTTTTTCGTTAGGAGAATCCATAATCGATTAATGCTGAATAAAATGTTGATGATGGGTAAATAAATGAAGTGCCTCGCGGCAATTATATGATATGAATAAGTAGTTGCGGATCTGATGCTGACGTAGTGTGGTTTTGATAATGCAAAGTTATAAACTTTCTCGTTTATTATAACAAATATGCGGGCGAAAGTTTTTCAAAAATCTCGGGCAAAATGAAAAAATGCGTAACTTTGCAGCCGTAGTCGCCGGGACACGCTCCGATGTGTGCCGTCACCGCTACGACAATGTTTACTCATCATCCAATATACTTACAGAATCAAAGCATGGAACTGACGTCACTGACTGCTATCTCGCCCGTCGACGGCCGCTATCGCGGCAAGTGCGAACGGCTCGACATGTATTTCTCCGAATTTGCCCTGATGCGCTATCGCGTGCGCGTCGAGGTGGAATATTTCATCGCGTTGTGCCGGCTGCCCCTGCCGCAGCTTTCGGCTGTTCCGCAGTCGGTCTTCGAGCAGCTGCGGGCTGTCTACCGCGACTTCTCGCTTGCCGATGCCCGCCGCATCAAAGAGATCGAGTCGGTGACCAACCACGATGTCAAGGCTGTGGAGTATTTTCTCAAGGAGCAGTTCGACGCCATGGATCTCGAGCCGTATAAGGAGTTCATCCATTTCGGCCTCACCTCGCAGGATATCAACAACACGTCGGTGCCTATGTCGGTGCGTGAGGCTGTCAGCGAGGTGTATCTCCCAGCCATAGAGGAGCTCTCCGGCAAGCTCGAATCGCTCGCGGCCGAATGGGCCGATGTGGCTATGCTTGCACGCACTCACGGACAGCCGGCCTCGCCTACGCGCCTCGGCAAAGAGATCGGAGTGTTTGCCTATCGTCTGCGCACGCAGATCTCCGCTCTGAAAGCTGTGCCTGTGAGCGGCAAGTTTGGTGGCGCCACCGGTAATTTCAACGCCCATCATGTAGCCTATCCCGGCATCGACTGGCCTGCGTTCGGCGCCCGCTTCCTCAAGGAGAGCCTCGGGATCGAGCGCGAGATGATGACCACGCAGATATCCAACTACGACAATCTCGCCGCACTCTTCGATGCCCTGCGCCGCATCAACACCATCCTCATCGATCTCGACCGCGACATCTGGCAGTATATCTCGATGGACTATTTCAAGCAGCGCATCAAGGCCGGTGAGGTCGGCTCGTCGGCAATGCCCCATAAGGTCAATCCCATCGATTTCGAAAACTCGGAAGGTAACCTCGGCATGGCCAACGCCATCCTCGCGCATCTGTCGCAGAAGCTTCCGGTGTCGCGTCTGCAGCGCGACCTTACCGACTCGACGGTGCTGCGCAATGTCGGCGTGCCGATGGGTCACATACTCATAGCCATCGCCAGCACCATGAAGGGTCTCGGCAAGCTCATTCTCAACGAAAAAGCGCTGCAGGCCGATCTCGACCGTATGTGGAACGTCGTGGCCGAGGGCATCCAGACCATCCTGCGCCGCGAAGGCTATCCCCACCCCTACGAGACGCTCAAGCAGCTCACCCGCACCAACACGGCTGTCACGGCCGAGAGCATCGCGGAGTTTATCGACACGCTCGATGTGAGCGATGCCGTGAAAGCCGAGCTGCATGCGCTTTCGCCTCACACCTACACTGGCATGTGATTGAGCCAGCATTACCGGCATACACATAATTTTTATAATGTGTATAACTATATATATATAAATGTGTATAGCTAATATGTTGGGGCGAAACAGTTTGCTTCACGATATACAGTCCCGTCGCGATCCCGTGGCGGGATTTTTTACGTTCCAGCTGCTGCAACTTAAACGATTCATTTATTTTATTGAAAATCAGCAAAGATTTGTTTAACAAAGATTAACGAGGGGAGGGGTAAAGGTAACTATTCAGCCAAAGAACCGATATGCCGGAATGGCTCGCCTTTATCAGACGA
>CABUBG010000031.1:0-26119 GCA_902489785.1 uncultured Porphyromonadaceae bacterium
TCGAGCGCCGCGTCATAGAGCCCCTTGAGGGTGGGCGGGGGGTGTTCTTTTCGCGGGCCGAAAAGAACCAAAAGGCCGTGGGGCGCGTCGAAAAGCGGCCGGTCGGGACTGATGGCCGCGGCGGGGCGGTGCGTCGGAACTCGCTTCGCTCAGACATCCGCCGCCCTGATCGCTCCGCCTCGGCCGCCCTCCCTGCTTTTCTCCAATGCGCCCTGCCATCCGGACGGATGTGCTGACGGGGGCGCTGACGGGGGCGCTGACGGATGTGCTGACGGGTTGGCGCGGGGAAGGAGGAAGGAAACGAGGTAAGAGCAGTAGGAGGAGTCAGCGGTTGAGCCAGAAGCTGCGGGTGAAGAGGATAAGGACGGTGAAGAGCTCGAGACGTCCGATGAGCATGAGGGCGGAGAGGACCCATTTGCCGGCGGCGGGGACGATGTCGAAGCTGCTGCCGTAGCCGGTGACGCCGGCGCCCATGCCTACGTTGCTGATGCAGGAGAAGGCGGAGAAGAAGGCGTCGACGAGGGGAAGGCCGATGGCGGTGAGGATGATGCCTCCGACGAGGATCACAAGCACGTAGATGCAGAGGAATGCGATGACTTTCGAGACGATGTCGGGCGCTATGACTTTGTGGTTGATGCGCACTCTCATGATGGCGTTGGGGTGGATGCAGCGGTAGAGCTCGTTGCGTGTGTTTTTGAGGAGGAAGAGGATGCGGTCGATCTTGGCGCCGCCGCTTGTGGATCCGGCGCATGCGCCCGTGAACATGATGACGAACATGAGGGCGATGACGAATGGCCCCCAGGCTTCAAAATTGCACACCGAGAGGCCGGTGGAGGTGATTGCCGAGACGATCTCGAAGAGGGGATAGATGGTGACGTCGCGCCATGTGTTGACTTGGCCGCGAGCTATGATGTTGATGACGAAAGCCACGAATAGCAGTGCGATGATGGTGACGTATGCTTGGAAAACGTCGTTGTCGCGCAAGGACCGCGAGTTGCCGTTGAGGGCTTTGATGAGCAGGGCGAAGCTTGTGCCGCCGAGAAACATGAAAACGGTGACTACGATGGTGACATAGTCGGAATGGAAATAGGCCAGGCTTTCGTCGTGGCTCGAGAAGCCTCCGGTGGATATGGTGGAGAAGGCGTGGCACACAGCATCGTAGGCCGACATGGGGCCGAAATAGAGGAGGGCTATGAGGATGACGGTGAGGATGATGTAGAGTCCCCAGAGGTTTTTGGCTGTCTGGCTGACGCGCGGGCGGAGCTTGTCGTGGGTGATGCCGGTGACTTCGGCGTTGAACATCTGCATGCCTCCCGAGTGGTTGAGCATCGGGATGACGGCGAGGGTGAAGAGTATGATTCCCATGCCGCCGATCCATTGCATGAGGCTGCGCCACATGTTGATGGCGTGGGAGAAGCCTTCGGCAGAAGCGAATGCCGAGCATCCGGTGGTGGTGAATCCCGACATGGCCTCGAAGAATGCCGAGCTCACATCCATATTCTCTTTGGTGTGGCAGAGCAGAAAGGGCATCATGCCGAAGATGGAGAAGCATATCCAGATGAGTGCGGTGAGCAGAAAGCCCTCGTATTTGCCCATGTTGTGACGGCCTCGGCGGAGTCCGATAGTCAGCGCGAGGCCACAGATGAAGGTGATTGCAGCGGTGATTCCGAAAGCGGTGACGTCGGATTCGTGGAAATAGATCGCCGTGGCGAGTGGGATGAGTAGGAATCCCGATTCGATCATCAGAAGCCATCCGATGATGCGGAAAATCATGCTGTAGTTGATTTTACGGAAATGGGAAGCCATAATCGGAGGAAGTGTATCAGTTGAACAGACGCTCGATTTTGTGAATGACCCCCGAGAGGCAGAACACGACGACGCGGTCGCCGGCCATGATCTGTGTGTTGCCGCCTACGAGCATGCCGTGGCCGTTGCGAATCAGACCGGCGATTGTCATGTCTTTTGACAGGGAGAGATCTTTGACGGGAGCCTTTGTGACTTTCGATCGCGGCTTCACTTCGATTTCGGCAACGTCGGCGTCGGCGAGTGCCATGAATTTCGATGAGTCGGTGTCGTCGTCGAGGAGCATCTGGAAAATGCGAGCCGAGGCGAGGAGCTTTTTGTTGATGGTGGTGCCGATGTTGAGGTTTTCGGCTTCGGAGATATATTGGATGTCCTCGACTTCGGCAACTGACTTGCCGACGCCCGATTCCTTGGCGGTGAGCGATGTGAGGATGTTGGTCTCGGAGCTGTCGGTGAGAGCGACGAAAGCGTCGGTGTCGTCGATGCCCTCTTCGCGGAGAATGTCGATGTCGCGTGCGTCGGCGTTGGTGATACCGGCGTTGGGGCAAAGCTCGGCGAGGCGTTCGCAGCGGCGGCGGTCGATCTCGATGATGTGGAAGCGGAAGCGTTCGGGTGCCATGTTGATGAGACGCACGGCGATTCGTGAGCCGCCCATGATGAGCACTTTGCGAATGTCCATCTCCTTCTTGCCGCAAAGCATGCGAAGGTCGTCGACGCCGGCGGCTGTCGTGGTGACGTAGATGATGTCGCCGGGCCGGATATAGTCGGAGCCACGCGGGATGATCGTTTCCTGATGTCGCTTGATTGCCGAGACGTGGAAGTCGCGGCTGCGTGTGGCGAGGTCTTTGAGCTGGATGCCGGCCAGCGGGGCGCTTTCGCGTATCTTCACGCCGATGACAATGAGCTGTCCCTCATGGATCTCGAACCAGTTGCGCACCCAGTTGCACTGGAGCGCCTTGAGGATCTCGCGAGCGGCAAGCAGCTCGGGGTAGATCAAGACGTCGACGCCGCGCATGCGGAAAAATTCGGCGTTGTTGCTGTGCATGAACTCGTAGTTGTCGATGCGTGCCACCGTTTTGCGGGCGCCGAGGCTTTTTGCTATCGAGCAGGCAAGGACATTGACGGTCTCCTCGGGAGTGACGGCGATGAACAGGTCGCAGCCGTTGACGCGTGCCGACCGCAGTGATTCGAACGAGATCGGCGACCCCTGGAGCGTGAGGATGTTGCAGGTGGCATCGATTACGGCGAGGCGTTCGCCGTTGGTGTCGATGAGCGTGATGTCCTGATCTTCCTTGGAGAGGAGGCGGGCCAGATGAGTGCCGACTTCGCCGGCACCGGCGATAACGATTTTCATTTTCGGCAGGAGTTGTGGAGTTGAACAATAGCGTCGAGGACTGCTGCGGCGTCGATGTGGCAGAGGGCGCGGAGCTCGCCGACGCGTCCTTGCGGGACGAAGCTGTCGGGGATTGCGATGCGGCGGACGGTGTTGTGGAAACCGTTGTCGGAGAGCCATTCGATGACGGCGGAGCCGAGGCCGCCCTTTACGGAGGCGTCCTCAAGGGTGATGATCGGCATGCCCGATTCGGCCACCTCGCGGAGGATGCCGGTGTCGATGGGCTTGAGGAATATCATGTCGTAGTGGGCAACGCTGATGCCTTTTTCGCGGGCCATAGCTATGGCTTTGGAGGCTTCCGAGGCAATGGGGCCTATGGAGAGGATGGCGACGTCGGAGCCGCCGGTGATCTTTTCGCCGCGTCCCACGGGGAGCTCTTTCATCGGCTGGCGCCAGTGCTCTATTTCGCCGCTGCCGCGCGGATAGCGGATGGCAAAAGGCCCTGTGGCCGAAGGAAGCTGGGCGGTGTAGAGGAGGTGGCGGAGATAGATCTCGTTGCGCGGCGAGGCCACCGTCATGCCGGGTATGGAGCTGAGGTAGCTGAAGTCGAACACGCCGTGGTGCGTCGCGCCGTCTTCGCCGACAAGGCCTGCGCGGTCGATGGCGAAGACCACGGGGAGCGACTGGAGGGCGACGTCGTGGATGATATGGTCGTAGGCACGCTGCAGGAATGAAGAGTAGATGGCTACAAACGGGCGCTTGCCCTCTTTGGCAAGGCCGCCGGCGAAAGTGACGGCGTGGCCTTCGGAGATTCCGACGTCGAACGTGCGCTCCGGCATTTCCTTCTGCAGCATGCTCATCGAGGTGCCGGAAGGCATGGCCGCCGTGATGCCGACGATGCTGTCGTTGGCGCGAGCGAGCTCGACGAGCGTCTCACCGAACACGTCCTGATATTTGGCGGGGGCGAGGCCGCGGGCGTCGGTCTGCAGCTTGCCCGTCTCGGGGTCGAAGCGGCCGGGTGCGTGCCAGAGGGCGGGATCGTCCTCGGCGGGGCGGAAACCGCGTCCTTTGACCGTGCGGAGGTGGAGGATGCGGGGGCCGTTCATGTCCTTGATGTCGTTGAGCACGCGTATGATGCGGGGCAGGTCGTGGCCGTCGAAGGGGCCGAAATAGCGTATGTTGAGGCCCTCGAAGATGTTCTGTTCCTTGGTGAAGAACGATTTGAGGGAATTGTTGAAGCGCATGACGCGGCCGCGGTTGCGGTCGTTGAAGAGGTGCAGCTTCTTGAGGCCGCGATAGGCCGAATAGCGGATGTTGTTGTAGGCCTTCGAGGTGGTGAGGTGGGCGAGATAGGAGTTGAGCGAACCGACGTTGTGGTCGATCGACATGTCGTTGTCGTTGAGGATGATGAGGAGGTTGCTGCCCGAGTTGGCGGCGTTGTTGAGTCCTTCGAAGGCGAGTCCGCCGCTGATGGAAGCGTCGCCGATGACGGCCACTACGTTGCGTCGCGGGGTGTCGTGGTTGAGCGATGCTGCCACAGCTATGCCGAGGGCAGCCGAGATGGAGTTGGAGGCATGGCCGGCCGAGAAGGTGTCGTATTCGCTTTCGGCGGGGTTGGGGAAGCCGCTGAGTCCGCCGAGGCGGCGGTTGGTGTGGAAGCGGGCGGCGCGTCCGGTGAGGAGCTTGTGGCCGTAAGCCTGATGTCCCACGTCCCAGACTATGCGGTCGTAGGGGGTGTTGAACACATAGTGTAGCGCGACGGTCAGCTCGACCGAGCCCATCGAAGAGGCGAAATGGCCGGGATTGGCCGAGAGCGAGTGGATGAGAAAGTCGCGGATTTCGGCGCAGACCTCGGGGAGCTCCGCGATGTTGAGCCGGCGCAGGTCGGCGGGCGAGCCGATGGCTGAGAGCTTCGGATATCGTTCGGGGTCGAGCGGCTGCAGGGATTCGTCGGCCGGCGGGGTGAGTATGTTGCTGGGGCGCCTTGGTGTCATTTCCGGAAATGCTTTTTATAGAGCGGCACGAAAACAATGATGCCCGATCCGACGATGAGCAGGATCGTTTTTAGCGTGAACGGCGTGGATATGACGAGCAGATAGCAGAGCAGAAGCCATAGCACGGCGATGCAAACGAGCTGGAGTATCAGGCCTTTTTTCATGCTGTAGATCGAAAATTAAATCCGGGACAAAAGGCGTCCCGACATAAAGCGACGCAAATTTAAGCATAAAAAGTGAAAAAAACGAGTGTTTTGACGGCGAGTTGCTTGTTTAATGATATTTGGCCGGGTGGAGAAAAATGCGTAAGTTTGTAGACAGAAAGCAGCGTGCCGGAAAGCGGCCTAAAGCTATGTCGGCAGTTGCAAGAAACAAGAATAAAAATTCAAAATGAACCATGAAAAGACAGATTGTGGAGTGCGTGCCCAATTTCAGCGAAGGGCGTGACAGAAACATCATAAAACAGATAACCGACGCTATAGAAACGGTGGACGGAGTGAAGCTTCTCGATGTAGATCCCGGCGAGGCCACGAACCGCACGGTGGTGACCTTTGTGGGCGATCCGGCATCGGTGTGCGAGGCCGCCTTCCGCGGTGTGAAGAAAGCCGCCGAGCTTATCGACATGCGGCGACATCACGGCGCGCATCCGCGCATGGGCGCCACCGACGTGCTGCCGCTCATCCCCGTGGAGGGCATCACGCTTGAAGAGTGCGCCGAACTGGCCCGCGGCCTCGGACGGCGCATAGGCGAAGAACTCGGCATACCGGTCTACGGCTATGAGGCTGCCGCGTTCCGTCCCGAGCGCAAGAATCTGGCCGTGTGTCGCCGCGGAGAGTATGAGGCACTGGCCGAACGGCTTGTGAGTGAGGATGAAGCGCCCGATTTCGGCCCGCGCCGCTTCGACGAGGCCGTGGCCCGCAGCGGCGCTACGGCCGTGGGTGCCCGCGACTTCCTGATAGCCGTGAACTTCAACCTCAACACCACGTCGACCCGCCGCGCCAACGCCATAGCCTTCGACGTGCGCGAGAAAGGGCGCCCCAAGCGCGAGGGCGGCAAGCCTAACGGCAAACCCGAGCGTGACGCCGACGGCAACATCATCATGCTGCCCGGCACGCTCAAGGCCACCAAGGCCATCGGCTGGTTTATTGACGAATACGGTATTGCGCAGGTGTCGATGAACATCACCGATATCGGCGTGACGCCTCTACATGTGGCCTTTGACGAAGTGACCCGTGCGGCAGCCGCGCGCGGCATCCGCGTGACAGGCACCGAGATCGTGGGTCTGGTGCCGAAGCGCACGCTGATCGATGCCGGACGCTATTTCCTGCACAAACAGCAGCGGTCGACGGGTCTGCCTGACGATGAGATAATAAGGATGGCAGTGAAGTCGATGGGACTTGACGAGCTGGCGCCGTTCCGCCCCGAAGAGAAAGTGATAGAATATATGATCGAGGCCGGGCGCAAGCCGGGGCTTACCGATCTCAGCTGCCGGAAGTTTGCCGAGACCACGGCATCGGAATCGCCGGCCCCCGGCGGCGGCTCGATATCGGCATATATGGGCGCACTGAGTGCCGCTCTCGGCACGATGGTGGCTAACCTGTCGGCGCATAAGGCAGGCTGGGACGAGCGGTGGAAAGATTTTTCCGACTATGCCGACGGCGGTCAGGCGTTGATGGAGCGTCTGCTCGATCTTGTGGATGAAGACACCGAGGCATTCAACCGCGTGATGGCTGCCCTGCAGCTGCCCAAAGGGAGCGAAGAAGAGCGACGGGTGCGCGACGAGGCCATGGAGGCCGCGACGCTGTATGCCACACAGGTGCCGCTGCGCACCATGGAAGCCGCGCTTGAGGCGTTCGCGCTGCTCGAGGCGATGGCCGCGCAGGGCAATCCGGCGTCGGTGAGCGATGCCGGCGTGGGCGCTCTCGCGGCACGGTCGGCGGTGCTCGGCGCCGAGCTTAATGTAAGAATAAACGCCGCAGGGCTCAAAGACCGCGCCGCCGCAGCCTCTCTGACCGACCGCGCCAAAGCGATAGCCGCCGAGGCAGTGGCCGCCGAAGCCCGCGTGCTTGAGATTGTAAATTCAAAAATAAAAGGGTGACGAGCCCTGACGAAATAATGCTATGACAAAAGAAGAATTCCGCAACACAGTGAGCGCCGGCATCCCGGCCGAGCTGCCCGCGCATCCGGGCTATGACACGAGTGTCAACCATGCCCCGCGCCGCAAAGACATACTCAACGATGAACAGAAACGGCTGGCGCTGCGCAACGCGCTGCGCTATTTTCCGGCGAGCCTGCACGAAAAGCTGGCTCCGGAGTTTCTGCAGGAGCTGCACGACTACGGACGCATATATATGTACCGTTATCGTCCGGCCTATTCCATGTATGCCCGTCCGATCGACGAGTATCCGGCAAGGTCGCGCCAGGCGGCAGCTATCATGATGATGATACAGAACAACCTCGACCCGCGCGTGGCACAGCATCCGCATGAGCTGATCACCTACGGCGGCAACGGTGCCGTGTTCCAGAACTGGGCGCAGTATCTGCTGACGATGAAATATCTGTCGGAGATGACCGACAGCCAGACGCTCGTGATGTATTCGGGCCATCCGTTAGGGCTGTTCCCGAGCCATCCCGACGCACCGCGTGTGGTGGTGACCAACGGAATGGTGATACCCAACTACTCCAAGCCCGACGACTGGGAGCGCTTCAACGCCATGGGCGTGTCGCAGTATGGCCAGATGACGGCGGGCTCATATATGTATATCGGTCCGCAGGGCATCGTGCACGGAACGACGATCACGGTGCTCAATGCCGGCCGCAAGCGCCTGAAAGCGGGCGAAAACTCGCTCGGCGGCATGCTTTTCGTGTCGGCAGGTCTCGGCGGCATGTCGGGCGCTCAGCCCAAGGCGGGCAATATAGCCGGCGTGGTGAGCGTGGTTGCCGAGATCAACCCGAAAGCCGTGGCCAAACGTCACGAGCAGGGATGGGTTGATGAAGTGTACACCGATCTCGACCTTCTGATGCCGCGCATCCGCAAGGCCCGCGCCGCCAAAGAGGTGGTGTCGCTGGCCTATCAGGGCAACGTCGTTGATCTGTGGGAGCGTCTTGCCGCCGACGGCGAGCAGGTCGACCTTGGCTCGGACCAGACGTCGCTTCACAACCCATGGGCGGGCGGATATTATCCCGCAGGCCTGACCCTCGAGGAGTCCAACGGAATGATGGCCGACAATCCCGAAGAGTTCCGCCGCCGCGTGCAGGAGTCGCTCCGTCGCCAGGTTGCTGCCATCAACAAGCTGACGGCCAAAGGAATGTATTTCTTTGACTACGGCAACGCCTTCCTGTTGGAATCGTCGCGTGCCGGCGCAGATATCATGGATGCCGACGGACATTTCCGCTATCCTTCCTATGTGCAGGACATCATGGGCCCGTCGTTCTTCGACTATGGCTTCGGCCCCTTCAGATGGGTGTGCACATCGGGCAATCCCGACGATCTGGCCAAGACCGACGCCATCGCGGCCGCCGTGCTCGAGGATATAGAGCGCGCGGCTCCCGAAGATATCCGCGGTCAGCTCCGTGACAACATACACTGGATCCGCGAGGCCGGCCGCAACCATCTGGTGGTGGGCTCGCAGGCACGCATCCTCTATGCCGACTGCGAGGGACGCCGCCGCATAGCTCAGGCGTTCAACGACGCCATAGCGAGCGGCGAGATCACGGCGCCGATAGTGCTCGGACGCGACCATCATGACGTGTCGGGCACTGATTCGCCCTACCGCGAGACGTCGAATATCTACGACGGGTCGCAATATACGGCCGATATGGCTGTGCAGAATGTGATCGGCGACGGTTTCCGCGGCGCCACGTGGGTATCGATCCACAACGGCGGCGGCGTGGGCTGGGGCGAAGTGATCAATGGCGGCTTCGGCATGGTGATCGACGGCTCGGCCGATGCTTCGCGCCATATCAGCGAGATGCTGCTGTGGGACGTGAACAACGGCATAGCCCGCCGCAGCTGGGCCCGTAACGAAGGTGCTATGTCGGCGATAAAACGCGAGATGGATCGCACGCCCGGCCTTAAGGTGACGATGCCCAACATAGCGTCGGACGAAGTGATAGAAAAAGCATTTTCAAAACAATAACCAAATATCATACAATGGTACACCATATTAGCCCTGCGCGTCTGACCATCGAACGCGTCGGGGAAATAATCGATAAGAAAATGAAACTCGCGCTGAGCGAGGAGTCGAGGGCTCGCATTGAGCGTTGCCGACGCTATCTTGACGATAAAATCGAGAGCTGCACCGAGCCTGTCTACGGGATCACGACCGGTTTCGGCTCGCTGTGCAACATTTCGATAGGCAAGGACGACCTTTCGCGGCTGCAGGAGAATCTGGTGAAATCACATTCGTGCGGCTGCGGCGAGCTTGTCGATCCGGAGATCGTGAAGATCATGTTGCTGACGAAAGTGATGTCGCTGTCGTTCGGCAACTCGGGCGTGCAGCTTTCGACGGTGCAGAGGCTCGTCGACATGTTCAACGAGGATGTTATACCTGTGGTGTATCAGCAGGGGTCGCTCGGTGCGTCGGGCGATCTGGCGCCGCTGGCCAATATGTGTCTGCCGCTGATCGGACTGGGTAGAGTGTATTATAAGGGCGAAGTGCGTCCATCAGGCGAAGTGCTCGAAGAGAAGGGTTGGAAGCCTGTGCACCTGGTGTCGAAAGAGGGACTGGCGCTGCTTAACGGCACCCAGTTCATGTCGTCGCACGCCGTGCATGCCATCCTGAAAGCGCGTCGGCTCAGCGCGCTGGCCGACAAGATCGGGGCGCTGTCGCTGGATGCTTTCGATGGCCGCATAGAGCCGTTTGGCGATGAGGTGAATGCCGTGCGCCCGCATCCGGGACAGCTTGCCACAGCGCGCGCCATCCGTCACTGGCTCGAAGGAAGCGAGATGATCGGACGCCCGAAGACTCATGTGCAGGACCCCTATTCGTTCCGCTGCATGCCTCAGGTGCATGGCGCCGTTAAGGACACGCTCAACTATGTCGGCAGTGTGATTGAAACAGAAATCAACAGTCCGACCGACAACCCGACCATCTTCCCCGACGAGGATATCATTGTGTCGGCCGGCAACTTCCACGGAGAGCCGATAGCGCTGCCTATGGACTTCCTGGCGGTGGCCGTTGCCGAGCTGGCAAGCATAAGCGAACGCCGCATCTATCAGCTGATATCGGGGAGCCGCGGGTTGCCGTCGTTTCTGGTGGCGCATCCGGGGCTGAACAGCGGATTCATGATACCGCAATATGCCGCGGCGTCGATCGTCAACCAGTCGAAAGGCCTGTGCTGGCCTACGAGCTGCGACACCATTCCGTCGTCGCAGGGTCAGGAAGACCATGTGTCGATGGGTGGCAACTCGGCGACGAAGCTGTGCCGCATCGTCGACAATACGGAGCGCGTGCTTGCTATAGAGCTGATCAACGCCATGCAGGCGCTTGACCTTCGCCGTCCGCTGCACACGTCGCCGGCGCTTGAAGAGTGGCATACCGAATACCGCAAGACGGTGCCGTTTGTGAGTCAGGACACGGTGATGTCGCCGATCATCGAGAAGTCGGTTGAATTTCTGCGCTCTCAGTCATGATAATAGCCAATATCGGAATGCTTGTCGGCGTGGCTGCGGAGTGCCGCGATGCGCTGCGGGGCGCGCGGATGAGCCGCACGGAGATCGTTGAGGATGCGTGGCTGCGCATCGAAGGCTCCCGCTTTCATTCGTGGGGCCGGATGGCCGACTTTCCGGTCACCGACGGCACGGAAGAGGTGGTCGACGCCGGCGGCGGCGCTCTGTTTCCGTCGTTTTGCGACTCACACACACATATAGTGTATGCCGGCAGCCGCGAGCAGGAGTTTGAGGATAAGATACGCGGGCTCAGCTATGAAGAGATAGCGCGGCGCGGCGGCGGCATACTGAATTCGGCCGACCTGCTGCAGCGTACGCCCGAGGAGGAGCTGCTGCGGCAGTCGATGCGGCGCGTTGAAGAAGTGATGCGCATGGGCACGGGCTGCCTTGAGATCAAGAGCGGCTACGGGCTGACGGTGGAGTCGGAGCTGAAGATGCTGCGTGTGATAGCGCGCATCGCCGAGACGGTGCCGGCGCATGTGCGTGCCACGTTTCTCGGCGCTCACGCCGTGGGCAGGGCATATGCCGGCCGCCAGCAGGATTATGTGGACATGCTCGTGGCCGAGATGCTGCCGGCTGTTGCGGCCGAAGGACTGGCGGAGTTTGTGGATGTGTTCTGCGACGCGGGATTTTTCACACCTGCCCAGACGGCACAGATACTCGAGGCAGCCGCCCGCTACGGGATGCGGCCGAAGATTCATGCCAACGAGCTCGCCGTTTCGGGCGGCGTGCAGACGGGCGTGGCCCACGGCGCTCTGTCGGTGGACCATCTCGAACGCATCGGCGATGAGGAGATAGCGCTGCTGAAGGACTCGGCCACGGTGGCCACGGTGCTCCCCGGAGCGTCGTTTTTCCTCGGGATGCCCTACGGAAAGGCGCGGCAGCTCGTGGACGCGGGCGCGGCGGTGGCGCTGGCTTCGGACTACAATCCCGGGTCGTCGCCCTCGGGCAATATGCGCATGGTGATGTCGCTCGGCTGCATCAAGCTGAAACTGACGCCCGAAGAGTCGCTTAATGCCGTGACCGTCAATGGCGCCGCCGCTATGGATGCGCTCGGTGACTACGGCTCGATAACGCCGGGCAAGATAGCCAATTTTTATATTACCGACCCGCTGCCGTCGCTGGCTTTCATGCCGTATGCCTATGCGACGCCGGTGATACGCCGGGTTTACCTGCAGGGACAAGAACTGACCAACTGATTATGGAATCAAGAAAAGAACAGGCCGCCGACCGCAAGCGCAGCGGAAAATACAACTGCGCGCAGGCTGTTGCGATGACATATGCCGATATCGCCGGACTCGACGAGGATGTGATCCTGGCGGTGACCGCATCGTTCGGCACCGGGATGGGCACGATGGAGGGCACTTGTGGTGCGCTCGTGGGCGCCGGCGTGGTGACCGGCGCGGTGATAAAAGACCGGATGCGTTCGCGCGCTGCCATGAAGAAGATCCTCACGGCCTTCCGTGAGCGCAACGGCGCGACTGTTTGCCGCGATCTGAAGGGCATTGGCACGGGATGTCCGCTGCGCGACTGCAACGACTGCGTGGCCGATGCCGCCGAGATGCTTGAGCGTGAGCTCGGGCTGGTATAGTAACTACTCACCTATCCGAAATGATGTAAGGTGCTGGTAGCCAGTGTGTGAACGCACGGCTCGTGCGTCCCTACAATTCGCTTGTAGCCAATATGTTTGCATAGGTGAGCAGTTGCCTGGTATAGAGCGTGTGCTAAATCATGTGAACAGGGATGTTAAAACGGGCAAAAAATTGTAATGCGTCATGGTGGCGGCTGTGGTGCAAGCCTTTGATGTATAATGTGATAGGTCCGTCGGTCTGTTGGAGTTATTAAAATCTGAAGCTTCGAGGTCGGTAAAATTCAGAGACGTTAACCTAAATAGTGTGACGGCCGGCGGCGGGGGTTGACATGGGCTTTCGGATGTTGTATCTTTGTGCCGCAAAACAGTTGACAACGGCGTGATTGTGATGATGTTGCCGTTGATCAGACGGAATGATTTTCCGACCTTATCCAATACCATATTAACACGAATACTCTCTAATATTATGAATAAATTTGCTGCAATAGCCATTGTGATTACATCAATATTTTCGGCCGGCGCAACCAATATCATCAACAGCGGTGAGATTCACCGTCCGGTGAACGAAGTTGCCGAACCGTCGCCTCTGGTGGTGGCGGTTGACACAACGGAGCTTCAGGAGGTGATTGCCGATCCGTCGGCTGAGACAGTGCGCGAGCTTACGGAATATGCCTCGCGTTTCCTCGGCCGCAAATATGTGTGGGGCGCCACGGGGCCGAAATCGTTTGACTGCTCGGGATTTACCGGCTATGTGTTCCGCCACGGCGGCATAGAACTGCCGCGCACCTCGCGCATGCAATTTACGCAGGGCACAAAAGTGGACCGCGACGATCTGCGTCCGGGCGATCTGATGTTTTTCTCAAGCCCGCGTTCCGGCAAAGGCCAGGTGGGGCATGTGGGAATTGTGGTCGACGTCGATGAGTCGACCGGCAGCGTGACCTTCATCCACGCCTCGACGAAAAAGGGCATCACGTATCAGAAATTCCCCGACGGCGGTTATTACAGCCGCGCATATATCGGAGCCAAGCGCGTGATCACATAAGGCGGCGCAGCAACATTGCACAGAAAAAAAGTACGATTAGTTGAAAGGGAGGTCCCCGCAGCACAGGCAGTAATGCCTGAGTTGCGGGGATCGTTCGTTATGTTAGAACCGGCTCTATTGCGCGGGAGTGTATGGCGCCTGATGCGAAGAAGCGTAGGCGGGGTCGAAGAGGATGTTGAGGATGTGGGCCAGACGGAGTCCGCCGCGGAGAAACTGCATCTCGACCGTCGGAGTCCAGTCGGCGATGTCGTTGTAGGAAACGTTGGAGCCTGGGGCAATGCGGCTGTAGATGAGGCTGGCGAGGGCGAGGCTTTCCTTAGCCCAGTCGTCGACCGAGCCGCTGATTAACGATTCCTCTTCTTCGGGCGTCGTGCGGTCGATCTGCTGCTGCCATTCGGAGTAGCTCCATTTGTGGGCGGATTCGGGGATGTTGCTGTCCCATATCGAGTGGAGATTGGTGTCGCGGTTGAAGAAGCGCACCTTCGTGCGGTTGCCGCCGAGGTCGGTGGCGTGTCCGAGATGCATCGGCTGGTGCATGTCGCCCATGATGTGGATGAGTATTTTCATGGCGAGCTCTTTCTGCCCGGGGGTGGCGTTGCTGCCGGAGAGAGTTTCCATCTGAGCTTTTATGGCGGTGACGATGTCGCCGGCGGGATTGGCCTGTGCTTCTTCGTAGCGCACGCCTTCGTCAATGTTTTTATAGTGCCACGTTTTGGTGTAAGCGTAGTCGGGCGTGTGGCTTGCGTTGTCGAGCCAGTTGGCCCAGTAGATCATCGAGCGGCCGGAGAGGATGCTGTCGACGGCCTGTCGGGCAGCGGGTGTGAGATGCTGTTCAGCGATGCAGGCTGTGACGTCATGACCTTTCTGCCCCCAGGCGAAAGCGGCCAGGGCGGTCGCAATCATGATCTGAAAAAAGAGGATGCGTTTCATGTAAGTAGCGGGTTGTTAACATTGCAAAGGTAGAAATAATTTGACAAACTTTAAGCGACAGGGGCGGGGTTTTAAAATGTTTTTATAATTTTGTAGCGCCGTCAGTGCGGCTTATCGAGAAACAGAAGCGAACCAATTAACAGTCAGGAGGCATAAAGATGCAGAAAGTAAAGCCGAAAAAGGCGTTAGGCCAACATTTTCTCACCGATTTGTCGGTGGCGCGGCGCATAGCGTCGACGCTTGACGACTTCAAGGGGATGCCTGTGATTGAGGTGGGCCCCGGCATGGGTATGCTCACTCAGTTTCTTCTGGCCGACGGCCACGACGTGAAAGTGGCCGAGATCGACCGGGAGAGCGTGGCTTATCTGACGGCCGAATATCCCGAGCTTGCTGCCGAAGGCCGTATCCTCGAATGCGACTTCCTGAAGACCGATCTCAACGAAGTGTTCCCGGGTGAAGGAAAGTTCTGTGTGATAGGAAATTATCCCTACAACATCTCGTCGCAGATATTTTTCCATGTGCTCGACTATAAAGACCGTGTGGCATGCTGCTCCGGCATGCTTCAGCGCGAGGTGGCCGAGCGACTGGCCGCCTGTCCCGGGACGAAGGCGCGCGGCATACTGAGCGTGCTGCTTCAGGCATGGTACGATGTTGAATATCTGTTCACCGTGAGCGAGACGGTGTTTAACCCGCCGCCCAAAGTGAAGAGCGGCGTGATCAGGATGACCCGCAACGGAGTGAGCGATCTGGGCTGTGACGAGCGCCTGTTCAAGAGCGTCGTCAAGACCACGTTCGGTCAGCGCCGCAAGACGATACGCAATTCGGTGCGTCAGCTCACCGGTGGCGTGCCGCTGCCCGACACACCGCTGGCCGGTATGCGCCCCGAGCAGCTGACGGTGAATCAATTTGTAGAATTAACCAATATAATTGCCGCGATGCGCGGCTGATGAGCGATGAAAGAATACACTCCGGAATACCTCGAGAATATCCGTAACATTATCGCCAACGGCGATGAGGCTGCGGCCCGCAAGGAGCTCAGCGAGCTTCACCCGGCGGATATTGCCGAACTATATCAGGAACTCGATCTGGAGGAGGCTGAGTTTCTCTATAAGCTGCTCGACGACGATGTGGCCGCTGACGTGCTTATGGAGCTTGACGAGGACGACCGCCGTAAGCTTCTGTCGACGATGCCTGCCGAGGAAATCGCCAAACAGTTTATCGATCACCTCGACACCGACGATGCCGTGGATATCATCCAGGAGCTCGATGAGGAGGATCGCGACGAGATCCTCTCGCATATCGACGATGTGGAGCAGGCCGGCGATATCATCGACCTTCTGAAATATGACGAGGACACGGCCGGTGGCCTTATGGGCACCGAGATGATCGTGGTCAACGAGAACTGGAGTATGCCCGAGTGCATCAAGCAGATGCGCATGCAGGCCGAGGAACTCGACGAGATATATTATGTGTATGTGGTCGACAACGACAACAAGCTCCGCGGTGTGCTGCCTCTGAAAAAACTCATCACCGATCCGTCGGTGTCGAAAATCAAGCATGTGATGGAGGTGGATCCGGTCTCGGTGAAAGCCGACACTCCGATCGACGATGTGGCCCTCGACTTTGAGAAATACAATCTTGTGGCGATGCCTGTTGTGGACTCCATCGGGCGTCTTGTGGGCCGGATCACGGTCGACGACGTGATGGATCAGGTGCGTGAGTCATCGGAGCGTGACTATCAGCTGGCATCAGGTCTGTCGAGCGACGTGGAGACCGACGACACGATGTTCACGCAGACCAAGGCACGCCTGCCGTGGCTGCTTATCGGCATGATAGGCGGCATAGGCACATCGCTGATCCTGCGCACGTTTGAAACCGGCTTTTCGATGGATCCGGCCCTTGCGCTGTTCATACCGCTGATCGGCGGTACGGGCGGTAATGTCGGCACGCAGTCGTCGGCTATCGTGGTGCAGGGCCTGGCCAACGGTTCGCTTGACCTGCGTAATTCTCTGCGCCAGCTGATCAAGGAGCTTGGCATCGGCATGATCAACGGCTGCATCATCTCGCTCCTTGTGCTGATCTACAACTATTTCTTCGGCGGCATCAGCCTGGCCACGACGCTTTCGGTGTCGCTGTCGCTGATGGCGGTGGTGGTGTTCGCGTCGGTTTTCGGCACGTTCGTCCCTCTGACGCTCGAACGCTTTAAGATCGACCCGGCGCTGGCGACCGGTCCCTTCATATCGATCACCAACGACATTGTGGGCATGGTGATCTATATGGGCATCTCGACGCTGCTGCTCATGAATTTCGCCGGCTGATCTGTCACAAAAAGATACAACGTGTAATATAGCGGGACTGCGCGTTTTGTCGTCGCAGTCCCTTTTGTCGTGCGGGTTCAGATCCGCGGCTGCGGACAACGGGATTGACGTGTCTGCGGGTGATCGGTGTGACTGGCCGGAAAAAAGGCCGGGAGATAAGCGTCTGTGGGCTTATCTCCCGGCTGTGTGGCTGATATAGGCACGGAATAGGTGTCGAGAAACCTACAGGGGTGAGATGTATAGACCCGCCGCTACAGGTTGACCGCTATATGTGCGTTTATTTGAGGGCGCAGCCTTTGCAGCGCTCGGCTATCTGAGTGAAGAAGTCGTTGCCTTTGTCGTCGACGAGGATGAAGGCGGGGAAGTTTTCGACTTCGATTTTCCAGATGGCTTCCATTCCGAGTTCGGGATATTCGAGGAGCTCGACTTTCTTGATGCTGTCCTTGGCGAGGATAGCGGCGGGACCGCCGATAGAACCGAGGTAGAAGCCGCCGTGTTTCTTGCAGGCATCGGTGACCTGTTTGGAGCGGTTGCCTTTGGCAATCATGATCATCGAACCGCCTGCGGCCTGGAACTGGTCGACGTAGGGATCCATGCGGCCGGCTGTCGTCGGGCCGAAAGAGCCTGAGGCCATACCTTCGGGTGTCTTGGCGGGGCCTGCATAGTAGATGGGATGATCCTTGAGATACTGGGGCATGGGTTCGCCTTTGTCGAGACGCTCTTTGATCTTGGCGTGGGCGATGTCGCGGCCCACGATGATGGTGCCGTTGAGCGACAGGCGTGTGGCCACGGGATATTTCGACAGTTCGGCGAGGACTTCGGGCATGGGGCGGTTGAGGTTGATCTTCACAGCCTCGCCTTCGCCCTGGCGTCGCATCTCTTCGGGGATGAGTTCGCCGGGATTGGCGTCGAGTTTTTCAATCCAGAGGCCGTCGCGGTTGATTTTGGCTTTTACGTTGCGGTCGGCCGAGCAGCTGACGCCGAGGCCAACGGGGCATGAGGCGCCGTGGCGCGGGAGGCGGATCACACGGATGTCGTGAGCGAAGTATTTGCCGCCGAACTGGGCGCCGAGGCCGATTTTGTGGGCTTCGTCGAGGAGCTGTTTCTCAAGTTCGATGTCGCGGAAAGCGTGGCCGTATTCGTTGCCTTCGGTGGGAAGGTTGTCGTAGTATTTCGCCGATGCTTTCTTGACGGTGGCGAGGTTCATTTCGGCCGATGTGCCGCCGATGACGAATGCTATGTGGTAGGGTGGACATGCTGCGGTGCCGAGCGATTTCATTTTCTCAACGAGGAAGGGCAGGAGCGTCTTGGGGTTGATGAGCGCTTTGGTTTCCTGATAGAGATAGGTCTTGTTGGCCGAGCCGCCGCCTTTGGCGATGAATAGGAAGTTGTATTCGTTGCCGTCGACAGCGTAGAGGTCGATCTGCGCGGGGAGGTTGCAGCCGGTGTTGACTTCGTCGTACATGTTGAGGGGCGCGTTCTGAGAGTAGCGCAGATTGTTCTCAGTGTAAGTGAGATAGACGCCTTTGGAGATGCGCTCTTCGTCGTGGCCGCCGGTGTAGACGTTCTGGCCTTTCTTGCCGATGCAGATGGCTGTGCCGGTGTCCTGGCAGAAGGGGAGCTGACCTTTTGCAGCTACTTCGGCGTTGCGGAGCATCGTGAGGGCGACGAATTTGTCGTTCTGGCTTGCTTCGGGGTCGTGAAGGATCTTGGCCACCATTTCGTTGTGCTCGCGGCGCAGCATGAATGCGTTGTCGTGAGTGGCCTGACGGGAGAGCACGGTGAGAGCTTCGGGATCAACCACGAGGACGTCGTGGCCGCCCCAGTTTTCGACTTTCACATAGTCGGATGTGAGATGATAGTATTCCGTGTTGTCTTTCGACATGGGGAACATTTCCTGATAGTGGAACGGTTTGGTAGGCATAACTATTAGGGTATATCAGTTGATGGAATTTTGGATTGATGTGCAAATATAGCGAATTTATTTATTTTGTCGCTGCGGCTGTTATAACAATTTTGGCCGCATAAGCGTTTTATAATGAAAGCACCGGAAATATGTTGTTTCCGCAGAGAATAGTGACAGACATGAAGAAATTACTGAAACTGCTCATGGCGTCGGGCGTGATCCTGGCGGGCATGAGTTCGTGTGATGAAAAGGCCGCGCTGGCCAAGGATGTTGCCGGCTCGTGGCAGTCAGGTGAAACTGAGATATTCAACGATAACACAGGCGTGGTGACCGGAGCCGACAATCTGACGTTTGCGCTTTCGGAAGAAGGTGCCCCCGGTGGCACAGTGACGTTGACGACCAATATGTCGGTGGAGCGTCCGTCGGATCCTACAGGTCCGCTTGGACGTCCGTTCAGCGTTTCTGTCGCCGCGACATCGACGATACAGGGAAGCTGGGCCGCTGTTGACGACGATGAGATCGATGTGCATCTCGACGCGTCGACGCTTGCCGTGAATGTCGATCCGGATGCAGTGGCGCTGACTATGGATCCGCTGGCCGGCACAACGGTGGCCAATCTGGACTCTATACGTCCGCAGATGGCCGATTTTGTGAAAGCTCAGCTGGTGACGAAGATGCGCACGTATTACAGTCGTTTCGCCCGTCTTGATGATGTGAAAGTCAGGGACAAGGGCGCCTCACTGCGAATCGAAGCAGGCGATAAGGAAATCGTTCTGCGCCGTCTCGGGAAGTGATAAAATTAGACTATATGACAGCGGCCGGTTCCATGACAGAATCGGCCGTTTTTTTTGCGTGGAGGCAGGCGTGGTCAGGAGCGGCGGCTTTCAGCCGCCGGTGACCGTAATAATTGGCAAATCAAGCGATTACTCTTTGTTGGCGGGGTGTCCGGCGGCTGGAAGCCGCCGCTCCTTGACGTTTGCTGGTGGCAAGAGTGGGGATGTGGGGATGTGGGGCGGGGGCAGTCAGCGGATGCCGAGGCTGTCGAGTTTATGGAGGTCGTTGGCGAGGATTCCGCATTCGCGGAGAGGCACTTGCTCGTTGTGGTCGTTGAGATATATGGCGGTGCCGGGAGTGTAGGCGCTGTCGAGAACGGAGAATGTGCTGTTGAAGCGAGGTGTGGCGATGCCGGCCATATCCATGACGGTGTGGAAGAAGGCGCGGCTTGAGGCTACATATTTTCCGGCGTTGCCGCAGAGCGCACGGGCTTTTGCGGGGTAGGCCGATGTGTAGTTGTCGGACAGCCAGACGATGAACGGCACGTGGATCTGCCAGTAGCTGGGGATGGGCGATGCGTGGAGGAAGAGGCGGCGCTCGTCGTCGAAGATGTCCTCGCCGTGGTCGCTGGTGTAGATCATGGCCGTGCGGACTCCGGAGTCATTGAGCCGGCCGATGATGTCGGCGAGGAAATCGGAGGTGAAGCGGATGGTGTTGTCGTAGGCGTTGATCTGCTTGTCGCGGTAGTGGTGAGTGGCATGCGCGGGGCGGTCGGGTGTGAAGAATGCCCGGTCGTCGGGATAGCGGTCGATGTAGTTGAAGTGGGAGCCATAGGCATGGAGCACTATGAGCAGTTTCTTGTGTCCTTCGGCGATTTTGCGGTCGAGGAATGGGAGGAGGTCGGTGTCGTAGTAGTGTTTTTTGTTGAGCCCCTGCTCTTTGATGAATTTGGTTTCGTCGGCTTCCTCTCCGAAGAAGTCGATGAATGAGTGGTTGCGGCTATGAGCTGAGAAAAAGGCGGTGTGGAAACCGGCTTCCTTGAATGCGGTGATTAGGCTTTTCACATTGTAGATAGAGTCGCCGAATGTGGCGGCATCAAGATGTGACAGCAGCATCGGGACGCTTTTGTGGGTGGTGTTGGACTGTGAGATGGCGCGTGGAAAAGCGGTGAGGCCCGGGAGATCCATCAGCCGTGGCGTTGTCGGGCGGTTGTAGCCGTTGATCTGCCAGTTGTCGGCGCGGGATGTCTCGCCCACGACTACGATGTAGATCTCGGGCACCGAGTCGGGGTGAGTGGGTGTGGCGTTGTAGGTGAAAGCGGCGGATGTCTCGTGATATTCAGCCACCTTGACGGTGCGTTGGCAGGCAAGGTAGAGATTGTAGAGCACGTTGACGGGATAGAGGTCGCAGTGCGGCCGATAGGGCCGTGAGCCGGAGAAGAAGCCGGCAATGAAGAGGATGATGCCGGCGCCGATGGTGTAGAGCGAGGCGCGGCGGGTGATTTTCAGAATCTTTCCGGGGAGGAGCCAGTGACGAATCTGAGCGAGAATGGCCAGGACGATAGGAGGAATGTAGATGACGATGACAACGATGATGATGAACAGCATGTTGCCGAGGAGCTCGCCTACTTCGCCGGGGTTGGTGGTGACGACGTTGAGAAACATGTCGACGGCGATGACCGAGCGGCCGTACATATAGAGGAGCACGCTCTGAAAAGCGGCGAAGAAGAAGAGGATGATCATCCACAGCGTAGCCTTTCCGACCTTAGGCGTGATGGACATGAGCAGCATGTAGATGCCGAGCGGAAGGATGACGTTGGTTAGTGACTGGATTACGGTCATGTGCTCGGTGAAAGCGAGCCATATATTGGGCAGGGTGCACCCAACGAGAGTCCATATGAGCAGGAGCGTGGTCATCGAGCGTGATGCCGCGAGGTGTTCAGAAAGCTTCATTGATACTGAATATAAAAGAGTTTTCGCCTTTGCCGATGCCGAAGTCGAGGCGCACGTTGGTGCGTTGCTTGAATTCCCAGCGGTAGCCTATGCCTCCGTTGGGGAGGAGGCGGCGGAACTGAATATCTGAAAATTTGGGGAACACGGTGCCGACGCCGGCCCAGACGACGATGCCGTTGCGGCGCCAGATGTGTTGGCGGAGTTCGACGGTGAGGTCCATCTCGCCTTTGTCGCGGAAGCGGCCGTCGTAGTAGCCGCGCATGGAGTTGCTGCCGCCGAACGATGGCATGACGGCCCAGGGCACGTTGCCGTAGCTGTATTTGCCGTGAAGCTGGGTGGCGAGGACGCTGCCGCGCCAGAGGTTGCGGAAATAGCAGAGGCGGAGGTCGGTGGAGCTGAATGCCTGCCTGTTGCCGAGGAATTTGGGGCTGAACTGCTGCTCGAGCGAGGCGAGGACGCCGCTTTGTGTGGCGGTGAGGTTGTCGCGGCTGTCGTATTGCAGCTTGGCGCTCAGAGCGTAGGTGGCGCTGTGAAGGGGCATCCCGTTCCACAGCTCGCGGCGCTCGACGTCGGAGGCGTTGGCATAGGTGAACGCGGCGCCGGGACCGATGAAGAGGTGGGGCGTGAGCTCATGGAGCCATGTGACTGAGGCGCTGACGAATGTCTCGTCGAATTTCGACTTGTTTGACATGTCGCGTCCCATATCATAGCCGATGCCCCAGAAGCGGCGGGGGAAGCGGTAGAAATAGAGGTTGTAGTCGATGCGGTTACGGTCGCCCTGGAAGATGTGGTTGCCGCGTATGCCGATCATATAGAACCCGACGGTGGAGACGTCGCCGTAGAGTGAGATGTTGGATGGTGCGGTGACGGTGTCGCCTTTGGTCGAGTGGTAGAACCCGGCAGCCACAACGCCGATCCCGAGGCGTGTGTCGGAAGAGTAGTGGGGGCCTCCTATAATGCTGAAATCGAAGGTTTTATATGATTTGGGTTTGTTGGATTCGTTGAAATAGTTGATGAATCGCCGGAATATGTTGGGCCGCTTCGCGACGATGGTGTCGGGGACAGCGGAAATTGCGGCGGTATCAGCGGGAGCGATGCTGAGAGTGGTCACGTCGCCGGCGGCAGCCCGGAGGGAGACTACCGTCAGAAAGAGAGAGATGAGCATCGCTGAAATGCGGGTGTATTCCATTATAAGAAATGCAATTGTGTGTGCCGAGTGGTAGAATTGGCGTTGCAAAGTTACTGATAATTGCCCGAATATCCCAATTATCGGCTCTTATTGACGGACTTTTTTGTAAAAAACGGCGGGATGGCGGCGCGGATGAAATCCAAAAGGGCGGGTCGGGTGTTGTTAAGATGTACCGTTTTGCTATTTTATGAAGCTGCTTATAAAAATAATGATGATGTGCTGTGCAGCCATTCCGGCTGCTGCACAGAGCGCGGACGGGGACACGCTGTCAGTGGTGGCCGAGGTCGTGGAGAGCGTCGTGGAGCCGTGTGATGTCGCGGCGGAGGATACGTTAGCGATACCCGGCGCTGACGACATGAATGTGGCGGCGATGCTGAGCGACACACTGATACTGAAAGAGTTTGAGAAGGGATATGGCCGGCTCACGCTGTATGACTTTCCATACTCGCGCACGCGCAGCATGCCCGACTGGAAGCAGCTGTGGGTGAACACCGGGGTGCTCATGGGGGCAGGCGTAGCCACGATGCTTGTGCTTGAGGCGCTTCCAAAGGATGCCACGGCGTGGAATAAGAAAGCCAATGCCGATACGCCGCTGTTTAAGCGCTGGATCAATCACGTAAAGGCAGGCCCGGTGTGGGATCACGACAATCTGGTGTTCAACTATATGCTTCACCCTTATGCCGGTGCGGCTTATTACATGGGTGCTCGCAGCTGCGGCTTCAACTGCTGGGGCTCGTTTTTGTATAGTTTCTGCATATCGACGTTTTTCTGGGAATACGGTTTTGAATCGTTCAATGAGATACCGTCGGTGCAGGATCTTGTGGTTACGCCGATTGTAGGGTCGCTCGTGGGCGAGGGATTTTATCTTGTCAAACGGAATATTGTGGGCAATGGCTACCGGCTGTTGGGGTCGAAGGTGCTGGGCTATGCAGTGGCATGGCTTGTGGACCCGCTCAACGAAACGATAGGCTATTTCCGTGGCGACCAGCGCAAGGCCACACGCCGCAGCGCGGCCCTCGGCGGCCTGTCGGGCAGCTCGTGGATAGCTCCCTCGGGGAGTGGATTGCAGGGAGGAATAAGCCTGACATACACATTCTGAAATGTCGTCGAACCGGCTTTTATTGTGTCCGAAATGGCTTGTGTGGCCGTGTCGTCGACAATATAGAATGCATAATTGAAAAATAATGTCTAATTTTGTAGGCTTGAAAAAAGAAAACAAGCTCTTAGATTATGAAACGAATTTTTACAACACTGTTCATAGCAACTGTCTGTGCACAGGCTATCGTAGCCCAGAGAGTGGAAT
Organism: uncultured Porphyromonadaceae bacterium; assembly: GCA_902489785.1. Taxonomy (GTDB): domain Bacteria; phylum Bacteroidota; class Bacteroidia; order Bacteroidales; family Muribaculaceae; genus Paramuribaculum. The sequence continues at coordinate 23,807 of CABUBG010000031.1, forward strand.
ATATAAAATATGGCGATTTCAACAGCTGGATCACCCGCGTCATCTCCGAGTCGGGCATGATCGGCGGCAAGAAAAAGAATGTCTATGAGGTGGGTCCGGCGCGGACCATCACCGGCAACAAGGCTTATGTCAACGAGGGCGGATCGCCCTGGGGCACGAGCAATGTCTATGCCCGGGTGTCGGGCATCAACAAAGCCTCTAACGCCGTAGAGCCCTGCGTGCGCAAGGGCAACGACCTCTGCGCCAAGCTCTGCACCAAGCTGGAGCATGTGAAGGTTGCCGGTCTGATCAACATGGATGTGATGGTTGCCGGATCGATGTTCCTGGGTCAGATGATCGAGCCGGTCACTTCGACGAAGAATCCCTACGGGAAGATGGATATGGGCGTTGCCTATACCAAGCGCCCGAAAGCTCTGGTGCTCGACTATCGCGTGGATATGCCGGCAGCCAACACCCGCACAAAGGCTACGGGCTTCGGATCGAAAAAGACGCTTCAGGGCCGCGACGAGGCTGTGGTGTTTGTGTTTCTTCAGCATCGCTGGGAGGACGCCAAAGGCAATCTGCATGCCAAACGCGTAGGCACCGCCGGAGAGAAATTCACCAAGGCTTCGAAGTGGGTCAACGGTCATAAGATTCCTATCGTGTATGGCGACATCAGCGGCAAGGCCGGTATGAGCTGGCTCGGACTCCGCACCAAATCGAATGCCTACTATGCCCGCAATTCGAAAAACAAGCTGAAACCTGTGATAGAGGAAGGCTACGATGCCAACGCCACTCCCACGCATGTAGTGGTAATGATCAGCTCGGGCAGCGGCGAACCTTTCGTCGGTTCGGAAGGCCTGAATTTCTACGTCGACAATGTCGGTTTCGAGCTGTAAGCCAGAGGGCCGATAGCATAAACGAGGCGCCGCGCGGTGATGATACCGTAGCGGCGCCTCGCTGTATTATGGTCTGACGGGCGGGGTTATTCCGGCGTGGCGTAGAACTCGCGGAAGGAGCGGATGATGAGATCGTGGTCGTCGACCGAGGCTGTCTCGCGCACCGAGTGCATGGCCCAGATGGCGGCGCCCATGTCGACGCCGCGCAGCGGTATCTGCGAGGTGAGGATGTTGCCGAGGGTGGATCCTCCGGCCACATCGCTGTGGTTGACAAAGTATTGCACCGGCACGCCGGCATTGCGGCAGATGGTTGCGTAGACGGCGGCGCTGTCGGCGTCGGTCATGTATTTGCAGTTGGCGTTGATTTTGATCACAGGACCTGCGCCGAGGAGCGGATGGTTGGTGGGATCCTGCTTTTCGACGTAGTTGGGGTGGAGTCCGTGGGCGTTGTCGGCCGAAATCATGAAGGAGCGGCTGATGGCGCGCAGCAGGTGCTCCTCGTTGCCGCCGAGCGCCATGTTGATGCGTGTGAGCAGGTCGGCGAGCAGAGGCGATGCGGCGCCCTGTTTGGTGCCGCTGCCGGTCTCTTCGTTGTCGAAGATGGCTGCCACGAGCGTGGCTCCGGGGTTGTCGGCGGCGCGGTCGATGAGCGAGGTGACGGCGGCGTGGGCCATGCTGAGATCGTCGATGCGCCCCGAGGTGATGAATTCGTTGTTGAGGCCGAGCGTGCAGGCGGGCGTGGTGTCGTAGAGCGAGAGGTCGAAATCGAGGATGTCGGCCGGGTCGACATTTAGCTCGGATGCTATGAGGTTGAGCAGCAGGTTGTCGCGCTGGAGTGAGTCAGTGATGTGGCCGATTACGGGCAGCATGTCTTTCTGTTTCGACAGCGGGTTGCCTTCGTTGACGGCGCGGTTGAAATGGATGGCGAGATGCGGGATGGTGAGGAGCGGACGGTTGATGCGCACCGTGCGGTGGACGGGATTGAACACGGAGTCGGAGCGCAGGATGACGCGTCCGGCTATGGAGAGCGGGCGGTCGAACCATGTGTAGAGTATAGGGCCGCCGTAGACTTCGGTGTTGAGCCGCACTATGCCGCCTTCGCCGATCATCTCGGCATGGGGCTTGATGCGGAAGCCGGGCGAGTCGCTGTGGGCCGTGATGATGCGGTAGGGCGATGCGGCTCCGGTCTGAGCGGGGATGAACGCGATTACGGCCGAATCGTTCTGTGTGATGTAGTATTTTCCGCCGGGAGTGAGCGTCCAGTGTTCGGCCGGGTCGAGGCGGGTGAATCCGGCGGCGTCGAGGCGCCGGCATATTTCTTTGACTGCAAGAAAGTTGACCGACGATGCGTCGAGAAACTGCATGAGGTCGGTGATGAGTGCCGGTGTTTCCATGTGCGGGGGCGCCGACATCATGCAGGTCACCTACAATTTCA
>CABUBG010000032.1:0-25124 GCA_902489785.1 uncultured Porphyromonadaceae bacterium
GGCTGTGCTTCAGTCCAAAGCCTATGTGGCTGCCGCCGCAAGGCGGTTGCGGCTGCGAAGCAGACGCAGGCTGAAATGATAGTAGCCGAGCTTGTGGCGCAGCTCTGTGTCGGTCCATTCGCCTTCGGGAAGCACCGACAGGCCGCCGCAGGCGTCAAACCACGCGAGTATCTCTCCGATCGGTTTCAGCGGCCAGTGTGTGCCCGAGATGATGTGGCGATAGCTGTAGTCGCTTTCGGCTGAGGTTTCGAGCATCGCATATTCGGCTTCGACCTGCGAGATGTGGCCCCAGCGCACATCCAGGCGCGGCTCTGTCGAGATGAGGCGGCTGCGCCGTGTGGTGATGGCCGAGCCGTCGAATGGCGCTTTGCGGTCGATGTGGAGATAGATGTCGACGCGGTCGTGGTCGATGCGGTCGATGAGCCGCTGCAGCAGCTGCGGCTGCTCATGGGCCATGATCAGGAAGGCGTGTCTGTCTGTCGGCGTCATGAGGCTATGCTTTTCTTTTTTCTTGAAAGACGCGAAGTGATGGCGTTTCTCACGAAGTTGCGCTCGCCGGCGTCAAGCCCGAGAACCCAGATGGTGATGCCGGTGCTCAGCAGCGACGCCGGCACGAGGATTATGATTCGCAGATAGCCTTGTGGCATGGCAAGATATATGGCTAACGGAACGATGACTGACACTGATGCCACGAGAAGGCATCGGCCTATGACGTCGCGGAAATAGACCCGCAACGGCATAAGCAACTGTCGGCTGATGAATTTCAACCGCGCCAAATGGCCGGTGGCGGTCATCACTATCGCCACGATGAAAGGCGTCCATATCGGGCATCCGACTTTCAGCAGCAGATAGGCCACAGGCAGGTTGAGCAGCAGGATCGAGCCTACGACTATCTGATACCACTTGATCTTTCCGGTGGCCATCAACGCGGTGATCGACGGACCGCCGAACACCTCTATAAGCGCTTCGGAGATCACCAGTACGGTGAACATCGGCGCATAGCCGGGCACTTCTACAAGCCACAGCCCCAAAAGAAACGACACTTCGAAACACACCGGTATGGCCGGAATCAGCAGCAGGAAAAAGCTTATTTTCGAACTGCGGCACAGCAGGCGGTGGGTGGCCTGGAGGTCATCGGCGGCATAGTTCTTGGTCAGCTGCGGATTGACGGCGCTCTGAAAGCCGTTTTGCAGACTCAGAATCGCGCTTTTCACCTGATACGACACTCCGCGGGCGGCGTTGATCACCGGTCCGCCGAACAGGTTGAGCACTATGTTGATGCCCTGATCCTTGAGCGTCCACGCTATGGTGCCGAACATGTTCCACCCGCTGAACGTGGCCATCGACTTGACTATGCTGCGGTCGTGGCGCAGGTTGACGGCTGTGTGGGGAAACTGCCGCCGCACGTAAATCATCTGTATCCCTACGGATGCCACCGTGATCATCAGGAAGAGTATCGCCCAGATTATCAGCTTGTCGTAGTTCCACCAATAGAGCGATATCACTATGGCGAGTTTGGCAAACGATTCGCCCATCCCCACGTATGCCACTACGTTCATCCGCTCGTGGGCGTTGATGGTGGCCGAAAACGGCGAGTTGATTATACTGAGTATCATGCCTATAATGGCTGCCTGATAAACCCAGTTGGCTGCTGTCAGACGTCCGACAGGTATCACGAGCCGGTGGTTGACAAACCATAGTCCTACGGTTTCGGCCACCACTAAAACGAGCAGGGCGAGGCAGCACTGTATCACTAACGAGGTGTTGAACACGCGGTTGTACGCGGCAAAGTCTTTGCGCCCAAGCTCGAAAGTGAGGTAGCGGCCTATGGCCACGTTGAACGAGCCGTTGACAAACGCCATCATCGCAATCAGGCCTCCCACCACGTTGTAGATACCGAAATCGCTCACGCCGAGCACCTCGAGTATCATCCTCGAAGTGTAAAGCCCTATCACCATCGCAACAAACGTGCGGATGTAGAGAAATATCGTGTTGCGGGCTATGCGGCGGTTGTCGTCGGCATTCATCGGTGGAGGAGTTTTTCGGCGGTGCGTCGCAGCAGCGACGGCAGGTTCGACAGGTGCGCGGCCGCGTCGAACGGCAGCAGCGGATAGAGCAAAGCAAAGAGTCGTGCCGTCGGACGGCGCTGGAACGGATGTCGCAATTGCGGATTGCCGGCGATCGCCTCGTCGGCCTCACGCTCTATGGCGTTGAGCTCGGGGCGTATTTCCTCAAATAGTCGGACGCCGGCCACACTGACGGGCATGACCGCCGACAGACCGTTGCGTGCCGCTTCGGGCAGGCTGCCACGATCGCCGTAGCCCCAGAAATCGCCGATGGTGATATCCGAGGCGCGACGGGGTCGGGCGTAGCCGCAACTGTAGCATGATGGACGGAATGTCTTGCCGCTGAGAAATGCCGAGTAATAGCAATCAGGATGTTTCTCGCCGAACACTTTGCCGGAATAGATCATGTTGCCTTCGGCTGTCAGGCGCAGGTCAAACGTGCCGTTGCTGCGGAAGCTGATGTGGTCAGCATTGCGACCTTTCATTATCGGGCGCAGATGGTCGGTGAGCATCTTTTGCGACGGCACGCCATGGCATATAAGCTCTACGGTGATGAGATTCCCGTTGTTGCAGCTGCGACAGCATCCGCGGGCGGCGGCACACTGGCATGGCGTGCCTGTGAAGAGCACCGTCGCGCCGGCACGCAGATCGTCGCGCAGCATCCGGTAGATGCCGCGGGTGTCGCTCTGCACATATTTCGATCCTTGCAGCCGTGACAATGCGGCCACGTCGTCGATGCGCACATGGTGGACGGTGAGGCCGTCGGCCGCGCAACCATACACCACGCCGCCCCGCTCGATCACATGGCGTCCGAGCAGATAGGCCGCACCTCCCGACGCGCTGCGCCGGTGTATCTCCGGCTCGCGCGACCATGCGGCGTAGGCGGTGGCGGGCTTTGTCATCGCGGACTCATCGGCAGGTATCGGACACACTCGTTCACACAGTCCGCACTCGACGCACCGCTGTGTGTCGACACGCGCATACATAAAGCCGTGACGGTCGGGTCGCATCTCAATGCAGTGACGGGGGCACACATCTGTGCACGCTCCGCAACCGCAGCATTCGCTCTTCTTTTTACCTGCTACCGACATCGCTATGAATGAGTGTGTTTTACAGTTGCTTGCCGAACAGACGGCGGAAAAATCCCGGTTCTTTCTCCGGTTGACCGTTGCCTTCCGTTTCGGCAAGATAACGGCGATAGTTCCAGCGGTTTGTCACCATCTGGTAGATGGCGCCCCAGTCGGGCAGACCGCCGACATTGCGGTCGTCGATATAAATGTCGGCATGGATTTTGCGCGGCCCCGTGGAGGCGTTGTCAAACGGATCGTTGCTGTTGACGCAATGAAACTCCAGACCGCGCCGGCGGCACCATTCCAAAGCCTCTTCAAGGCGCTGGCCTTCGCGGTAGGTCCAGAGGATGAGAATGTGGCCGTCGGCCTTCAACTGCTTGAGAGCGGCCACGGCAAACTGGCGTTCGCGGCCTATACGGGGATATTCATGTTCGACGATCGTGCCGTCGAAATCAACTGCTATTATCATTTGTCGGTTGCTATCGGTTGGAGAAAACATTGCGGGATATAGGCCGTGGCCACTGCGCATACGCCATGCACACGCACTACCAGACGGCGGTCGCCCCGCAGGCGCACTATCTGTCCTTCGGCACCGGCGAGCGGTCCGCCCGTCACGCGCACGGCGTCGCCTTTGGCAAACCGCTGCGGATCGTCGGCGATGAATTCGAGCCCTTCGGCGCCCGACGACACCACGAGCCGGAATATTTGCATCTCGCGCTCGCTTATCGCGGCCGGAATCTTCCGTCCCGCCGATTCCCGGCGGTAGAGCATCGCACGGTCGGTGAGCATGCGCGCTGCCGCTTCGGCCGTGTCGGCGTCGCTTCTGAAAAAGAGCAGCGATGCTATGGCCGGCTTCTGTTGGCGCCGGCGCACACCGTTGCGCTCGGTCACCACAGTCTGCATCGGTATGTACACCTCGGCTCCGGTCTCGCGTATCTCGGCAGCCGCCGCCTCCGTGCGGTTGAAAAACACCTTCATCGCAAACCACGCCACCCTCCCTCCGGCGTTACCGCCTTTGGCCGTTGCCGTATCAGCGCCGGCGGCTTTAATGCCTGACGACGCTTCGCCCGACGGTCTCCCGTCGGCGGACAATGCATCGGGCTGCAACTGGCTTTGCTGCATGGTGCTTTCTTGCAACTGGCTTTGCTGTAGAGCGTTGTGTCGTGATATGTTGTGCTGTGGCTTTGGCATTTCTTCCATTCCCTCCATGTGCGTTTCAAGTGCAGACAGAGGTTCTTCAATAGATCGGGCCGGATGTAGCCTTTGGGGATACGGTTATGACCCGGCTCACGGCACTGACCCCGATCCGGGGAAGATGACCGCGATCCATGTAACTATCTCACAGTGTGTTGGTTGTGTGGATATTACATAGCAATGCGACTGCTCGGCGTCGCAGATTGGTGCTTGCAAAGATAGGCATTTTTTGCCACATCCACAATCATTTAATGTTAATTCGCGTAGTCCTTACGCTCAGGAAAGCATAAGGGGAGAAGAACTATAAAAACTGCGGTGTGGCGCAGCTTTCAGAAGGGATAGCCGATGGCAAGGTGGAAGGCGAGGGAGTCCTTGAATTTCGTCATGTTGTAGTAGCCGCGCTTGCCCGTATCGTAGGGAGCGTGGATGCCTATGCCGAGGTCGCCGCGCACTACGAGCATGCCGATGTCGAAGCGGAGTCCCACGCCGGTACCCACGGCGAGATCCTTGAAGAATGTGGAGCCTTTGAGCTTGCCGCCCGGTCGGTCGGGGTCGTTTTTGAGCAGCCACACGTTGCCGGAGTCGAGGAACACCGCTCCATGAACAGGACCGAAAATCGGGAAGCGGTATTCGACGTTGAACTCAAATTTAAACGTACCGGTCTGGTCGAAATAGCCGTTCACCTGATCGCGGGGCACGCGGTAGCTGCCCGGGCCGATGCTGCGCACGGTGAAGGCGCGCACCGAGTTGGCGCCGCCCACATAGAACTGCTCGCTGTAGGGCACCTCCGTCGAGTTGCCGTAGGCATGTGCCGCGCCGGCGGCCACGCGGCTCACAAGCCAGTTGTCGCCCCACAGGCGCCGGTTCCACACCAGCTGCGTCTGACCTTTGACAAACTGCGAGAACGGTGTGCCGAACAGCTCTTTCTCGCCTTTCTTGCCGCATGCCTCGTAGATGCCCCAGAAAATATTGCCGGCTTCCTGAACGGTAAACTGCCAGTTGATCGAGTTGTCGCGGTTGATGGTGCGGTCATAGACATAGCTGAACGACATCTGCGGGATAAACTGGCTGCGGAAGCTCTGCGCTATCGCCCGGTTGGCGTCCATGATCGAGTCGAATTCGGCGGTGGTGCGCATAAGGTTGACGTAGGTGAGCTTGAAGAGCGTCAGGGAGTTGGTCACGTGGCGTGTGGCGCGCCAGTCGTAGGTGAAGGCGGCGTTGAACTGCGCCATGTTGAAGTAGTGAGGACGGTTGAGCAGGTCGGCGCCGAGCGTGATGCGCGTCCAGTTGAGCTGACGGCGCGTGCGCGGGATGAATCGCGGGGCCAGCAGGCGCGGGAACGACAGCGACGTGTTGAGGCCGATCTCGTAGGAGTTGAACACCGAACTGCGCCCGCGACCCGTTTGCCATTCATAGGTGCCGAAGAGGTCGACGCTCAGCTGCTCGCCGCCGCCGAACACGTTGTGGTTGGTGAGCCGGAGGTCGACACCCGGCCCGAGATAACTGTTGGATTTCGAGGTGACGTTGACCTCGACGGCCGCTTCGAGCGGAGCGTCGAAGGTGCAGTCGATCTCAACGTTGAGCCGCCGAGACCCGATGCTGTCGGGCACCGCGTTGATCTCTATGCCGTTGAATATGCCGAGGCGCGACAGATAGCTCTGCGTGCGGTTCATGTCGCGCACCGAGAATATCTTGCCCTCGCGGAAGGTGATGCATTCGGGTATGAGCCCTTCGCGCAGGCGCGACGGTTTCATCTGCACCACCATGCCCCGCCGCGTCATGATGGTGTCGGGGGTGCCTCCGCCTTCGTTGCGGTGGATGCGGGTGGTGATGCTGCCGGTCGTGTAGCTGTCGAGCAGCATGCGCGGGGTGTTCGACGCCAGATCCATGCGCATGGCGATGCGTCCTTTGCTGATGGTGCTGTCGGCCAGATATTCGATGAATTCGGGCTTGAAGAAATAATATCCCTTGTTGCGCACGGCGTTGGCGATGGTCACGCGCACGGCGCTGAGCGAGTCGGTGCAGTAGCGGCTGCCGGCACGCAGATAGCTGCTGCGCACGGCCACCGAGTCGATGAGATGGTTCAGCCGGCAGGTGTCGGGCAACAGCTCGACGGTGTCGATGAGATATTCCGGGCCGGTGGCCACGCTGTAGAGCACTTTGGCTTTCTTCTTGTTTTTGCCCTGGACGAGGCTGTAGGAGGCTTTCCCCGAGAAATATCCGTTGTTGGCCAGGATCTGGTCGATCATATGCACGCGCATTTCGGGCCTGACGTCGCTGATAAGCACCGGCTCGCTGACGAGCTTCTCGTAGAGCCAGTGGCGGAATCCCGACGGCGGATTGCTCCAGTTGTTGTAGACCCACAGCCCCAGCGGAAACGGATAGCGCAGGTAGGGCGAATAGAGGCAGTTGTTGGGCTTGACATTGACGGCCGAAAGCACGGCGTCGGAGAGGCCGGGCGCCGCATCCTGATCCTTGGAGGGCGTCTGTATGTCGATCTTCTTGACACCGGTATAGAGGATGTCGTCGGGGCCGAGACGGCGCGTGGTGGAGCAGCCGGCGGCTACGAGCAGCAGCAATGCGGCCGTCAGCAAGGCGGTCAGCGCATATGTCGGTCGGATGGGCGTGTTCATTGTTTCACTTGGGGTGATGAGGGTTCGGCTTCTGTGTCGGCTGACGGTTTTTTGCGCGGCCCGAAGCGGAATATGTCGCGCAGCGAGTTGAGCTTGCGTTTGAGCACGAAGCCCACACCCGTCTGGGTGATCTCGCCTTCGAGGATGCTCTCGTAGCCCACGTGGCGGAACAGGCGCACATACATCGAGCCGCTGCGGTTGAGCATATATTCGAAGGAGATATCGTTGATGAGATTCTGCGAGAAGTTTTCGTCGGCGTCGGCATCGGTGGAGTAGTTGCCGCCTACGATGATTTTGAAGCGGTCGTTGAAGAGCGTCTTCGACATGCGGTAGCTGTAGCTCGTAGTGGTCGATTTGGCACCGTCGGTGGTGGTGTCGTACTGGTCGATGCCAAACGAAATGTCTACGCCGCGGATGTTGTTGGCCGCCCACGAGTTGAGCTGTGAGGCGAGGAATGCGTAGAGCGGATTGCCCGACAGGTTGGCGTTGGCTTTGGTGCCCGGGCCCGTGTACTGGTTGTAGAGCAGCATGTTCATGGCCTGGTTGGCGCGCTGGTCGGCCGACATCGACTGGAGTTCGTTGGAGATGGTGAGATCGTCGTCGGTGCTCAGGTCGAAGGCCACGTTCATGTTCTGCAGGGTGTTGGTGACCGACAGCGTGACGTCGAAGTTGACGAGGCGCGAGTTCTGCCCCGACTGTGTCACGTTGGCTTTGAGGCGGTCGACGGCGCGGATGTTGAGCGTCGGGTTGAGTATGTCGCCGTTGAACGCTATGTAGCTCCCTTCGGTGAACTTGAAGTTCTTTTCCGACATGATGGCCATCGACAGTCCGCCCGTGGAGATCTGCGGCGTGTAGCGCGCGAATCCGCTGTCGATGGTGTAGCGGCCGGTGAGGCGGCCGTCGCTGCTCATCGGCGTCAGGCTGTAGGTGAAGTTGCCGCTGCCCGACACCGACACTTTGTTCTTGCCGTCGGGCGACAGGTCGACGTTGAGTGTCGAGCCGCTTTCGATGGCCAGACGGGCGTCGAGGATCACTGAGGTGGTCGGGGCGACGACGGAGTCGGCTTTGGCCACGGCGGCCGTGTCGGCAAACTGCACGAATTTCACCATGCCGTCGGCGCTCTGAGGCACTATGGTCTCGATGCCGTCGGTCATCACGTAGGTGACGTTGGTGCCCGCGAGCAGACCGAGGTCGGCGTTGACGCGCAGCAGGCTGAGCGTGCCTTTGACGGTGGCGTCGAGGTCGATGAACGCCTTGCCGTAGACGTTGGCGCCGCGCGGGCGGTTGGTGTTGACGATCTGCATGTCGGAGGCGTTCAGAGCCAGCTCGAGGCGTATGTCGGAGAGGCGGCGGGCGTCGACGGTGCCGTTGACTCGCAGCGGATTTTTGTTGAGTCCGGCGATGGTGAAGTCGTTGAACCGCACCACGTTGCTGTCAACCGGTATCTTCTCTTCGGAGAAGGCGTAGGAGGTGCCCGTGATGCCGAGCTTCACAGCTGTCGAGTCGAAGTCGAGGTAGCCGTTGAAGATGGGGTTGGCAAGGTCGCCGGTGATGTCCATCTTGCCGTTGAGCATGCCCGACATCTGCGCCACATCTTTGGGCAGGAACGGATTGACCACGCGCAGCGGGAAGTGGATCATCGAGAAGTCGAGCAGGAAGGGATGCACGGCCGTCGAATCGTTGAGATTGCCGGTGGCTGTGATCACTTTGACGCCGTCGACAACGAGCCCCACGTTGGCGCGCAATGCTTTGGTATGGCTCTGGTTGGCCACGTCGAGGTCGAGCCGGAAGGTGCCCACGCGCTCGCGGCCGTAGTACAGGTCGGTGAGGTCGACGTTGCCGTTGCCGGTGATCTGCTCTTCGTCCCAGCGGAAGTGGAGGTCGGCGTCGAGGCTGCCTTTCACAGGCGGCGCGAAGGGCGATATGGAGAGCCATTCGGCGAGGCTGATGTTCTGAAGCTGCACCACCACATCTTCCTGCCCGGTGGCGAGGGTGTCGGAGCGGTGCTCGGTGAACAGACGCACGGCGCTGCTGTCGGACGATAGCTTCAGGTTGGCGTCGAGATGCCGGTGCACGAAGTCGTATCTTACAGTGTTGTCGTTGTTGATAGTCCACTGCTTGTAGGCGATGGTGGGCCGCGTGGGAACGAGCTTCACGGTCACCGTCGAATCTGTCATCGTGGCTGTGGCGCCGAAGAAGAATCCCTGCCGCTTTTTGATGTCGGCCTGCTTGAACAGCACTGCCGTCTTGTCGGCTGATAGATAGCCGTTGAGCTGGACGTGGGCGAAGTCGTCGAGCGTGCCGGGCTGATTGTCGATGTTGAATTTGTACACGAAGAAGCGGTCGTGCTGCCGGGCGTCGAAGCGTATGGCGTCGAGCCGCGTCGAACCGGTGGCGAAGCCGTTGACGGCCGCCTGTGCCGTGATCACGGAGTCGTTGCTGAATTTCAGGCTGGCGTCGCTGAAGGTGATGTAGGATGTCTCCTGCAGATATGATGCCACTGGGTTGTTTCTGCCCGAGGTGATCTCGGCCGACAGCTGCGGGAGCGTGCGCTGCAGCAGCGGCACATCAAAATTCATGTCGGCGGTCTGGCGCATGATCTCATCGCCGGTGGCCGACAGCCGTGCCATAAGCGTGTCGAGACCGCATAATGCTGTGGCGCTGGCGCGGAAATCGCCGGCATCGATGTCGGCGCGGGTCAGCGTGTCGGTGGTGTGGAATTTAGCTGTGGCGTCGGGCACGCTGATGATGTCGGTACCGGCGTTCCATGTAAGGCGGGTGATGCTGAGTTCGGCATCCGTGTCGCCGTTGCGTGGGTTGTAGTGCCCCGAGGTGTAGAGGTCGGTCGAGCCGTTCATCGTATCGTCACTGAATCCGAGAGCCCGGAGGTCGAGGTGGCGGATGTCGCCCGACAGATCCCAGTCATAGCCGTCGGCGGTGGCCCACGCCGTCAGGTCGGCGTCGAAATCGGCGTCGGCGTTCAGCGAGTTTATGCGTGCCACGGCTCGACACGTGTCGAGCGATGCCGTGAGGCTGATGTTTTCAAGTTGCCGCCCGTTGACAGCCACATGGCGCAGGTCGATGTCGGCGGTGGCGGAGGTGGTGCGGCGCGACGGATCGTAGCCGTGACCTTTCACGTTTGCCGTGGCTGTCAGATCGGCGATGCCCATACCGGGAAGGAATTTTTGAAGCGGGAAGCGTGTGGCGTCGATGCTGAGGTCGTAGCCCTCGGCTTTCTGATTCCATCCGGCGTCGAGCGACATCTTTCCGCCGGCCGAAGCTATGGAGAGGTTGCCGTCGATAAGCCCCGGGCTGTAGTCGATGGTGCCCCCGACGGTCATTGGAGGAATGCCGATGGTGCGTGCCGTGGCTTTGTCGAGAATACGGTCTTTGATGAAGCTCACGTCGCGGATGTCGCCGTCGATGTTGATGCGGCCGTTCATGCGGTTGAAATCAAATGCGTCGGCCACCATGCCGTCGGCATCGAGGCTGAAGCTGCCCGGCATGTTCACCATCATGCGGTTGATGCCGAGACGTCCCGAAGTGCCGCATATGTCGGCGTCGACGTTGATCTGCGATGAGGCCGGTATGCCTTTCATCATGGCGGCGACGGCGGGCAGCGCGGCATAGACGTCGCGCAGCGATATGAAGCCGTCGGCATCGAGGCGCAGCGGCACTGTCGGGTCAGTCATGAGGTCGCCGAGCCCCATCAGGGCGTCGAGTTTCATTTCCGACCACTGGGTCGATATATTGAAACCGCCGGCACGCATCGTGGTGCTGTCCATGTCGAAAACGCCTGAGGCATCGAGGCTTACACCGCAACGTTCCTTTGCCGCGATATGACGGATGGGGACGCGCAGCGTGGTGCCGCAGTTGTAGAATGAGTCGATGGCGATTTTTATGCCGGTAGCTTCGATGTATTCGGGGTCGAAACCGGCTGCGGGTCGTGAGCCGCGTGTGGCGTAAAGCGCCCGCTTTCCGTTGATGGCGATGCGCCCGGCGCGAATCTGCCACGGTTTGGAGGGTAGGGCGGATTGCTCGGCGAGCAGCGCGCTGTCGGCCGGCGACACGGGCGGCGAATGATAACCGGCGAGGAACTGCTCCGACGGCATGATGTAGGCGGCCGTAACCGAGTCGACATCAAGCGCTTTCACGTCGATGGTCTGCGCCGCGAGGTCGAGGCGCCCGTCGGTGAGGTGTGCGTTGCCGATGCGGGCATAGAGCGAGTCGATGGTGGGGAGCATGCGCATGCGCACGCTGACGTTGCGCAGCGTCAGGTCGGGGGCGTTGATGAGCATCCGTGTCACCGTGGTGTCGGTCGGCGAAACGGTGGTGGTGTCTTTGAGCACTATGTCGATGTCGGCGCCGTCGAGCAGCGTCTTGCCCACACTGATGTTTTCGATATTGAAGGTCAGGTTGGTGCCGGCGGTGCGGAAGCGGTCGATGCGGGCTTTGAGATAGACGGCCGAGTCGGCGTTGTTGAGCCGGTAGAAAGCATCGGTAAGCTCGGCTTCGGTCACGTCGATTTCGCTTTTCAGCAGCGGCCAGAACGCCACGTCGAGGTCGGCGCTGCGGGCCGCCAGCATCGTGTCGCCTTTCTCCGACATTACGAGTCCGCGAAGCTCCACGCGCAGCGGGAATTTGAGCCGCAACCGCTCGATGCTCACATCCATGCCGGTCGACTGCTCGATCTTCTTCTCGGCGATGCCCACGACAAAGTCCTGGATATAAGGAATGTAGAGCAGCACGGGTATCAGCACTACGAGCGCGGCCACGCTGATAGCTGTCCATTTCAGGACTTTCAGAATGATATGTGTGGCTTTGCTGGTGCTCACTGTCGGAACGTTTTGAAACGGTTGTGATGAAAAAATCCGGTCGTGCAGGTGAATCCTGTCGGTTATGAAATGTTAACGCTCCGTTTGCCGCGATTGTTCTGCCGTAACGTAATTCTGCCGGCGTTGTGTCCGGCTGTGACGCGCAGCCGCCGTGGCGGCCGGCTTCGGCTTCCCGGGAGGCGTCAATACCACTGAACTCCGTTGGAGAGCGACGAACGTTTGTCGTATTTCAGATCCGACAGCATCGACGAGTTGACGGATATATGGAAGTTGTAGGATTTGTAGGGGCCGACAGGTACGAAGCTCGCGGTCATGGTGAAGCAGTGGAGGTCGCGCGAGATGTTGCAGTTCATGTAGGCCAGCTTGTGAGTGTCGAAGTTGTAGCTGGCCGTGAAACTGAAGTTCCAGTTTTTCGTCGGACGGATGTTGCCCGAGAGGCTGAGGTTCTGCGTGATCTTGCCGTCATACTCCATCTTGCGCTTGTTGAACGCCCCGTAGCCGTAGTTGACCGAATAGTTGAGCGTCAGGCTCCACGGCACCTCCCATTTCATGTAGCCGTCCACGAATTCCATGTCGCCGCTGCCCGACGACTCGCTGTCGGTTCCGCTGCTGCGGTTGCCCGACCCGCGCGGCCGGTCGTCGCCGCCGCTGTCGTCATCGCCGCTCACATCTTTCTTCTTGCTCTTTTTCTTGAAGGTGTCGTTGTTGAAGGTGTAGCTGAACGAGGTGCCGGTGCTTGACAGGCGTCCCAGACCCTTGCCTGCCTTCCAGCGCGGGATGTTGACGCGCACGGGGTTGCCCGCCGAATTGAGCTGATAGGTGTAGACATCCCACACGGCCGACAGATTGAGGTTGAAGTTCTTGACGAGGCGGAGCATCAGCGAGGTGTTGATGTTGCTCCAGTTGAGCGAGTCGGCGGCGAAGTTGTAGCTTTGCGAGATGGAGAAGTTCTCGATAAGCGATATCTTCTTCTCACCGATGCTGTCGTCGTCGGTCTTCACCTTCATTTCCAGGTTGTTGGCCAGCGAGAAGCTCACCATGCCGGTCTTTCCTTCGCTCGGTACGCCGAAGAGGCTGTTGGGGAAGAGCGAATATTTGCGGGTGCGCATCTCGCCGTCGGTGCCCGGATACTGATAGCTGCCGTAGTAGCCGAAGAAAGGCGAGCTGAAGTCGGGCGATCCCGAAAACGAAACCGTAGGCGTGATCACGTGACGGATCATCTTCACTTTGTCGCCCAGGAATTTCATCGGCCGGTAGAAGCCGTAGATCTTGGTGTCGAGCGATACGGAGGCGTTGAAGTCCCAGACGTTATAGAAGCTGTAGGAGGTGTCGCACACTTCGGCGGCCGCATTCGGATCCCACTGCCGGCGCACTTTCGTCGTGTACATGCGGTCGGTGAGGTTGATGCTCGGCGTGAGGTTGAAGTATTTGAAGAGGTTGAACGTGGCCGAGATCGGGACGCTGTGGCGCATGCCGTTGCGCCAGTCCTTGATCAGACTTTTCTTGAAAAATTCGTTTTGCTTGGCCGTGAGCGAGTTGTTGAACTGACCCGAGTAGGAGAGGCGTATCTTTTCATACCATTTTTCGGCTCCCACGGCGTGCTTGCGCTTGAAGGGATAGATCTGCGACATCGTGATGGTGATGTTGGGGAACGACACGGCGAGCGTCGAGTCCTGGCTGCGCTGTGCTATGCTGGCGTTGCCCGAGAACGACCATTTGGAGCCGGCCGGGCGGTAGGTGAAGTTGACCGACGAGCTCTTGGTGTTTTCCGTGAACGAGTTGGAATAGTAGCTTCCGAGGTCGTTGCGCGAATAGCCCGATGTGGTGAAGTTGACCGATGCCGAGAAGTTGAATATGGGGTTGGCTTTGGCATCCTGAGTGTGGTTCCAGAGCACTTGGAAGTTGGTCTGTTTCGAGTAGTCGGGGAGCCCCTTGTCGCCGAGGATGGTCTTGAGGAACGAGATATTGAAGTTGCCCGAATAACGGTAGCGTTTCACGTAGGCCGAACGGGCCTGCAGGCCCCACGACCCTTTGGTGTAGATCTCGCCGGTGAGCGCCAGGTCGATATTGTCGTTGATGGCGAAATAGTAGCCGCCGTTGCTGAGATAGAAGCCGCGGTTGTAGTCGTCGCCGAACGACGGGAAGATGATGCCGCTCGAATAGCGCTCCGAGAACGGGAAATAGCCGAACGGCACCGCCAGCGGCAGCGGAAGCCCTTCGAGCACCAGATAGGCGGGGCCGGTGACGATATCTTTTTTCGGGCGCACCTTGGCTTTGGTCAGGCGGAAACCGAAGTGGGGATGATCGTGGTTGTCGCACGTGGTGTAGAATCCGTCCTGAAGGTAAAATGTGTTCTCGCCTACTTTTTTCGATGTGCCGCCGGTGAGGAATCCTTCGCCCTGCTCGGTCATCACATCGGTGATAAAGCCTTTCTCGGTCTTGAAGTTATAGCGCATCGTCTTCGATTCGTAGGCGGTGCCGCGGTCGGTGAACACCGGCGAGCCGGTCACTTCGCCGGTGCTGTCGGCGCGTCCAACGGCATAGACGGTGCTCGAGTTCATGTCCAGCTCTATCTCGGCTGCGTTGAGCTTGATGTCGCCGTAAGTCACGTTGCCGTCGCCGTAGATGTAGGCTTTGTCCTGGCCCACAAGCACCATCGAGTCCTTGGCCACGATGTCGACAACGTTGTCCAGATCGGTCTTCACTCGTGAAATTCTCCGGCCGCGCGGTTTGGCTACCGTGTCGGCGCCCAGACGGCGGCGTCCCAGGTCGCTGAGGTCGAGCGTGTCGGCCGGTGCTACGGGGGCTGAGGGTGCGGTGCGCATGGCGCTGTCGGCTGTGACTTTGCGCGCGCTGTCGGGTGTCGCCGGCGCTACGCGGTGCCTTGTACGGCGTTGACGCCGAGACTGTTTGCTGCTCTGTGCCGAGTCGGCGAGGACGCTGATCGCAGCTCCGGATGCGGTGTCGGAGCTGGCCGGTACAGGCGTGCGGGAGCCGGAAACCCTCGCAGGCTTAGCGCCCGTGGCACTGATGGCCATAAGCAACACTGTGGCAAATATTATATATAAATGAGTGCGACTCAATTCGTGACGATCTCTGGTAATTGCCTGCAAAGATACGACCGACGCCCGAATTTCACAACTATTGCACCGCTTTTTCATCATCCGGCGGTGTTAAATTGACTATTTTGTCTGAATCCGACGAGGGTTATGGCATACCAGGCCACATAATTGCGCAATATGGCGATTTTTTGTGCATCATTAAACCTCGGTATGGAAACTTTTGTTACTTTTGCATCAACATTCATGACCTAAACAGAGTTCAAGAAATGAAAGAACAATTGAATCTTGATTGGGCGAATCTGCCGTTCGGCTATGTTCGCACCGACTACAATGTAAGATGTTACTACCGCGACGGAAAGTGGGGCGACATCGAAGTCACAGACTCAGAACGTATTGACATACACATGGCCGCTACATCGCTTCACTACGGCCAGGAGATTTTCGAAGGCATGAAGGCTTTCCGCGGTGCCGATGGCAAGGTGCGCGTTTTCCGCATGCAGGAAAATGCAAAGCGCATCCGCGAATCGGCTCTCGGCCTGAAGATGGCACCCGTGCCCGAAGATCTTTTCTGCGAGATGGTAAAAAAAGTGGTGAAACTCAACGAACGTTTCGTGCCCCCTTACGGCAGCGGTGCCTCCCTCTACATTCGCCCGCTTGAAATAGGCATGAGCGCCAGCGTAGGCGTGCGCACATCCACTGAATATCTCTTCCTCATCCTCGTTAGCCCCGTGGGTCCCTACTTCAAGACCGGCTTCGCGCCCACCAACATCTGCATCATGCGCGAATACGACCGCGTTGCCCCCAAAGGCACCGGCCGCTGGAAAGTGGGCGGCAACTACGCCGCAAGCCTCGGCGCCGGCGAGCGTGCCCACGAACTCGGCTACTCGGCCGTGCTCTATCTCGACCCGAAAGAGAAGAAATATCTCGACGAATGCGGCCCGGCCAATTTCTTCGCCATCAAGGACGGCAAATACATCACTCCCGAATCGGAATCGATCCTTCCTTCGGTGACTAACATGAGCCTCCAGCAGCTGGCCAAGGATATGGGCATTGAGGTAGAGCGCCGCCACATCACCGTCGACGAGCTCGCCGACGTGCAGGAAGCCGCCGCCTGCGGCACTGCCGCCGTGGCATCGCCCGTAGGCGAAGTCGACGATCTCGACACCGGCAAGAAATACATCATAGCCCGCGACGGCAAGCCCGGCCCCATCACCACGCAACTCTACAATGCTCTCCGTGCCATTCAGCTCGGCGAAGCTCCCGACGTTCACGGCTGGAACACAATCATCGAATGAACTATCAGACGATAATCGACAAATATTATCCCGCGGGCTCACGTCTGCGGGATATTTATATGGCGCATTGCCGCAGCGTGGCCGATGAAGCGCTCGCCATAGCGGCGCGTTGCCGGCTCAACCTCGACCCCGCCGATGTCGAAGCGGCCGCCATGCTGCATGACATAGGCATCTTCGACACCGACGCCCCATCCATCGAGTGCCACGGACATCAGCCCTACATAGACCACGGCATCATTGGCCGCGAGCTCCTTCTGCGCGAGGGAGCGCCTGTGGCTATCGCCGAAGTGGCGGCCCGTCACACCGGTGCCGGCCTCACCGCCGATGAGATTGCCGCGCAGCATCTGCCTCTTCCGGCCGTCGATATGTGCCCGCACACGCTTCTGGAGAAACTGATCTGCTACGCCGACAAGTTCTATTCCAAGTCGGGCGACATGAAGCGCAAGCCCCTCGACAAGGTGCGCCGCAGTATGGAGCGCTTCGGCGCCGCTTCGCTGGAGCGCTTCGATGCAATGCACACCCTTTTCAGCTCTTGCGGCTGTTGAACTCCGCCTTCACATCGAAACAAGGACACGCCTTTGCCGCGAACTCGTTGTGGCCGTGCACCGTGGCGCCGGGATAGCGCTGCAGCAGTTCGCCCACGATAGCCCGCAGCGCCTCGCGCTGTGCCGGCGTGCGCGTGTCGGCCGGCCGCATCCTCGCGTCGCAGCCTCCCACGTAGCACACTCCTATCGAGCGCCTGTTGTGCCCCGTGCAGTGGGCGCCCGCCTCATCCTCCCGGCGTCCGCGCCTGATGCTGCCGTCGAGCGCGATAAGATAATGATAACCGATGCTTTTAAAGCCGCGGGCGCGATGCCAGCGGTCGATGTCGGCCACGCTCACCTCGCGTCCCGCGGGCGTTGCCGAACAGTGAATGATTATTTCTGTGATTTTTCTCATGACGCCGCAAAGTTACGGCGCCGCGCTGCCGCGTCAGTGCGAATTTGTAGCTTTCGGAAAGCCCATGCTCGTGTGCGTCACGAAACCTCCGCTGCCGTCGCTCTCCACGAGCATCGCTTCGACGCCCTCGATGGCGCCGATCATGGCCAGCGCTTTGTCGGCCGGCATGGCCATGCAGGCGGTGGCCAGCGCGTCGGCGGTCATGCAGTCGGGAGCTATGACGGTGGCGCTCAGCGTCGTGCTGACGGCCGGACGGCCGGTCGCCGGATCGATCGTGTGCCACGTCTTGCCCGATGAGCCTTGCTTGAAGTTGCGATAGTTGCCCGAGGTGGCTATGCCGCAGTCCGTCAGCTTGATAACGGTCAGGGCATCGCTGCCTGGCGCCGCTCCCTCAACGGGCTGATCGATCTGTATGTGCCAGGGCTCGCCCTGCGGATTATGTCCGGCCAGCGCTATCTCCCCGCCTATCTCCACCATATAGTCCCGCGAGCCGTTGCGCCGCAGCATCTCGCCGATAAGGTCGCAGCCGTAGCCCTTGGTGATGGCGCTGAAGTTGAATTCCGTGGCCGGTGAGCATTTCACTATGGTGTCGGCCTCGATGCGGCACCGCGCTATACCGACGTGGGTCAGCGCGCTGTCGATCATGGCCTGCGTCGGCGGCTCCGTGGCATTGTCGTAGCCGAAGCCCCACAGATTGATGAGCGGAGCCAGCGTCGGGTCGAAAGCGCCGCCGCTCAAGCGGTTGATGCGCTGCGAGGCGAAGAAAATGCGCCGCAGAAGGGCGTCGGTGGTCGCCGATTCGCCACGGTTGATGGCCGAGATGAGCGACCCTTTGTCGAACGGCGACAGCGAGTGCTCGACCTGCCGCATCACGGCGATGATCGAATCGTCGAGGTTAGCGGCCGACGTGTAGGTGATGTTGTAGGTGGTGGACCATACCATGCCGGAGCATTGGCGCGTTTCGGCACTTTTGCGGCAGCCCACAAGCGCTATTGCGGCGCCTGCCACGACGGCCGGCAACAGCGATGTTATGATGCGGTTTATCTTCATACGGTGAACTCTTTTGACGCAAAATTAGTTATTTATCCGGTGATAAACACTAAATTTGTATGTCAAATCCAAAATTCAAACGATTATGAAAATATCATATCTTTTCCTGGGAACAGGCTTTGAAGAGACAGAGGCTCTCGGCACGGTCGACGTGATGCGTCGTGCCGGAATGTGTGTCGAAACGGTGTCGGTAAGCGGCAGCTATGAGGCGAAAGGCGCTCACAACGTGATCGTTAAGGCCGATCGCCTGATCTCCGAAATCAAGCTGACGCCCGACGTCGACTGGCTCATCTGCCCGGGCGGCATGCCGGGTGCCACCAATCTGGCCGCATCGCCCGAGCTGAGCGACATGCTCCGCAAGCACAACGCCGACGGCGGTCACGTGGCCGCTATCTGCGCCTCGCCCGCCGTGGTGCTCGCTCCCCTTGGCATCATCACCGGCCGCCGCGCAACATGCTATCCTTCATTCGCTCCTTCCGTAGGTACGATTGCCCAGATGACCGGTGAGCCCGTGGTGACCGACGGCAACGTGATCACAGGCAACGGCCCCGCCAACACATTTGCTTTCGCTCTGGCCATCGTCGCCGCATCGCTCGGCGCTCAGGCTGCCGGCGAAGTGGCTCAGGGCATGCTCATCAATGCCTGATACGGACGCCCGGGGCCGATCCTGAAATGTGAAAAATCACTTGCGCTGATCTCCCTTCTAAGAGCCGGTTCGACAATAAATGTTAACGGCAGGGCGGTCAATCGTTGAGTGATTTTCTTCAGATCATGAGGGAGCGATGGGGTTCCATCGTGACCGAAAGAGCTGAAGAAAAGCGTCAACGAGTGGCCGAGGCGAATGTAGCTTTCGTCCCGTTAAATAAATATTTTGAGGCATAATGTTGGTGAGGGTCATTAGAAGTATCGAAGCATGAAAAGTATCGCGGCAAGATAAGTCATTGCCCGTGCCGAGGGCAGATAGCGCTCATAGTTACGGCACAATCGCCGATAGTTTTCGAGCCACGAGTTTGTGCGATCCACCACCCAACGGCCTGACAGAGGACGAAATTCTGCCGTACCGAAATTACATCGAATCGCATATTGCGGGCGCTTTTCGCCCTGTTAGTCAGTCGTGTACATCCAGTACACTCCTTCCTCTCAGGCCAAAAATCACTCCGCACTATGCGACCCTGCCGTTAACATTTATTGTCGAACCGGCTCTAAAGATATATCTTTAGAGGGGCGACGGGCGTGTTAAATTTTTATTGCGGTGTCGGATAATATGAATTTCTTTTTCTAATTTTGTCGCCGAATTCCACACAGGCACAATGCCATTTATATTATAATGAGTGCGATGATTAAAAATCTGGTGATTGTCGAATCGCCTGCCAAGGCTAAGACAATAGAGAAATTTCTTGGTAAAGACTATAAGGTAATGTCGAGCTACGGCCATATCCGCGACCTCCGCAAAAAGGATTTCGGCGTCGATATGAACCATTCGTTCGAGCCGGAATATGAAGTGCCGGCCGATAAGCAGGAGCTGGTGCGCAACCTCAAGAAAGCCGCCGGCGACGCGCAGATGGTGTGGCTCGCTTCCGATGAGGACCGCGAGGGTGAGGCCATTGCATGGCATCTCTACGATGTGCTCGGCCTCAAGCCCGAAAACACCCGCCGCATCGTCTTCCACGAAATTACCAAGGACGCCATTGTCAACGCCATCGCCAACCCGCGCAACATCGACATCAACCTCGTCGACGCCCAGCAGGCGCGCCGCGTGCTCGACCGCATCGTAGGCTTCGAGCTTTCGCCCGTGCTCTGGAAGAAGATCAAGCCGGCACTGTCGGCCGGACGTGTCCAGTCGGTGGCCGTGCGACTCATCGTGGAGCGTGAAAACGAAATCAAACGCTTCGTTGCCGAGCCTTATTTCCGCGTCACAGCCCAGTTTGTCGATCCCGAGTCGCACCGCATCCGCGCCGAGCTCTCGCATCGTCTGCCCGACGAGGCATCGGCCGAAAAGTTCCTCGCCGACTGCCGCGACGCGGCCTTCACCGTCACCGACGTCACCGTGCGACCCATACGCAAATCGCCGGCGCCGCCCTTCACCACCTCCACGCTCCAGCAGGAAGCCGCCCGCAAGCTCGGCTTCACCGTGTCGCAGACCATGATGGTGGCGCAGCGCCTCTACGAAGCCGGCCACATCACCTACATGCGTACCGACTCGCTCAACCTCTCCTCGCTCGCCATCCGCACCATCTCGGCCGAGGTGCGCTCGCTGCTCGGCGAGAAATATCTGAAGGTGCGCCACTACCACACCAACTCGAAAGGCGCGCAGGAAGCTCACGAGGCTATCCGTCCCACCTACGTCAACAAACACGATATCGAAGGCACCGCGCAGGAACGCCGCCTCTACTCGCTGATATGGAAGCGCACCTTAGCCTCGCAGATGGCCGATGCCGAAATAGAAAAGACCACTGTCGAAATCACACCCTCTACGCGCTCCGAGCATTTCACTGCCTCCGGCGAAGTGGTGCGGTTCGACGGCTTCCTGAAAGTCTATATCGAAAGCTCCGACGATAACGACGGTGCCGATGCTGCCGATGGCACTTCGATGCTGCCGCCGCTCACAAAAGGCGAATCGCTCGCTGCCGCCGAACTGGCGGCCACCGAGCGCTACACCCAGCATCCTCCGCGCTTCAACGAAGCTTCGCTCGTGAAGAAGATGGAGGAACTCGGCATAGGCCGCCCATCAACCTACGCTCCCACCATCTCCACCATTCAGCAGCGCGAATACGTGGAGCGGGGCGACCGCAAGGGCGAGCCGTGCAAGTTTGTCACCCTCTCGCTTAAGGACGGCAAGATCACGCGCTCCCAGTCGACCGTCGTGGTCGGCGCCGACAAAGGCAAACTGCTGCCCACCGACACCGGCGTGATTGTCAACGATTTCCTTACGGAATACTTCCCCAACGTGCTCGACTTCAACTTCACCGCCGACCTCGAACAGCGCTTCGACCTCGTGGCCGAAGGCAAAGCCGAATGGCATAAGGAGATCAAGGATTTCTACGACGTGTTCCATCCCGAAGTGGAGAAAGCCAACGACATACGACTCGAACACAAGGTGGGCGAACGCGTGCTCGGCACCGATCCCCGCACCGGAAAGCCTGTGTCGGTGAAAATCGGACGCTTCGGCCCCGTGGTGCAGATCGGCGACAGCGGCACTGACGAGAAGCCGCAGTTTGCATCGCTCCATAAGGACCAGTCGGTCTTCGACATCACCCTCGAAGAAGCCCTCAAGCTCTTCGACCTTCCCCGCCGGCTCGGCACCTTCGAGGACGCCGAAGTCAGTGTAGGGGTGGGACGCTTCGGCCCCTACGTCAAGCACGCCGGCAAGTTCGTGTCCATACCCAAGGATATGCAGCCGCTGGCCATCACCCTCGACGAGGCCGTAGCCCTCATCGAAGCCAAGCGCAAGGCCGACAGCCAGAAGCTGATCAAATCGTTCGACGAGGATCCCGAGATGCAGATACTCAACGGCCGCTACGGCGTCTATATCGCTCACGGCAAAAAGAACTACAAGATTCCGAAAACGGTTGAAAATCCCGCCGAACTCACCCTCGAACAGTGCCGCGAGATTGTCGAGGCTCAGGATGCCAAGCCCAAACGCACGGCCTCACCGCGGCGTGCGCGCGCTAAAAAATAACCCCCACTCTCCGACAGTACAATGCAACGTAAAGACAACACCGGCGAAAAACCGCAGCACACACGTTTCAAACCCGACGTGATCAAGACTCTCCGTGTAGGCGAGCCGGCTGCTCTGCTCGAATTTGTGGCCGCCTCGATGCCCGATATGAAACGCACGAAGCTCAAACAGCTCCTGGCCCACAATCAGATAGCCGTCAACGATATGCCCGAGCGCCAGTTCAACCGGCCGCTCCGGCCGGGCGATGTGGTGAAAATCAATTTCGTGCGCGAATTCCGCGTTTTCACTCACCGCCGTATGAAAATCGTCTACGAGGACGACGATATCATCGTTATCGAAAAGGGCTATGGACTCCTGTCGATGGGCAACGACAAGGTCAAGGACGGCACCGCCTACTCCATCCTGCGCGATTATGTGAAGTGGAGCAATCCCCTCAACAAGATTTTCATTGTCCACCGTCTCGACCGCGACACATCGGGCCTGATGATGTTCGCCAAATCGGAGGAGGCCAAAAACAAGATGCAGCACAATTGGAACAATATGGTGCTCAATCGCAAATATCTTGCTGTGGTTGAGGGCGTTCCCGAAGAATCTGAAGGCGTTGTGCGCTCCTATCTCGCCGAAAACTCGCAGTATGAGGTATTCTCGACCGACGACCCCTCGAAGGGCCAGCTGGCCGTGACGCGCTACAAGACGCTTCAGGCCGGTTCCGGCTTCGCCCTCCTTGAAGTGGAGCTCGACACCGGACGCAAAAACCAGATCCGCGTGCACATGAAAGACATCGGCCATCCCATCTCGGGCGACCGCAAATACGGCGCCTCATCCAGCCCCCTGCGCCGCCTCTGCCTCCATGCGCAGACCCTCCGCTTCATCCATCCCATAACGGGCCGCGAGATGAATTTCGCAACCCCCATCCCCGCATCATTCCTGTCGCTCGCCCGCCGCTGACCGCAGCGCCCCGCGGGCTCGAACGCCATAAAAAAACGAATGCCTCGGATCATATCCGGAGCATTCGTTTCGTCTTGTATTGAGATTATCAGAACAATTTCTCGGGATAAGTGCCGTCGGCGTGGAGCTGGGCGAATTTATCCACAACGCCCTGACGGTCGGCCGCATAGGTCACGCCAAACCATTTCGAGTCGGTGTCCAGCACCTTCACCGTGGCTTCGCCGTTTTTGATAAGAGTGTCGATACAGAGAGGAATGAAAAATTCCGATTTCGGCGTGTTGATGTCACGGTCGAGGAATTTCTTGAATTCGCGTTCGCTGTAGTCGAAATAGTCGGGAGTGAATCCCCACAGGTTCATCGACACGGGAGTCTCCGGTGACAGCGTCTGCACCTTGTCATTCTCGTCGGTGAACACTATGCGGTGCTCCGGATCGTAGCTGATGGCTGTGCGCTCAACCACGCCTGTCAGGTAGCCTTCGGGCGAGGTGGAGCATACGCCGCGGGCCACGGAGCCGTTCTCGGTCATCGTGTTGCCGACGCGGAACCCCACCATGCAATAGTCGCCTTTGCGGGTGCGCTCGCGCATCAGCTCTTTTGCTATCACTTCAAAAGCGTTGCGGCCGTAGAAGTCATCGGCATTGATCACGGCAAACGGCTCTTTGATGGCGCCTTTGCCCATGAGCACGGCATGGTTCGTACCCCACGGCTTGGCGCGGTCGGCCGGGCATGTGTAGCCTTCGGGAAGGTCGGTTATCGACTGAAACACTACTTCCACCGGCACGTGGCCTTCATATTTGCTCAGTATCTTCTTGCGGAAATCATCTTCAAAGTCTTTGCGGATCACAAACACTATCTTGCCGAAGCCTGATTTGATAGCGTCGTAGATCGAATAGTCCATGATCGTTTCTCCGTGAGGACCCAGACCGTCGAGTTGTTTGAGCCCTCCGTAGCGGCTGCCCATGCCGGCAGCAAGCACGAAAAGTGTTGGTTTCATTGTGAAATGAGATATGATTTTATGATTGTATTATTTCGTTTTGAAGCTGAAAGATATGGTGCGCTGATAGAGCTCTCCGGGATAGAGCTGGGTGCTCGGGAAGTCGGCATGGTTGGGCGAGTCGGGCATCGACTGGCACTCTATGGCCACGCCGTCGTAGTCGTTGTAGCTTCGGCCGGCCTTGTTGAGCGGCGAGCCTGCGAGCCAGTTGCCGGTGTACACCTGAGCCGCCGGCTGATTGGTGAACACTTCGAGCACACGTCCGCTTGTCGGAGCCTCGAGTGTGGCCACATGCTTCACCTCCGACGTGTTGTAGCCGTCGACAACCCAGCAGTTGTCGTAGCCCTTGCCGTAGATGAGCGCGGGGAAATCGGCCTTGATGTCGCGTCCGAGACGTTTGGGCGTGGTGAAGTCCATCGGAGTCTCGGACACGGGTGCCATCTCGCCGGTGGGGATGAGCGTGTCGTCGGTGGGCAGATAGCGCGACGCGCCGATCCACATGGTGTGGTCGAGCACTGAGCCCGAGTTGTGACCTTCGAGATTCCAATAGCAGTGGTTGGTGAGGTTCACCACCGTCGCTGCCTCGGCGGTGGCCGAGAGCTGCAGTGTCAGACGGCAGTCGTCGCTCCAGCTGTAGCGTGCTTCGGCCGTGAGCTCTCCGGGATAGTTTTCTTCGCCGTCGGCGGCCGTGTATGTAAACACCACTTCACCCTCGGGCGTCACAGCGCTTTTCCAGATGCGGTTCTGAAAGCCTTCCGGGCCGCCGTGAAGGGCGTTCGGTCCGTTGTTGATGGCCAGCTGATAGTCGCGGCCGTCAACGCGGAGATGCCCGCCGGCGATGCGGTTGGCGTAGCGGCCGGGCACTTTGCCGGCGCACGGCCCGTCGTAGAAATAGTCTACCGGGTTGGCATAGCCCAATGCCACGTCATCAAGCTTGCCGCTTGAATCGGGCACTTCCACGCCGACTATGCCGGCTCCAAGGCTCGAGAGTGTGACTTTGGCGCCTGCGGCGTTCGTGAGTGTGTAGAGTGTGATTGCACCTTTGGGTGAATCAACGGTGGATGTTTCGATTTTCATTGTTTTCCCTATGGTATTGTTTTGTGAAGCAAATCTAAGCAAAATCTCTCGCTTTAGCCAATTTTTTCCTAGAGCTTGTTTGATAATAAATGTTAACGGCAGGGCTCTCAGTCGTCGAGTATATTTGTGTCTGTGATGAGGGAGTTATGGGGTTCCATAACGACCGAAGAACAGACGCAAAGATGTCGGCGAATGACAGATCTGATGTAACTTTCTTTATAATAGATGTAACTATTCAGCGAATCGGCAATAGAGGTGGCCTTGGTCGATAATTCAATTTAA
>CABUBG010000033.1:0-23946 GCA_902489785.1 uncultured Porphyromonadaceae bacterium
ACTCTTTCAATAACTGGATAGTGTTTAACCTGTCCAACTTTTGGGGGTCACTTCAGATTCGGTGTGGCCTCTTCTACTTGAATTTGTTGAAAGGGAGGAATGTTCGATTAATCGATTTCTTCGTCGGCTTCGTAACCGCCCATCTCACGGATGGCGTTCTTCAGCATGACATACTGCTGGAAGAGGTGGTTGACGGGCACTTCGCCTTTGGTGTAGTCGTGCATCGGGCTCTTGAGGAAGAAGCTCAGGAAGCGCTGGATGCCGTGACGGCCTGCGCGGGCAGCGAGGTCGCTGAGGAGCACGAGGTCGAGGCAAAGGGGAGCGGCGAGGATAGAGTCGCGGCAGAGGAAGTTGATCTTGATCTGCATGGGATAGCCCATCCAGCCGAAGATGTCGATGTTGTCCCATCCTTCTTTGTTATCGTTGCGCGGGGGATAATAGTTGATGCGCACTTTGTGATAATAGTCGGTGTAGAGGTCGGGCTGATTTTCGGGCACGAGGATAGATTCGAGAGTCGAGAGTTTCGAAACCTCTTTTGTGCGGAAGTTGGCGGGTTCGTCGAGTACGAGACCGTCGCGGTTGCCGAGGATGTTTGTCGAGAACCAACCGCTGAGGCCGAGGCAACGGGTGCCGATGATGGGAGCGAAGCCGGATTTAACGAGGGTCTGACCTGTCTTGAAGTCTTTGCCGGCGATAGGCATGCCTGTTTTTTCGCTGAGTTCCCACATAGCGGGGATGTCGACGGTGGTGTTGGGGGCGCCCATGATGAAGGGAGCACCTTCCTGCAGAGCAGCGTAAGCGTAGCACATCGAGGGAGCAACATGCTCTTTGTCGTCGGCTTTCATAGCGGCTTCGAGGTCGGCGAGAGTGCCGTGAACCTTTTCGTCAACGGGAACGTAGACTTCAGTTGAGGCTGCCCAGAGGACAACGATGCGGCTGCAGCCGTTTTTCTCTTTGAAGTCGCGGATGTCCTTGCGGAGCTGTTCGGCCATTTCCCAGCGTGTTTTGCCAACCATGATGTTGTCGCCGTCGAGGCGTTTTGCATAGTTGTGGTCGAAAGCGGCTTTCATAGGTTTGATAGCCAGAAGCTCATCCTTTACGGGGTTGATGTCTTTTTCTTTGAGCACTTCAGCGTTGATGGCGCTTTCGTAGGCGTTGGCGGGATAAACGTCCCAAGAGCCGAATACGATGTCGTTGAGATCGGCGATGGGCACGATTTCGTTGTATTTAAGGTATTTTTTGTCGGCACCTTTACCTACACGGATTTTGTCGTACTGTGTCATTGAGCCGACCGGTTTTGCGAGACCTTTGCGGGTCATGAGGACACCGGTCATGAATGTTGTGGAGACAGCACCAAGGCCTACTACGAGTACGCCAAGCTTGCCTTCAGCGGGTTTTACGTTAGTTGCGTTCATGATTTACTGTAAGTAAATTTTTAAGTTGTTGTAATTGTTGATTCAATCTAAGGTTGGGCATGCTGCCGCTCTCGCGGTGCAGCGTTTGCATTGTGAGCCGTAAAAGTACGCGTTATTTGTTTAATGCAAAAATTTTTTACTTTAATATATTCTTATTTTTGTTTAAATAGTCTAAAATGAGCTGAAAATTGTTGCAAAAGCGACAAATTAAGTTAAACAGACTGTCTAATATGTTAACAAAATAAAATGTAGCTTTTCAGACCACGGTCGGTCGGGCGGCTGATGTCAGTGATAGCGTTCGCGCAGCTCGTAGGTCTTTTCGCGCAGATACTGTCCGAGCTCCTCGACGGAGGCGCCGTGGGCAGCCTGCTCTTCGGGCGAGATGGGCTCGCCGATGCTCACATGGTTTTCCTTGCCGACCTTGCGCCACACTTCGGCCGGGAGGCGGAGCGAGCGGGCGGGCCAGCACACCTTGCCGAGGAAGTTGCACCACCAGCTGTTGCTGCCGTGGAAGAAGATGGGTATCACGGGCACTTTGGCTTTCTGGATGATCTGAATGACGGTAGGTTGCCACTGTCGGTCCTGAAGGCGTCCGCGCCAGTTGACGGTGCTCATGGCGCCGGCGGGGAAGAAGCCGAGGGGCTCTCCTTCGCGTATCTGCCGCAGGGCCTGGCGGATGCCGTTGACGGAGACCTGACGTTTGGCGGGGTCGTTGCTGGCCATTGCGTCGACGGCTATGAAGTTGGGGCGCATGGCGGTGATGCGGCTGAGGATGAGGTTGACCATCACGCGGAATTTGGGGCGGTAGCGTGTGATCAGATATATGAGCGTGATGCCGTCGAGGGCGCCGAAGGGGTGGTTGCTCACGGTGATGAAAGCGCCTTCGGGCAGATGCTCAAGCTGCTGCCCGTTGTCGATGCGCAGTTTGATCTTGAATTCCTCGATGAGCATACGGCGCACGAATTCGGGGCCGGGGGTGTCCATGAGCTTGCGGTGAATGGCGTTGACCTTGTCGACGGAAAGGAAGTGGAGGAGACCGTTGACCAGTTTTTCGTGGCCGTCGAGGCGGGGGATCATGGTGCGGACGTCGTCGTAGTTGAGCACGTCGGGACGCAAGTCTTTATAATCGTCTGTTTCGGATGATGACATGGCTGTAGGGTTGGTGGTTATCTCGTAAAGGGCGTGAGCGATTATTTCTTGCACGCCTTCGGAATGAAAGTGTTCATAAGTCGGATGGCATAGGGATCGAACGCGGTGACGCGGTAGACGAATTTTGCCTGAAGGAGGAGGTTCCAGAACAGGGAGACGATGCCGCTAACGATCAGTCGGGCGGCGGCGAAATATCCGTCGGGCCGGAAGCCGATGGTCTCGAGCCAAGGCCAGTGGTTGAGGAGCCAGTAGAGGCCCTGCGTGCCGAAAGAGTTGAGCAGGAGGCTGCCCACCCACACTATGGCGTATTTCACAATCACGGCGCGCCACGAACATTCGCGGGCGTGGAACGTGAAGTGGAAATTGATGATGCAGTTGATGACGCCGCCGATGGTCGCGCCGATAGCGGTGGAGAGCCATGGGGCGAGGCCGCACCAGGCGAAGAGGGCGAAGCCGGTGAAGAGGTCGATCCATGAGGCGACCTGCGAGGCCAGGCCGGCGCGCAGCAGCGAGTAGATGAACTTGTCGCTGCGGATGAAATTGCTGCCTACGTTCTGGAGTTTGCTCATGGATGTCATGGAGAGTGGTGAGGGAAGAGCGCGTTATTTCTCGTCGTCGGATTTCGAGAGATCGAGCACAACGTTGTCTTTTTTGTTTTTCTCGACGTATTGCTTGCGCAGGGGGTTGCGGGTGATGCGCTGGTGGATGCGGCGGTTGCGGAGCACGTCGATGGCGGTGTAGATGGCCTGACGCATCGATTCGGCCGAGGCGCTGCCGGTGCCGGCGATGTCGTAGCCGGTGCCGTGGTCGGGCGATGTGCGTACGTATTTAAGGCCGGCGGTGAAGTTGACGCCGGCGTCCATGGCGAGGGTTTTGAAAGGCGCGAGGCCCTGGTCGTGATACATGGCCAGGATGCCGTCGAAACGCTTGAACATGCCGCTGCCCCAGAAGCCGTCGGCGGCGTAGGGGCCGAAGCAGTTGATTTTTTTCTGACGGGCTTCTTCGACGGCGGGGGCTATCTCGTTCTGCTCTTCCTCGCCGATGAGGCCGTCCTCGCCGGAATGGGGGTTGAGGGCGAGCACGGCGATGCGCGGGTGGCCGATGCCGAAGTCGGCGGTGAGTGAGTCGGCGAAGGCTTCGATCTTGGCGAGCACGTTTTCGCGCGTCACCATTTCGGCCACCTTCGAGATAGGCTCGTGGATGGTGACGAGGGCCACGCGCACGGTGTCGTTGCACAGGATCATCAGGGCGTGATCCTCGCCGTCGCCGAGCGATGATTCGAGATATTCGGTGTGGCCGGGAAACGAAAATTCGTCGCTGTGGATGTTGTGTTTGTTGATGGGTGCCGTGACGAGAGCGTCGATGGCGCCTGCCCGGAGGTCGGTGACGGCGCGCTCGAGTGCGGCGAAGGCCGCTTTGCCTGCTTCGGCGCTGGCAATGCCGGGCTCGACCTTCACCGATTCGTCGACCACGTTGATGATGTTGCAGTGCTCGTCGCGGGCCTGCGAGGGGTCGGAGATCTGGGTGAGCTGCAGGGGCGTGAGGCCGCCGATTTTGGCATAGTGTGAGGCTATTTTGGCCGAACCGTAGATGACGGGGGTGCAGAGCTCGAGCATCCGCGGATCCTCGAGGGCTTTGATGATCACCTCATAGCCGATGCCGTTGACGTCGCCGTGAGTGATACCTATTTTGAGTTTGCGTTCTGACATGATAGATGGTTTGTCGATGTGATAAATACGATGCGCAAAGTGCGCATTATGCTGCGAATTTACACAATTTTCGCCATAATCCATTATTTCATGCGCCTTTTCCGTCATCTTTCCGACCTGAGTAGCGCTTGGGGCGCCGGCGTATGACGAGCGCGCAGGCTGCGGCAGCCGCCATCAGCAGCAGGGCGGCCGCTATCAGGGGCCACACGGCCATGCGGTTTTCAGCCGCTGCTGCGGCAGGCTGCGGGGCGGCCGAGAGGAGTGAGTCGGCGGCGGTGCTGTCGGCTTTCAGCGGCAGCAGGCATGGCTCGGGGTCGGCATAGTCGACGCGGAAAAAGTTGACCGCATTGCCGCCGCGGTGGTCGCGTCCCTGCGACGTCACGGCAATCAGGGTGCCGTCGGCCGACACGTCGAGGCCCACGGGATAGGAGTCGACGGGTATGGCGGCTATCACCTTCATGTCGGAAGTGCGCACGATATAGAGAGCCGAGGCGCTGTTGCATGCCACGAAGAGATACTTGCCCGAGGGCGAGGGCTGCAGGGTGCGTGCGCCGGAGCCGATCTTGGCGCGCCGTATGCCGCCGATGCTGAAGCTGCGGGTGCCGTGGCGCTGACTGCGTATGGCGCTGACAACCGAGTCGAGCGGCACGGAGAGAGCCTCGCCGGCCGTGTTGCGGCTCATATAGAGCATGTCGCCGCTCCTGACTATGTGGCGCACGCTCTGAAGCTGTGGTATCATGCCAATCCACTGATGGCTCTTGACGTCGATCACGGCCACCGGGCCGGCCATTCCGCTGATGAGCAGAAGCGAGTCGCCGGGCAGGAAGAGGGTGCCGCGGAGCAGATAGCCGCTGTTGCTGTCGCGGTTGACCGGCGAGGTGAGCGAGTAGTTGAGATTGAGTTTCGTGCCTATGGTGATAGGCGGCAGGTGGTGCCATCGGTGCGGGTCGGGGTCGGAAATGTCCATGAATCCGACCGTGTTGTCGCCCCAGTGGGTTATGGCGAGGAGGCGACCGTCGGACGACGTGCGCACCATCTTCGGGAGCGGCCCGGTCTCGGCCATCACCACGATGCTGTCGGTGCGGGTGTCGATGACGGCGAGGGCCGACGGATCCTGGGCGTTGATGTCGAAAGTGCGTCGGTAGTACGGCACGATGAGCCACCGGCCGTCGGGAGTCATGGCTTCTTCGACCGGTTTGCCCATGAAGGGACGTGTGGCGCCGTCGGGATAGTGCGTGAAGGTGTAGTAGCCCGACGAAGGCAGCCACAGCGGTGCCGACGGTTTGCCGAACCGGTGGCTGATCACCTTGAGCTTACGGCGTGTGCGGGCGTCGTAGACCACCGTCTTTCCGCCTTCAAGCGAGTTGATGTAGAGCTTCTTGCCGTCGGCGCTGAAAACGGCCGATTTGGGCGACTGTATGTCGGCGTCGTAATGCTCGCCCGAGTGCCGGCCGCCGCGGCGGTCGATGCAGGTGACGGTCAGCGAGCTGTCGCCGGCGGTCACGCTCTGGCCTATTTCTGATGACACCACTGCCGGCGTGTGTTTTCTGACAGAGTCGGATTGCTCGGTCGCTCCGGCGTGCATGGGGAGCAAGGCGGCGATGGCGAGCAGGCCGATCGAAATTGCTGAACGGATCATTTAAGTGTCTTTATCATTTAAGGTTGCGTTTTATCTGCAAGGCATTGCGCTGCAGCCCCGAGAGCTTGGCGCGCTTCATCGCCGAGCCTCGGAAGAGGTCGGTGTACTCCTCACGGGTCATGGCGATGACCTCGTCGGCGGTGAGCGACAGCAGCCGCGGGTTGGGCTTCAGCTCGTCAATGGCGCAAAGCGGCGGATTGGCGTTGTGCGGACAGGCCTCGGCGCAGCAGTCGCAGCCGTAGAAACGGCCGTGGAGGTCGGTGCCGTCGGGAAATTCGTCGCGGTTTTCGATGGTGAGATAGGAGAGACAGCGGGAGGCATCGCAGGAGCCGTCGGGGTTGAGCGCTCCCGTCGGGCAGGCGCGCACGCAGCGGCCGCACTGCTCGCATGCTGGCGGCTCGCTGATGTCGGCGGTGGAGTTGAGGGGCGCGGTGGTGAGTATCTCGCCCAGAAAGAAATACGATCCGGCCCCTGGAATGATAAGCTGGTTGTTGAGGCCGATGACCCCCAGGCCGGCGCGTGCGGCCCAGTAGCGCTCGTAGAGCGGCGCCGTGTCGACGCACACGCGTGTCTCGCCGCCATAGCGCAGGCGTATGCGCTCGGCCACCGCTTCGAGGCGCCGGCGCACGATGTCGTGATAGTCCTTGCCGAGAGCATAGCGGGCAATGGACAGCGCTCCGGGCTGCCGGAGGGCGGATGTGTAGTAGGAAATGGCGCAGCATATCATCGAGCGGGCGCCCTCGAGCAGAAGCCGCGGATCACGGCGGATATCGCCGTAGCGCTCCATATACGTCATGGTGCCGTGGCGTCGGCCGTCGATCCAGCTGCAGTAGCGTGCTGTCTGCACCTCGCCGGCCGTGCTCAGCCGCACTATGCCGAAGGCGTAGACACCGGAGCCTTCGAGGAGCGAGGCATCGAAATCACTCCATCGGGAGGGGGAGGAATTCATAACCCTGGTTTTTGAGCCATTCGATAGCTGCGGGGAGAGCTTCGCGCATGTTGCGCTCAGCCTTAAGCGAATCGTGGAACACGATTATGGAACCGTTGCGGGCATATCGTTTGACGTTTTCCAGCACCTGCGCGGGCGTCATTTTCTTGCTGTAGTCGCGGGTCACAAGGTCGTACATGATGATGTTGTAATGGTCCTTGATGGCGGCTGCCTGACTCCAGCGCAGCAGGCCGTGCGGCGGCCGGAAGAGCGGCGAACCGATGAGCATGTCGGCTTCGGTGAGGTCGCGCATGTAGCGCAGCGAGGTCACCTTCATGCCCTGCAGATGATGCATGGTGTGGTTGCCCCAGCTGTGGCCGCGGCGCTTGATCTCCTCAAGCAGATGGGGCGATCGGCGCACGTTGTCGCCCACGAGAAAAAATGTGGCCTTGACGCCGTGGGCGTCGAGCAAGTCGAGCACCCACGGCGTCACTTCCGGGATAGGGCCGTCGTCGAAGGTGAGATACACCACGCGACGTTTCTTCTTTTTTATTCGCCAGATTGCTTCCGGGAAGAGAAGCCGGTAGAGCAACGGCGGCTGTTCGATGAGCATTGAGTTCGGGGTCGGATGATGGATGCCGTCTACTGGAGATTCAGGCTGAATTTGTATTTTTTCTCAAGCGATCTGAGCAAATTTTCAGTCTTCTTCTGATCCATGCCGGAGTATTTGTAATACTGGCGGATGAGGTAGGGATAGTAGCTGACGATCATGAGATCCTGGCTCGACAGCGAGTTGTAGAGCGGAGCCGGCAGGCTTTCATAATATTGCATGAACTTGCCGAAGCGGTTGAGCTCTGTCTCGAGGAGCGACAGGCATTTTTCCTGATATTGCTTGTCGCCGGTGATTTCGTAGAGCAGATCGTAGATCTCGCAAAGCTGGTCATACTCGATGAATGTGTAGTCCATCGCTACTTCAGGCAGTTTGTCTTGCTGAAGCTTGAGCAGCGTCTGGATCTTCTTGACGCGGTCGCTGACATATTTGTCGACCTTGGCCTGCTCGGCATCGGTCAGCTGGGCTACAACCTCAACGGAGTCGGGGAGATTGCCGTAGATCACCGAGGCGGGGTTGATCTTGGCGTTGTAGGCTTCGACGCCGAGGCAGCGGGCGAGATCGAAGATGGCGCCGCGGTTCGACGAGAGCATACGGCGCACGGTTTCGTCGAGATAAACCTGGCCTTTTTTCGTCACCTTGTCAAGGCCGCCCCAGCGCCAGCGTTCGGTGATGTTGCGGTACATCTTCTCGGTGTTTACGCCGGCGGCGTCTTCGTGATACACGGGCACCACTTCGTAGGCCAGACCTGTCTGACTGAAGTAGGGATCGAGGCCGATATAGTTTTCAGTCGGGACGGTAGTGGCGAAGTAGACCGGGCGGTTCCAGCCGTTCTTAGCGCTTGTGTTGAGGATGTCGAGCACCATCACACTGTTGATGGCAACGCCGCGCGGGCTGCTGTAAGGCAGTGCTATCTGGATGTCCGACGGCTCTTCGCCGGCCTTGATGCGTCCGCTTTTCACCGCAGCTTCGGCATTGGCGGGCACGGTCACGAAGGGATACGGGAATTGGTTGTCGGCATTGGAATACGCGGCCTTAAGCGCTTTTGTGGCATCGACAAAATCGGTGCTGGCATTTTCGGGGAAGAAGAAGGCCTGACGGGCGTCGTAGGCGTAGTCGGCGGGTTTGGCCATGACGTCTATGCCGGGCGCGTTGTAGCTCTGTCGGCGCAGCTGGTCGATATACCAGTCGGTGGTGAGATACGACAGGTTGGCCACTTTCACGTCGGTGCGCACGCCCTCCACTTCCTGGGCATACCAGAGGGGGAAGGTGTCGTTGTCGCCGTAGGTGAAAATGATGGCGTTTTCGTCAAGCGAGTTGAGATAGTTCATGCCGAAGTCGCGGGCCGTGTAGCGTCCCGAGCGGTCGTGGTCGTCCCAGGTCTGCGACACCACCTGCAGCGGCACCAGGATGCCGATGACGGCGGCAACGATGGCGCCGACGAGTGAGAACGTCTTCTGTCCCTGAGTCTCCTCGGCGGGATCGGTGGCGTTCGGAGCTTTCTTGTTCTTCTTGGCGAAAGCGTAGATAAAGCGCCATATTGCGGCCACGCCCATGCCCACCCAGATGGCGTAGGCGTAGAACGAGCCGGCGAAGGCATAGTCGCGTTCACGAGGCTGACCCGGCGTCTGGTTGAGGTAGAGCACAATGGCTATGCCGGTCATGAAGAAGAGGAAGAACACTACCCAGAACTGCTCGATTCCGCGCTTGCCGGCGGCTGCCTGCCAGAAAAGTCCGAAGAGGCCCATCATGAGCGGTATCATGAAGAATACGTTGTGGCCGGGATTGTCTTTGCCAAGCTCGTCGGGCAGCAGCGACTGGTCGCCCAGACGGGCGTTGTCGAGAGCCGGAATGCCGGAGATCCAGTTGCCGTGCGTCGGTTCGCCGTTGCCCTGGATATCGTTCTGGCGGCCTGCGAAGTTCCATAGGAAGTAGCGCCAGTACATGTGGTTGAGCTGATAGTTGAGCAGATATTTGAGGTTTTCGCCGAAGGTGGCCTTGTTCACGTACCGCGAGTAATCTTCCATCGGATCGCCGAATTCATCTTCTGCTATTATCACTTCCACTTCATTGGTGTTCATGGGCTTGTCAGCCGAAGCGCCCACCCAGTTGTTGTAGTCGCTAGCTTTGGCTGCCTCATACATGCGGGGGAATAGCATGTTGAGTCCGGGCACGGTGACAGGCGTCTCCTTCGGTCCCATGTTGTGGTATCTGTCGGGAGCGCCGGGCGTCTCCTTGACCTCGCGGGCATACTGGTCGGCGCCCTTTTGGGTCTTCATCACGAAGCTGTTGCCCTGCTGCATCCACATGCGCGAATCGACGCCCGTGATATAGGCGTTGCCTTTTTCGTCGTAGCCCTGCTCGATGCCGATGGTCGGGCCGTAGATGAGCGGACGGTCGCCGTACTGCTCACGGTTGAGATAGGAGGCGAGGGTGAACACATTGTCGGGGGCGTTCTGGTTCATCGGGGTGTGGGCCGACGAGCGCACAAGCAGAAGCGCATACGATGAATAGCCCACAAACATCACCATGATGCTCAGCGTGATCAGCGAGAGCATTCTCACCGAAAGCTTGAATTTGCCTTTGGCCGTGAACAGATAGATGCAGAGGCCTATGAAGAGCAGTACGCCGATGATGCCGGAGGCCCCGATGAACAGGATGCCGCTCAGGAGCACGCTAAGCGCGAATGAAATCTTGATGATGGTGGGATTGACGCGGCTGCTGTTGTAGAGATTGTAGATGGTCCAGATGAAGCAGACGGTGGTCAGCGCACCGTAGATGATCACGCCGGTGTTGAACGGCATGTGCAGGGTGTTGACGCAGAAAAGCTCGAAATCCTGAGCCACGCTGATAAGACCCGGCACGAGACCGTAGAGCGTGAAGGCCACGATGGCAAACGAGATCAGCAGCGCGAGTATCGCCCCCTTTGCGTTGGCATTTTTTGCGCGCTTGAAGTAGATCACAAGCACGATGGCCGGGATGCACAGGAGGTTGAGCAGGTGCACGGCGATAGAAATGCCGATCACGTAGGCTATCAGTATGAGGTATTTGTCGCTGTCGGGGCGGTCGGCACGGTTTTCCCATTTGAGGATGAGCCAGAACACGAGCGCCGTGCAGAACGACGAGAAGGCGTAGACCTCACCTTCGACGGCCGAGAACCAGAAGGTGTCGCTCCAGGCATACATAAGCGCGCCGCAGATGCCCGAGCCGAAAATCACGAGCATTTTGGCCACAGGCACCGTCTCCGCGTTGTCGGGCACGATGAGCTTTTTCACCAGATGCGTGATGGTCCAGAAGAGCAGCAGGATGGTGCCCGCCGATAGCAGGCCCGACATGGCGTTGACCATCAGTGCCACTTTCGTGACATCGCCCATGGCGAAGTTGGCAAAGAAGCGTGCCGTGAGCATGAATATAGGGTTGCCCGGCGGGTGCCCCACTTCAAGTTTGAAGCCTTGCAGGATAAATTCCGGACAATCCCAGAAGCTTGCCGTGGGTTCGAGGGTCATCAGATATGTGACGGCCGCTACCACGAAACAAAACCATCCTAGGGAATTGTTGAGGATGTTGTATTTTTTCATTTGTTTATCGTTGGATAATAATTAGTTACGAGTACACGACAATCAGGAATGCCGGATATCCGACACGCCTGAAGCCTTTTTGTCGATGCAAAGTTAACGGTTTTCACCGTTTTATAAACAAATCAGAGCCTAAATATTGTTTTCTCCTAATGTTTGCGCCTGAGTTTGTCAATCTTGATGCTGTAGCGGCTTTCGAGATCTTTCTGCAGGGCGGCTGCCTCGCGGTCGCTGCCGCTGTATTCGCGGAAGCGGTCAAATGTGCGCACAAACAGGGTGACGACGCGTTTGTCGCGGCTCGAGAGCGTGCCGGCCAGATAGCCCGGAAGATTCTGATAATAGCATATGTGGGGGCTGTGATGCTCGAGCGAGGTGCGGAGCGTCGCAAGGCTCTTGTCGAGGTGCTCCCGCTTGCCTGTGAGGTCATAGAGGAGTCGCTGCAGCTCGGCTATCTTGTAATATTCGATTGCCGAATAGCCCAATGCCGCCTCGGGCAGCTTTTCTTTCACCAGCCGAAGCAGCGTGAGTATGCGTGATGTGGCCTCCGGGACAACGGATGTGTTGCCGGCATTCACAGAGTCGAGGGCCTGTTCACCTATATGGATGGCGAGGTTGAGCATGGCCAGGCGTTCGCGCTCCACTTCGCCGCGCACCGTTTCGTCGAGATATATCTGCCCCGGGCGCGTCACTTTGTCGAGGCCGCCCCAGCGCCAGTGACGGGTGATGTTGTCATACATGCGGTCGACGTCGAAACCTGTCCGCGGCACCGTATCGCTCTCGCATTCGCTCACGGCCGGCGTCACCTGCAAGGCCATGCCGGTCTGCCTCAGATGCGTCTTGGGCACAATGAGATAGCCGCCGGGCATCTGCGATGAGAAATAGACGGGGCGTTTCCAGTCGTCGGCGGCCGCCGAGGCCACGATGTCGAGGAGCATGAGCTTGTTGAGGTAGAGCGACCGCCCCGTGAACGACATCGTTATGTCGGCAACGCTGTCGGCAGCGCTGATGAGGCCTGCCTGAAGGGCGGCGTCGCGTCGGGCCGGGATGACGAAGTCGCGTGTGGCGAACTTCATTGTGGCCTGGTCGCTCTGCGCATAGAGCTTTTCGAGCGCTTGGCAGGCATCCATCGGCGGACGGGTGCTCCGGGGGAAGGAGAAATAGTAGTGCGAGCCGTAGGCATAGGCTTCACGCGGCATGAGGTACCGCACGGCTGGCGCTCCGTAGGTCGCGCGGCGCAGCTGCTCGATATACCAGTCGGTGCCGAGATAGAATATGTTGAGCACTTTCACATCGGTGCGCACGCCCTCCACCTCCTGCGCATACCATAGGGGGTAGGTGTCGTTGTCGGCATAGGTGAAGATGATGGCGTCGGGCTCGAGCGAGTTGAGATAGTTGAAGGCGAAATCGCGCGTGGTGTAGCGGTCCGAACGGTCGTGGTCGTCCCATGTCTGCGACACCACCTGCAGCGGCACTATCAGCCCGATGGCGGCCGCTGTCCATGCGGCGGTGAGGACGCGTTTGGCATAAACGGCATCAGGATCTTCACCGCTCTTGCCTTTGCGCGAACCGCGTTTGCGGCTGATAAGGTTGAGCACCCGCATGACGATGCGCCACAGCCCTGCCACGCCCATGCCCACCCAGATGGCGTAGGCGTAGAACGAGCCGGCGAAGGCGTAGTCGCGCTCACGCGGCTGGTCGGGCGTCTGGTTGAGATAGAGCACGATGGCCAGGCCGGTCATGAAAAAGAGCATGAAGATGATGAGACACTGGCGCTTGCCATGCCGTCCCGACCTGATCTGCCACCAGAAGCCGATAAGTCCGACTATGAGCGGTATCATATAGTAGACGTTGTGGCCCGCATTCCCTTTGCCCAGATCGTCGGGCAGCAGCGACTGGTCGCCGAGGCGCACATTGTCGAGCACCGGAATGCCCGAGAGCCAGTTGCCGTGTGTTGGTTCGCCCTGTCCGTGGATGTCGTTCTGCCGTCCCGCAAAGTTCCATAGGAAGTAGCGGAAGTACATGTGGTTGAGCTGATAGCCCAGTAAAAACTTGATGTTGTCGAGGAGTGTGGCTTTCTGCATCGGCTCTTTTTTCAGCGTGTTGCCGGCCGAGTCGACAAGCACTGTGGCTTCGATGCGGGTGCCTTTCATGGGGTTGGCTTTCGAGTTGCCGATCCATGTGTTGTAGCTGGCCACCTTGCTGTTTTCATACATTCGCGGGAAGAGCATGTTAAGCTCCGGCGATGTCTGATAGCCGGGTTTACGGCCTGTGAAGCGGTAAGCGTCGGGCTGCCCCGCGGAATCCTTGAGGCAGGGCTGATAGATGGCTTCGCCCTCATGGTTTACGATGCGTTTGCCGGTGGGTGTCATGACGTAGACATAGGAGTTGTCGCCCGTAAGATTACCCGCTTCGTCGGTGTGGAAATTGACGGTCGGGCCGTAGATGAGGGGGCGGTCGCCGTATTGGTCACGGTTGAGATAGGAGGCGAGCGAGAAGACGTTGTCGGGTGCTCCTTCGTTCATGGGCACTCCGGCTGCCGAGCGCACCAGCAGCAGGGCATAGGAGGAATAGCCGGCAAACATCACCATGATGCAGAGCGACGCCAGCGACAGCGCGCGGACCGGCACACGGCGCGGATAGATGAAGAGCGCCACGCAGAGCGCGGCCAGCAGCACGCCGCCGGCTATGAGCGATTTGCCCAGCAGAAGCACTCCCGAGATGAGCACCGTGAGCAAAAACATCACCTTCACCACCACCGGACTGACGCTCCGGGAGTGGACCATCACGGCAATCGTGGCCACGAAAATCGTCAGTGCTACAGCCGCATAGATGAGCACGCCGGCGCTGAACGACATGCCGAGGGTGTTGACGCACACAAGTTCAAACCATTGTGCCACTTCCACCAGTCCCGGCACGAGTCCGTAGAGCACGAAGGCCACGATGACAAACGACAGCAGCAGCGCCACGAGGGTGCTCCGGCCGCTGATCCTGCCGGGGTGACGTCGGTAGTGCACCACAAGCATGATGGCCGGGATGCAGAGCAGGTTCAGCAGATGCACGGCGATGGATATGCCTATCACATAGGCTATCAGCAAGATATATTTGTCGCTGTCGGGCCGCTCGGCGCGGTCGTTCCATTTGAGTATGAGCCAGAACACGAGTGCCGTGCAGAATGAGGAGAAGGCGTAGACCTCGCTCTCTACGGCCGAGAACCAGAAGGTGTCGCTCCAGGCATACATCAGGGCGCCGCAGATGCCTGAGCCGAAAATCACTATCATTTTTGCCGGTGTGATGCTGTCGGCGTCCTGTCGCGCAATCAGTTTCCTGACGAGATAGGTGATGGTCCAGAACAGGAAGAGGATGGTGCCGGCCGAGAGCAGCGCCGACATGGCGTTGATCATCAGCGCCACTTTCGTCACGTCGCCCATGGCGAAGTTGGCGAAGAAGCGGGCCGCAAGCATGAACACCGGGTTGCCGGGCGGGTGCCCGATCTCGAGCTTAAAGCCCTGGGTGATATATTCCGGACAATCCCAGTAGCTGGCCGTGGGCTCGATCGTGAGCAGGTAGGTGACGGCTGCGATCAGGAAGCAGGCCCAGCCTAAGGAATTGTTGAGGATATTGTATCTTTTCATCGTCGGTGATTGGTTGTGGCTGCAAAGATAGCGATTTTTGTGGAATAGGCTCTTAGGTGTCAGACGCGCATGATGGGCCACCGGAAATGTTTCAGCGCGTCGGCGAGCGTGCGCTCGCGGCCGCCGCAATAGCTGTCGCAGAGGCGATGGAAATCAGCCGAATGGTTCATCTCCGTCAGATGGGCGAGCTCGTGGCACACCACATATTCGCGCAGCTCCGGGGGCAGAAACATGAGCGCTGAGGAAAGGGTTATGGATCCGTCGGAGTGGCATGTGCCGAGTGTGCGCAGCCCGCGCCCCGTCTTCCAATAGCTCGGCTTCTTGCCGATCCTGCGGGCTATCGTTTTGGCTTCGGGGATGAGATAGGCGGGCGAAATTGCACCGGCCGCTTTGAGCATCACGCGGCTTATGGCGGCGTCGGTGGCCGGAAGGCCGAACTCCCACCCCTCCCCTACGGATATTGTCCAGGCTTCATCGGAACGCAGTGCGATGATGCGGCCGTGGGCGGCTCCTTTTCTCGACACGGTGAATTTTATCAGATCGTTCTCCACGACCATGCCGTCGTGAAACATCCCCGTTCCGTCGGCGGGCGCTACCGGCACGCTTTCTTCGATGCGGCGTATCAGCTGGTCGATGGTCTCGGCCGCGTCTTTATAATCGAGTCCCGCCGGCACGGTGATCTGGATGGTGCCGTCGGCAAGGCGCCGTCCGATGAATCTTTTCGCTCCGGCGCGGTGGATTATCTTTACCCGGGAGTTCATATCCCGTCGATGCCCCAGAGCAGCTTTGCCCGCAGGGTCTCGGTGAAGTTATAGTCGCGGCTCATGATCACGTTGACATCGTAGCCGGCGCGGCGCATCGTGACGCGGGTGTCGACGGGCAGCGGCGTGGCTTTGCCGTCGACGCTCAGCAGGAAGTGGTCGGAGCGCGAGCTGATGGCGCATTGCATCACCACGCTGTCGCTGACCACAAGCGGCCGCATGTTGAGCGTGTGGGGCGCGATGGGCGAGATGATCCAGTTCGACGCTGTCGGGTCCATGATGGGGCCGCCGACCGACAGGTTGTAGCCCGTCGAGCCGGTGGGCGTCGAGATGATGAGGCCGTCGCCGCGGTATTTGGCCAGCGGCGAGCCGTCGAGTGCGGTGTCGACGGTGATCATCGACGCCGTGTCCTGCTTGAGTATCGCCACCTCGTTGAGGGCGGCCTGACGCACGAGCTTATGGTGTCCGCTCACCTCCACCTCTATCACCGAGCGCGGACTGATGATGAAGTCGTCGTCGGCTATCTCGGCAATGATCTCTTCCGGATTCTCAAGCTCGGCCGCCGACAGATAGCCTAAGTGGCCGGAGTTGATGCCGAGGATGGGCGTTTCGTAGCCGCCCACGCTTGCCGCCGTGGTGAGGAAGGAGCCGTCGCCGCCGATGCTGAGGGCCAGGTCGGCATCGCCTTCGTAGGTCTCAAAACGCGGGAAGGTGTCGGGCGCAAGGCCTGTCGTGCGCTCGAGAAACTCCATGTAGCGCCGCTGCACAGCGATTTCAAAGTGCGCGTCGGCAGTGCGGAGCAGTTCGATGAGCCGCGCCAGTTTGTCGAAACCGGTCTTTTGTGATTTGTTGCCGAAAATGGCTATTCTTTTCATTGTGGAGATGATGTGGAGTGACTGGTGGTGGAATGGATGAAGCGGCTGGGTCATAGCTCGATGCGCGTCATGAGCTCGTCGATACGGCGGCGCATCTTCTCGAAGTCGTCGTAGCCTTCGCGCATGTCGGTAACACGGAAGCCGTAGCGTTCGAGCGAGCGGGCCACACTGCCTGTGTTGCGGTGGCTCACGCGGAGGTCAACCGAAACTTCGTCGGGTCCGGCGTCGGCCGATGTGACGTTGAGGTTAAGCAGATGGGCGTCGGCATCCTCCACGGCGCGCGCTATCGCCGAGGCGCTGTAGTCGTCGCGGCGGCACACAAGTGTCAGCTCGCTGCTCTCGGGAAGCGGCGGGAAGAGGTGGCGCGCCGTATGCCGGATCTCCGTCTCGTGCTCGCCGCCCGCGGAAAATATGCCCTTATTTGCCTTCATTTCGCTTTCAATTCCCATTTATTCTCTGTAAATTTGTGCTCTCAATGGAATGAGAATGCAAATTTAGCAATTATATTTCAGAAGAGCGCTTTTTTATTAAACAAGCTCATAATAGTAAGGTTTTATCTTAGTGATGACAAATTTAAGCGTAAATATCAACAAAGTAGCCACGCTGCGCAACGCCCGCGGCGAGAACGTCCCCGATGTGCAGCGCTTTGCCGGCGAGTGCGAGCGACTGGGTGCCGACGGCATCACCGTGCATCCGCGCCCCGACGAGCGCCATATCCGCCATGACGACGTTTTCGCTCTGCGTCCCCTCATAAAGACTGAATTCAATATCGAAGGCTATCCTTCGGATCAGTTCATGGACCTGGTGCTGAAAATCCGCCCCGAACAAGTGACCCTCGTCCCCGATGCCCCGGGCGATCTCACCTCTCACGAGGGCTGGGATGTGGAGGCCAATTTCGATTTCCTTACCGCCATTGTCGACCGTCTGCGCGAAGCCGGCATCCGCACCTCCATCTTCGTGGGCACGGATCCCGAAAACATACGCGCCGCCGCTCGTGCCGGAGCCGACCGCGTGGAGCTTTACACCAAACCCTATGCCGACAATTATGCCGCCGACCGCGAAAATGCCGTCGCTCCATTCGTCGAGGCGAGCATCGCCGCACATAAGGCCGGCCTCGGTGTGAACGCCGGTCACGACCTCAACCTCGAAAATCTCGAATATTT
Organism: uncultured Porphyromonadaceae bacterium; assembly: GCA_902489785.1. Taxonomy (GTDB): domain Bacteria; phylum Bacteroidota; class Bacteroidia; order Bacteroidales; family Muribaculaceae; genus Paramuribaculum. The sequence continues at coordinate 17,457 of CABUBG010000033.1, forward strand.
CCACGACCGTCTGCCCTATCTCAACGAGGTGTCGATCGGTCATGCAATCATTGCCGACGCACTCTATCTCGGCATCGAAGAAACCATTAAGCGCTACCGCCAGTGTCTCGGCAAGCGCTGAACCCACATTTATCTCTAACCCACCCCCTAACCCATCAATCATCCGCCCATGATTCTGAATGCAGCAACGCCGGCCGCCCAGGGTCCCAACCTGTGGGATCTTTGCGTCAATGCCGGTTTCATCATGATTCCTCTCGCCCTGCTGGCGCTCATCTCCATTTATGTCTTCGTGGAGCGCGCTCTGGTCATCCGCCGTGCCTCGCGGCAGGATTCGGGCTTTATGCACCGAATCAACGACGCTATAGTCGAAGGCCGCATCGACGACGCTCACAACATCTGCCGTCGTGCCGACACCCCATATGCACGGCTCATCGACAAGGGCATCAGTCGCATCGGACGCCCCATGAACGATGTCCTCGTGACCATCGAAAACACCGGCAACATCGAGGTGGCCGCCCTCGGCAAAGGTTTGCCCTGGCTCGCCACCACAGCCGCCGGTGCGCCTATGCTCGGCTTCCTCGGCACGGTAATAGGCATGGTGCAGTCGTTCTACGGTATGGCATCGGCAGGCTCTTCAGCCGGCATCGGCGTCCTCGCCGACGGCATCTATCAGGCTCTCGTAACCACCGTTGCCGGTCTGATCGTGGGCATCATCGCGCTCTTTGCCTACAACTATCTCGTGGCTCGCATCAACGGTGTGATGCGGCGTCTCGAATCGGCCACGATGGAGTTCATGGACCTCCTCAACGAGCCGGTGAAAAAAGACAACGCCGCCAACTCATAATCCCCCACGCCGATGGCTCTGAAACGACAATATGAGATGTCGTCGCTATTCTCGATGGCATCGATGACCGATATAATCTTCCTGCTGCTCATTTTCTTCATGGTCAGCTCCACCTACGTGTTCCCCACAGCACTGGAGCTCAATCTCCCGCAGAGCTCGGAGCAGACGGCCATAAAGCCGCAGGTCTATGTCCACGTGCTCCCCGAGGGCGTGATCATCGCCCAGCTTTCCGACGACGACAATTCGCTCACCAATCTTGATCTTGCCTCGCTCGAGAGCTATCTCGAGACGCAAAAGGGCAACGTGGCCGAGGGTGAGCAGTTTGTGGTGTCGGTGCGTGCCGACGTCTCTGTGCCCTACGGCGATATCGCCGGCATCCTCGACATCGGCGCCCGCCACGGCATCAAGATGGTGCTCGCCACCAAGGCTCCCGACTCCCCTGCCCCGGCTGAAAACAATACTCCGGCCGAAACCAATGCCCATTAACCCTAATCGCGGATGGATAATCAAAAGAAATATCGTCTGATAGCCGGTGCGGTGGCGGTTCTGCTTTTTGCAGGGATGTTGCTGTGGCTCATCTTCACGCGCCTGTCGTTTGTGCCCCCCGACGGTTCGGAGTGGCCTCCCGCCCCCGACACCACCGCCGTCCTCCTGGCCGACGAATATGTCGAGGTGATGCCCGTGCTGCCCGACGCTCCCGCTCAGCAGGTCACTTCTCCACTCCCCGCCCCCGTCACAGCGCCCAATCCCAAGCCTCAGCAAAAGACCGGACCCGAAAAATCGGCCACGCCCGATGCCACAGCCAAGGAAGCGCCGAAACCCGACACAAAGAAAGAGGCTGCATCCCGCTGGGGCAAAGGCTCTCAAAAGGGCGGCGAAGGCACTGGCGAGTCGGATAAAGGCACCGGTGCCGGTTCCGGTTCGTCGAAAGGAAAATACCGAGGCTCCGGCTCCGGCAATCTGGGTGGACGTAAAGTGTCTGTGAGCACCGATGGCATCGACGCTCCTAATCCCGGCAAAGTGGTCGTGACAATAACGGTCGATCCGCAAGGCAAAGTCGTGGAAGCGAAGCTAAAAAGCGGCGGCGGTTACAGCAATGCGGTCACCTCGGAATGTCTGCGCCGTGCCCGAAGCGCCCGCGTCACCCCCAAATCCGATGCCCCCGATCGTCAGTCAGGCGACATCACCTTCACCTTCAAATAACCGGTGCGTCCGCATCAACCGAATGAACCCCCATCCCCCATGCATATACATCCGTCCCACCTGAATACACCCCCTCATCATGTGGGTCGGGGCATGCGTATGCGGACGGTATTCCCCGCGATCCCGGTACGGACGCGCCACCGGTGCGTCCGCATCATGCGAATGTAATTTCCCGGAATCATTTGGGATGTGGACCATGCGGATGCGGACGCACCCGCATTCCCCCGCCCGCATGGCGCGCCCGTGCGAAACAAAAAACAAGGGGACGCATCAACGTGAAGGTGTTGATGCGTCCCCTTGCAGTGTTTCTGATCTGTCGTGTTATTTAAGACTCCACTCGAAGCCGTTTTTGGTGTCCTTTACATCGAACCCTATGGCGGCGAGACGGTCACGGATCATGTCGCTGGTGGTCCAGTCTTTGTTGGCCTTGGCCTTGGAGCGCATCTCAAGGAGCAGGTCCACGGCCTCTTCGTAGGGCTTCATGTCGCTGGCGCCCGTCTCGGAGCCGGCACCTTCGAGGCGCATGCCGAGGATCTCGATGAGGAAAGTGTCGAAGATGCTTTTCAACGTATCCAGATCCTTGGCGGTGGCTTTGTCGTGGCCGTCGTTGATGCGGTTGATGATGCCGCAGGCGTCAAACAGATGGGCCAGCAGCACGGGCGTGTTCAGGTCGTCGTCCATCGCCGCGTAGCATTTTGCCATCAGACCGTCGACGTCGACGGTCGACTCCTCCGACGGCTTCAGCGCCTGCAGGCGACGGTACCCTTCAGTCATGCGCTGGAGAGCTTTCTCGGCGCCCTGAAGCGCTTCGTTGCTGAAATCGACAGTGCCGCGGTATTGGGCCTGGAGGATGAAGAAGCGGATGGTCATCGGCGAATAGGCTTGGGTGAGAAGCGGATGGCTGCCGGTGAAGAATTCGTCGAGCGTGATGAAGTTGCCCAGCGATTTGCCCATCTTCTGACCGTTGATGGTGATCATGTTGTTGTGCATCCAGTAGTGCACGGTGTCGTGCCCGTTGTGGGCCACCGACTGCGCTATCTCACATTCGTGATGCGGGAAGCGCAGATCCATGCCGCCTCCGTGGATGTCGAACGTTTCGCCGAGATATTTCTCGCCCATGGTCGAACATTCGAGATGCCACCCCGGGAAGCCGTCGCTCCACGGCGAAGGCCACCGCATGATGTGTTCGGGCGACGCTTTTTTCCAGAGCGCGAAGTCGGCCGGGTTGTGTTTCTCCTGCTGGCCGTCGAGCGCTCGCGTGGCCGACAGAAGCTCGTCGATGTTGCGCCCCGACAGCTTGCCGTAGTGGTGGTCGCGGTTGTATTTGGGCACGTCGAAGTAGACCGATCCGTTGCTCTCGTAGGCATATCCGCTTTCGAGTATCTTCTTGATGTATTCGATCTGCTCGATGATGTGACCCGATGCGTGAGGTTCTATCGAGGGCGGCAGCACGTTGAGCGCGTCCATGGCCTTGTGGTAGCGGTTGAGGTAATGCTGCACCACTTCCATGGGTTCGAGCTGCTCGATGCGCGCTTTCTTGGCTATCTTGTCCTCGCCGTCGTCGGCATCGTGCTCGAGGTGGCCGACATCGGTGATGTTGCGCACGTAGCGCACTTTGTAGCCTAAATGGGTGAGATAGCGGTAGAGGATGTCGAAGGTGATGGCAGGGCGCGCGTGGCCCAGATGGCCGTCGCCGTACACCGTCGGGCCGCATACATACATCCCGACGCGGCCTTCGTGGATGGGCCGGAACAGCTCCTTGTTGCGCGAAAGCGAGTTGTAGATGGTCAGTTGGTTGGGTTTCATCGTCAAAGTCTGTTAGAAGGGCTTAAAATGGCGTTTTCGGCCGTGTTGGCCGTCCCGCTTGGGTCAGTTGAGCTTGCCGCCCCCGTTGAAGAAAGGGTTGGGGATGTCGCCGCCCGGCTCCTGACGGGGCACGGTGCGTTTGATCTCGCCGAAGGTGGATTCGTAGCGTTTCACGTTTTCGCTCAGGGCCATCAGCAGGTTTTTGGCGTTTTCAGGCGTCATGATCACGCGGCTCTGCACTTTGGCCTGGGGCATATTGGGCGCTACGGTGATGAAGTCGAAGAAAAATTCCGTCGGGCCGTGGCTGATGACGGTGAAGTTGCTGTAGTGGCCCGAGGCCACTTCGGGCGTGAGCTCTATTTTAAGTTCCTGTTTTTTCTGTTCCATGGGTTTGCTGTGATTGCTGGATTATTTCTTGAATTCATAGACTTTCTGGGTGCCGGCGGTGTTGTTGACATGCACGCGCACGCTCATTGTCTCGGCTTTGTTCCACACCTGTGAGATGTCAAACGATGCCACTTGCTCGTTCACCACACCGCTGTCGCCGCTTGCCGGTACGGCTGTGGTGACATACAGGTCCACCGTTTCCGTGCCGACGGTCGACTCGTCGGCTATCATGGTGAATGTGCGGTCGGGATTATACATCAGTCGGGCAAACAGGTTGATATATTTGCCGGTGCGGTTAATTGTCGTGACCGATATCGGGGCGTTTGCGGCTTCAGCTTCGGCCGTGGGTTTCACTTCAACGGCGCCCCCGGGCACTGTGCGGTAGGTTATCAGTGTGATCGGGCCGCTCTGACCCATGGTCTGGCCGTTAAGATAGTAGGTGATTATCATGCGTGAGCCGGGTGTGGCTTCGATCTTGCGGCTGAGATTGGTGGCCGTATAGCTGATGGGGGCGGTGTTGTTGTCTTCGGTATAGAAGGTGAAATAGGCAATGTCTTTCGTCACATCGTTGTCGGCCGACGCCACGGTCATGTCGTAGGTTACAAGTGAGTTGTATGTCACGCCGTTGAAACCGTTGTCGTTGCTGTTATCGTTGCACGATGAGGTCAGCACGGTCAGTCCGGCTGCCATAAGGAGAGTTCTGATTGTTTTAAATTTCATAGTTGGTGGTTTGATAGATAGATAATTTTATTTCTTGAATATGAATTCTGTTCGGTAGATGTTGTTGCTGTTGGCTATGTGTACTCTGACTCCTGACGAGGCATTGTCGCGCCACACCGGCCCTATCCATAGCGAGGCCCAGGTGGTGGTCAGATAGGCGTCGGCTCCGTTTTCGCCATAGCGCGGACTGATGTAGAGGTCGGTCAGGCCGTCGGAGCCGGGCAGGGGAGTGGCGGTCACCTCAAGACTGCGGTGTGATGTCGAGGCCATCTGCGACTGCACGTTGAGGTATTCGCCGGACCGTTGGATGGTCAGCAGATAGAGCGGTTCCTGAACCGGCTGCTCCGAAACGGTCGTCACCGTGTCGGTCAGTATGCGCTGCAGGCCGGTCAGGCTCACTTCCCTGCCGGCGTCGGGTTGCGTGCCGGCTGGCAGACGGTAGCGCATCAGCAGGCGAGTGCCGGGATTGACTTCCTCTTCGTTAAGGTTGCCCATGACCGTCAGGCGGATGAGAGGCGAATCGTCAATGGCCTGATATTCGAAGCCTGCGTTCGGGCCCTCGTTGCCCGTGAAAGTCACGATCTGTTCGAGCAGCTGGTCGGCGGGCGTGTCGTTGTCGCCCTCGTCGCATCCCGTGAGCAGGGCAGGGGCGAGGGCAGCCAGCAGGAGTGTCAGTAATATGTCGGCTGTTCGTTTCATTCGTCGCAGATTTTATCACAGAGGGGAGTGGCACTGAGGTTGTTGATGATGTCTATGATCTTTCCGTCGCGCATCTCTATGGTGCGGTCGGCGCGGCGTGCCAGATCTTCGTCGTGGGTCACTATCACGAATGTCTGTCCGAAATCGCGGCGCAGATCGAAGAAGAGGCGGTGAAGCTCGTCGCGGTTCTGCGAGTCGAGGCTGCCGGAGGGTTCGTCGGCCAGCACCGCTTTGGGCTCGTTGATCAGCGCACGCGCCACGGCCGCACGTTGCCGTTCGCCGCCTGAAAGCTGCGACGGTTTGTGTCCGCGTCTGTCCGACAGCCCGAGATAGTTGATGAGCTTGCGCGCACGTTCGAGCGATTCGCCGCGCCCCGCGCCGCCTATCATGGCCGGCATGGCCACGTTTTCTTCGAGTGTGAATTCCGGCAGCAGCTGGTGAAACTGAAACACGAAGCCTATATTGCGGTTGCGGAACTGCGCCAGCCTCCTGTCCGACAGCCGGAATATCGATTGGCCGTCGTAGATCACCTCGCCGCTATCGGGGCGGTCCAGCGAGCCCATGATCTGAAGCAGTGTCGTCTTGCCGGCCCCGCTCGGACCCACGATCGACACTATCTCGCCGCTGCCTATCTCAAGGTCGATGCCTTTGAGCACCTGCAGCGTGTCAAACGATTTCGTTATGTTGCTTATCTCGATCATTTCCTTTCGGCCTTCTTTATCGGGCACACTATTCAAAAAACAAAATTACAACATTTAGTTCGATTCCGCAAGACCCCGCCAGGACGCGCCACCGGCGAGATTTTTGACAATTTGCTACAGGAAAAGCCGG
>CABUBG010000034.1:0-23207 GCA_902489785.1 uncultured Porphyromonadaceae bacterium
AAAAGCCGGTATATCACCGAAAATGATATGTTAAAATTTTACGTGGACAACAGTGGATAGCCAGTGCGAACTTACAATAATGGCGCGGAAAAAACAAATCAGTGCGGGATTAAAATCACCACATATCGCCAAACAGGCATGTTTTTGAGATGAATGTAGGTTAACGGCGGCATGGCGGCCGGTGTGGTTAACGGGTGTTAATCGGGCTCGCCGGCGGGTACTGAGGGTGGTGAAGTGTAGTCTATGATGGAATGGAATTGATGAAAAATGGGTGAATAAGGGCCGGGGCTGATAAAAAATGAAAGAAAAAGAGAGTGTAATTAAAAATTAATGTATAATTTTGTAGCGAAATTACACAGGTTGCAAATCCTTAGACTGATAAATTTTACGCAACTCTTTTTTGACTAAGGCCAGGCAACAGCAATTGTAGACGCTGTCGGGATGACATTAAAGCGATTGATGTGTAATAGAGTAAGTATGATATAATCTCAACACGTAAATTGCTGTAAAACAGCTTAACAGTTAGAATCACAAATCATGCCAGAAGGCTTTAGTCCGAGGTTTCCTGATAGAAGGAAGTCGCGGACATTTTTTTTGTGTGGTTGTTAGATTTGCGTTGAACTTTTTGCAGCGACGGGGGCTCGGAGCGGCGGCATCTTGCCGCCGGTAATTTTGTTATCGGGGGGGGATTGGGTGATTTGTCGGGCGGTAGGGATGGTGCGTTAGGCCCCGCCAGGCCCCGGGCCGCTGCCCCCGAAAATTTCATACGGCTACGGCGGACGCACCATTGGCGCGTCCCTACTGGGGGGGATGTAATTGGGTGATTTGCTGGGTGGTAAGGATGGTGCGTTAGGCCCCGCCAGGCCCCGGGCCGCTGCCCCCGAAAATTTCATATGGCTATGGCGGACGCACCACTGGCGCGTCCCTGCGGGGTGGGTGTAATTTGTTGATTTATTGGGTGGGTGGTGGGATCAGAGGAGCATGGGGGCGAGGAAGCGGGCCATGAGCCAGCCGCCGCCGATGAGCCATATGAAGAGGATGAAGGCGAGGATGAAGGGCTTGGCGCCGGCTTTCTTGAATTTGTCGATGCTCGTCTCGGCGCCGAGAGCCACCATTGCCATGGTGAGGAGGAAGGTGTCGATATATTCGATGACGGCGATGACCGACTGCGGCAGGAGGTCGAGCGAGTTGAACATGATCACGCCGAGGAATCCGAGGGCAAACCATGGGATGGCCACTTTGCCGCGGTGACCGGCTTCGGCGGTTTCCGAGCGGCGGACTTTGACGGCCACCCAGTAGCCGAGGGAGAAGAGCACGGGGATGAGGAGCATCACGCGGATCATCTTGACGATGATGGCGGTGTTGGCCACTTCCGGTCCCATGGCGTTGCCGGCGCCTACGGCGTGAGCCACTTCGTGGAGCGTCGAACCGGCGAATATGCCCATCTCGCTGGGCGTGAGCTGAAGTATGCCCGAGCGGTAGGCTATGGGGTAGATAAACATGGCTATGGTGCCGAAGATGACGACGGTAGCCACGGCCACGGCTGTCTTATAGGGCTTGGTCTGGATGGTCGACTCGGCGCCGAGCACTGCGGCAGCACCGCAGATGCCGCTGCCTACGGAGGTGAGCAGCGCGATGTCGCGGTCCATCTTCAGCAGACGTCCGATGGCCACGCCGCCGACAATGGTGACGGTGACCACGATGATGTCGATGATGATGCCGGCGGTGCCCACGGCGGCTATGTCCTGGAAGGTGAGGCGGAAGCCGTAGAGGATGATGCCCAGGCGCAGCAGGCGTTTGGAGCAGAATTGGATGCCGGGCACCCAGGTCTCAGGCAGGTTGTTGCGGAGGCTGTTGGCGTAGAGCATGCCGAGCACGATGCCTATGATCATCGGGCTTATGGAGAGGTCGGTGAAGAATTTTATCTGTCCGATGTAGAAGGCGGCACAAGAAAAGAGGGCTATGAGGAGCACGCCGTGGAGCATGCTGCTGCGTTTTTCGGTGAACATGAGTTTGTGTCTGTTTATGGGTTGTGAGAAAATTGTTTATTGATAATCAATGCGCTGGCGAGACGTGGAGGTCGGCCGGCGGCGTTTGGCACTCTTCGTGCGGCGGCATTTGGTCGGGCCACGGGAGAGGGGTGCCGTCGGGACGTGCGGGGCGCTGTGCGCCGGCCTCGCGCAGACGGTCGGAGAGGATGCGGCTGAGGGTGGCGGTGAGCGTCGGGAACGAGGGGGCGAGATCGACGGTCTCGCCGATGTCGGTGGATATGTTGTACAATTCCTTCGAGCCGTCGGCCCAGAAATATATCAGCTTATAGTCGCCGAGGCGTATGGCGCTGGTGGGGCCGATGCCGAGGGTGCGTTTGGCCGGCTCGCTGATCATGTTGGTCCAGTTGTTGGGCGTGTGCCAGATGAGCGGTCGATCGGGCAGCGAGCCGCCGCGCAGCAGGGGCACGAAGCTGGTGCCGTCGACGTGCTGCACCGTTGGCGCCGCGGTGCCGGCAATCTCGAGTATGGTGGGGAAGAAATCTTCGATGATCACCTGCCCGGGGCACTGCGAGGCGGCGGGGGTGACGCCGGGCCAGCTGACTATCATCGGCTCGCGGATGCCGCCTTCGTAGGCCGATCCCTTGCCGCTGCGCAGCGGGAAGTTGTGGCGTCCTTCAGTGGTTTCGGGCAGAGCGCCGCGCGCGTAGAAATCGAGGCCGCCGTTGTCGCTCATGAATATGATGACGGTGTTGTCGGTCTGTCCGGTGGCATCGAGATAGTCCATCACGTCGCCGAGGCTCTTGTCCATGCCCTCGATGAGCGTGGCGTAGCGGCGCTCCTCCTCGTCGAGGTCGGGATAATTGGCGGTGAAGCGGTCGTCGGCGTCAAAAGGCACGTGGACGGCGTAGTGGGCGAGGTAGAGGAAGAAGGGCCGGCCGTCGGTGCGGATGCTGTCGGCGGCGTGCAGGGCTTCGCGCGTGAGGGCTTCGGTGAGAAACGTGTCGGTGTCCCAGTAGCGTTCAAGGTCGGGGATGGCGTAGCTGCTTATGGGCGAGCCGTCAGCGCGGTGTCCGTAGCGGTTCCGGCCGAGGTATCCGCCCTGCGGCGGACCGCCGGCTGCCGTGCCTGCGATGCTGACGTCGAATCCGATGTTGCGGGGATCGGCCGACGGGGTGCCGAAGGCGCCGTAGTGGGCTTTGCCCACGTGGATGGTGTTGTAACCGGCGCGGCGCAGCAGCTCCGGCAGGGGAGTGCAGTAGGCCGAGTGCGGAATGGTGTCGACGGGTTGTATGCCGTTGACGTTCCAGTCGGGAAGGATGAGGCCGTCGGCGGGATCGTCGGTGGCGGTGTCGCGGTCCTTGGTCCAGTTGGTCACGCGGTGTCGCGTCTGGTTCATGCCGGTCATGAGGCTGCAGCGCGAGGGTGATGAGATGGCGCAGGCGTAGGCCGAGGTGAACTGCATGCCGCGTGCGGCCAGGCGCTCCATGTTGGGGGTGCGGTAGCGGGCGTTGAGCGGCGTGGGGCCTGAGAAAAAGGGCAGCGAGGTGTCCTGCCAGCCCATGTCGTCGACCATGAAGAGGACGATGTTGGGCTGCGTGGCGTCGGTCGACTGGGCGGTGGCGGCCATCGCGGCGGTGAGGCAGGGAAGCAGGATGCGTTTTTTCATTTTCATATGCGGGCAGGGCGTTTCAGACTCCGAGATAAGAGAACGTGTCGCCGCGGTCGGGGTCGCCGGTGTCGAGTCCCAGCCGGAGCCAGTGGGAGCGCTGCTGCGAGGTGCCGTGGTTGAAAGTCTCGGGCACGGCATAGCCCTGCGCCTGTTTCTGCAGGTAGTCGTCGCCGATTTTCTGTGCGGCGTCGAGGGCTTCGTCGATGTCGCCCGGCTCGAGCGATCCAAACATGCGGTTGTCGTGGTAGGCCCAGACGCCGGCGTAGAAGTCGGCCTGCAGCTCGAGGGCCACGCTCAGACGGTTGGCCTCTTTTTCCGGCAGGTGCTGCATGCGCTGGTGTGTCTTTTCGAGCGTTCCGAGAAGATGCTGCACGTGGTGACCCACCTCGTGGGCTATGACATAGGCGTAGGCGAAGTCGCCGTCGGCGCCGAGGGTGCGGCGCATATTCCGGAAGAAGGAGAGGTCGATGTAGACCGATTCGTCGGCCGAGCAGTAGAATGGACCTATCAAGGCGTCGGCGTTTCCGCATCCGCTGGTCGTAGAGCCGGTGTAGAGCACCAGCTTCGGGGGCTCGTATTGGAGGCCGTTCCGGCGGAAAATCTCCGACCATACGTCCTCGGTGCCGGCGAAAATCTGTTTCGAGAAGTCGGCGAGCGCTTCTTCCTCGGCCGGGGCTGTGTAGGGTTGCTGCGGCTGTGTGGAGCCGAGACCGGAGCTTCCGGCTATCTGTGAGATGATGTTGGCGATGTCGCCGCCGAAAAAGGCGGCCGCTAAGGCCACGATCACTCCGATGATGCCTCCGCCGAGCAAGCGGCCGCGGGAGCCTCCCTGGCCACGGCGGTCGTCGATGTTGGTGCTTTTGCGTCGTCCGTCAAGTTTCATGGGTTGGTGTTGTGTCGGGGTGTCACTAATTAAAGACAGATAAAAGGGGCAATAGGTTCGGTATCGGTCAGAGGTCGACGTGTGTCACGCTGACCGGCTCGTCGAGAAATATGGCGGCGAGCGAAGAGAACGAATCGGGATTTTCGGTGGTGAGGTATGTGCAGGAGCCTCCGCGCGTGCAGCGGCTTTCCATCTCGGGATGGCGGGTGAGATAGTCGGCGAGGCTTTCGGCCACGATCTCGCCCTGGCATACGACGCGTGCGTGAGAGGGCACGGCGGCGCGGATTTTGTCGTAGAGGATGGGGAAATGGGTGCATCCGAGGAGCACGGTGTCGATGTCGTGGCGCCGGGCGAAGAGGCTGTCGATATATTTGCGCACGAAATAGTCGGCGCCGGGGCTGTCGGCCTCGTGGTTTTCGACTATTGGGACCCACATGGGGCAGGCCTGCGATGTGGTGGTGAACGAGGGGTAGAGCTTGGCAATCTCCATGTCGTAGCTCTGCGAGCGCACGGTGCCGAGTGTGCCGAGGACGCCGATGTTGCCCGAGGCGCTGAGCTCGCCGAGGCGTTCGACGGTGGGGCGGATCACGCCGAGCACGCGCCGCGTGGGGTCGATCTCCAGCAGGTCGTGCTGCTGGATGCTGCGGAGCGCTTTGGCCGAGGCGGTGTTGCAGGCCAGGATTACGAGGGGGCATCCGCGCTCGAAGAGGAAGCGGACGGCCTGGAGGGTGAAGCTGTAGACCACGTCGAACGAGCGCGGGCCGTAAGGCGCGCGGGCGTTGTCGCCCAGATAGATATAGTCGTAGCCGGGAAGTCGCCGGCGTATCTCCTTGAGGATGGTGAGGCCGCCGTAGCCTGAGTCGAACACCCCGATGGGGCCGCATGTCGATAGTTCGTGATTCATTGCAGTTGCAAATTTAAGAAGTAGTTTTCTTTAATCAAAACGGATGCGATTCAAAACTGCGGAAACGGCGCCTGTCAAAGATACCCGTCAAGGGGAAGACGATACCGGCTCGGAGCGGCGGTTTCTTGCTGCCGGAAATCATATGATTGATGGTAATTGGTTGATATATTGTGTTCAAGGTTGTCGGCGGCTGGAAGCCGCCGCTCCTAACGGCGCCTGACGTTAACCTTGGCAGAGGCTGATGCCCGGAGCGCCTGATCCGGCTTTCGGATTGGGCCGGGGCGTGAAAACGAGGGCACCCCGGAGCATACGCGGGTGGGCGTATTGTTCCGGGGTGCCGGTATGGGGGCGGCGTCTACGATCCCACCTACACAATATATCAACCAATTACCATCAATGGGGGGGGGCGCCGGCCTCGGGGGATTACTCGGAGAGGTCTTCGAGGGCGATGGCGCCGTTGTAGGAGCCGGTGATGGTGTGGCCGTAGCCGTCGGCTACATTGAATGTGAAGGCGTAGGTGCCGTCGCCGTTGTTGGTGACGTTGATGGTGCCGGTCTGCATTGCTGCTTCGAGGGTCTTGCCGGTGAAGAAGTACCATGATCCGCCGAATGCGCCGTAGGTGGGATCGTAGACGCCGCTGAGGGCAGTGCCTACTTCATAGTCGTCGGCTGTCATAGCGTCGATGAGGGTGTAGGTGCCGGAGGGGATGCCGGTGTTGCTGCCGGGGGTGACGTTGAGGCCGAACATCACGCAGGGAGCGTTGCCGAAGTTTTCGTAGAGGTCGTAGTCGGCGCCGGCGATCATTACCATATAGTGGTCGGATGTTTCGGTGTAGGCTTCGCCATAGTATAAAGCCAAGCCCTGGGTGAGGTCGCTGACGGTGACGTTTTCCGTGAGGTTGCTCATTTTGCCTTCACCGGAGCGGTTGTAGATGTTGAGGTGGCCGATATAGATGAAGTTGTAGGTCGACTGGTCGTCGAGGGTGAGGTCGCCTTCGATTGTGGTGACGCCGTTTTCGGTGCTGACGGCCAGAGTTGCGGCTGTGATCACATAGTCGGTCGATGAGCCGTTGGCGTATTTGGTGACATACGATTCGTCGTCCTGGACGTTGATGGTGTACTCAGCGTAAGAGCCGTCGGTATCGGTGTTGTATGTTCCGTCGGCGAGTGAGGGCTGGTCGGGGTTAGCGGCGAGGACGGTGTTGAAGTCGATGCAGATGATGTCGCCGTTGCCGGTGTAGTCCTCTTCCATGTCGTCCCATTCGAGGTTGTTGGACATGAAGTTGATGAAGAGGTTGCCGGTGCCGACGCCGTAGTAATCGGCCTTATAGTAGCCCTCGTTGGTCATATCTGTTGTGAGGCCCGGCACTACGGGATCGATCGAAGGACCGCCGGGGTTGTTGGGGTTGTTGTCGTTGTCATCGCTGCACGATGCGAAGCCCATGAGGACTGCGGAGCAAAGTGTCAGCTTTAAAAGAGTTTTCAGTTGCATTTTGGCTTGTTGTTTTTTGATTAATGTTTCTTTGTGTGCGCAAAGATACATATTTTTGTTGAAATATGCACAACAAACTTAATGCTTAATATTCGGGATAGTCTTTGACCGGGAGGACGCCGCTGTAGGCGCCGCTGACGGTGTGGCCGTAGCCGTCGGCCATATCGGATGTGATTCGATTTTGCAGGACTTGTCGCATATCGGGCCATAATATAAGCCACGCCTTGTTTGCCGGCATCAAAGGTGTGTTTGGCATGGGAGCCGTCGCCGCCAGTAGTGTCGGCTCTGTAGGTGCCGTCGGCAAGGGTTGCGAAGTCGGGGTTCGCGGCAATATCGGTGTTGAACGGAATGCAGACGATGTCGCCCGAACCGGTGTATTCCATTATGAAGTCATCCCATTGGAGGTCGGGGAATTTGAGAAGGAGTGACAGAATGCCTATGCCGGTGCCGGAGTTGTGGTCGTCGTATGTGCGATGAAGTCATCATTACGGCAGGCTGTGGAGAGGGTCAGCACCGTGGCGCATAGCATCAGGTGTAAGAGCCTTTTCGGCAGCATTGTCAGAATGCCTGTTCGGCAGCGAGCTTGTCGATGACAAGCCGGTTGACGTCGATGACGTCGCTGCGCATGTAGGCCGGAGCCTCGACATTGAAAATGATGAGGAAGTCGCCCTCTTCACCCACCTGCCGCAGGGCGTTTTCTACACGCGTGCGGATGGGTGTCATGAGGTTTTTCTGCTGCTGTTCGAGGTCGTTGGTGGCTGTCTGGCGGAATGAGGTTATTTTCTGGTCGAGTTCCTGAAGCTCCTGTACGCGGCGTTTTCTGATCTCTTCGGGGGTGGATGCCGGGAGCTGCTGAAGCTCGGTGTATTTCTTTTCCATCTCCTGCTTGAGGAGTGCGAATTCGGTTTCATATTTTGCGCTTGCGGCGTCGATGGCCACCTGTGCGTCGGCGGTTTCAGAAAGCGAGTTGATGATCTGCTCGGTGTTGACAACGCCGAATTTCTGGGCCATCGCTGATGCGGGGATGGCGATGAGAGCGGCTATGAGAAGTCTTTTAATCATAATATGTGTGATGAGAGTGTGATGAGATGTTGCAAAATTAGCTGATTTATTCGGATTATACAATTTTTGGGGGATTGCCGGGGGGATTAGGTGGGAACTTAGCTAAAGTAGCTAAGATAGCTAAGATAGCTATTGGAGCTTGGGGGTGGCCGGGAAAAACTAAGGCGGTGCGCCGGAGAGGGCACACCGCCTGGTGTGGGGTTGGTTGCCGTGGACGGTTTATTTCAGCTTGGCTTTGACGGCGCTGGTGAGGTCGACGGCGTCGGCACCGGTGTAGATGGGCACGTTGGATTCGAAGATCATGGTGTAGTTGCCTTCTTTACCTACGCTCTGGATTGCAGTCATGATTTTCTGCTGGATGGGAGCGAAGAGCTGTTCCTGCTGACGCTGGAGGTCCTGCTGGGCTGTCTGACGGAACTGCTGGATTTTGGTGTCGAGGTCCTGAAGCTCCTGAGCACGGCGCTGACGGATGGCATCGGGAGTCTTGTCGTCCATTTCCTGGAATTCCTTGAGCTTCTTTTCCATCTCCTGCTGGAGATTCTTGCCTTCGGCGTCATATTTCTGTGCAGAAGCTTCGAGCTGTGTCTGCATGTCCTTGATTTCGGGGAGTTCCTGCATGATGGCCTGAGTGTCCACGTAGCCGAATTTCTGAGCGAAAGCCATTGTGGGGAGGGCAATCATGATTGCGAGCAAAAGTTTTTTGATCATGTCGGTAGTAATGTATTATTGTTATTTATTTACTGAATGGATTGCGGCGCACGGTTGTGGCCGGGTGCAAAGATAATGCTTTAATTTTTAATAACCCAATTTGGAGAGCACTTCGTTGCTGACGTCGATGCGCGGTGAGGCAAAAATGATGTCGGCCGACGATGCGCGGTCGAAGATGCACATGTATCCTCGCTCTTCGCTCACTTTTTTGATGGCGTTGTAGACTTCTTCCTGGATGGGCTGCATGAGCGACTGGCGTTTTTTGTAGAGTTCGCCTTCGGGGCCGAAGTATTTGTTGCGGAGCTCGGCGGCTTCTTTTTCTTTGGCTACGATCTCTTCTTCGGCTTTCTTTTTCTGTTCGTCGGTGAGGAAGGGCATCTGCGATTTGTAGTTGTTGTACATTGTTTCGGCTTCGCGCGAAACGTTTTCAACCTCTTTCTGCCAGCGCTGTGAGAGCTGTTCGAGCTGGTTGTTGGCCACTTCGTAGGATGCCATTTTGCCGAGGATGTATTCCATGTCGACGAGTGCGAATTTCTGTGCGCTTGCTGCGAAAGAGCATGCGATCACGGCAAATGCGATTAGAATTGTTTTCTTGAAGTTCATGGCTGAGTGTGTATTGTCGTTTATTGGATAAGACAATTATTAATGTTGAAAGTTTATGCGTTGATGACTTAAATAATGTTATCGGCCGGGGGCATTGGGAGATTAGAATTCCTGGCCGAGGATGAAGTGGAAGTGGCTGCCGCCGCGCTGACCGAACACTTTGTCGAAGCCGTAGGCCCAGTCGATACCCATCATGCCCACCATCGGGAGGAAGATGCGGAGACCGACGCCGGCCGAGCGCTTGAGGTTGAACGGGTTGAAGTCGCCCACTTTTGTCCATGCGTTGCCGCCTTCGACGAATGCCAGGCCGTAGATGGTGGTTGAGGTCTGGAGGAGGAACGGGAAGTGGAGCTCCATGCCGAGGCGAGCGTAGGCGTAGCCTTCGCGGCCCCACGGTGTGAGGGCGCCGTTGTCGTAGCCTCGCAGGCCGATAGTCTCGGTGGCGTAGGTGTAGGAGCCCGACATGCCGTCGCCGCCTACGTAGAATGTTTCGAACGGCGATTTGAGCCATTTGTTGTAGCTGCCGAGGAGGCCGAAGTCGGCGCGTGTCATAAGCACGAGCGTGTACTGGTTGTTGGGGTCGGTCAGGGGGGTGTAGGTGCGTGATTTGAATTTCAGCTTCCAGTATTCAATCCAGTTATAGAGTTGTTTTTTCGACTCGGTGGTGTTTTCCTCGTAGAGTTTCTGCCAGTTTTTCTTGCCGAAGAGCGAGGCGGGGGGAGTGAGCTGGAGGCTGAGGGAGAATTGCGAACCGCGGCGTGTGTAGAGGGGGTTGTCGATCGAGTTGCGGGCGAGGGTGAGGCCGAGCACGAGCGAGTTGGAGGTGCCGTTGTTCATATAATAGAGGTATTCCCAGTTTTTGAGGTAATACCAGTTGTAGGAGAGGTCGGTCTGGAAGGTGAAGTAGTCGTCGGGCCAGCTGAGGCGTTTGCCGAAGCCGACGGTTACGCCCACCATCTGGAGCACTTTGTTGGGGTCGTAGGCGTTGTTGATGGAGTTCTGATAGTAGTCAGAGCCGTAGCCGTAGTTGTAACCGTAGCCGTAGTTGTTGTAGAGCCAGGGGTTGGACCATGTGCTGTTGTAGTATGACGAGTTGACGCCTGTCTGACGGCTGTAGTAGGCCGAAACGGAGAGTGAGTTGGGTCGCTTGCCGCCGAACCACGGGTCGAGGAACGAGATGGCGTAGCTCTGATAGTAGCGAGCGTTGGTCTGAGCCGAAATGGTGAACGTCTGACCTTCGCCCTGCGGGATGAGGCCTTTGTAGGAGCTGGGATGGAAGAGGTTTTTGATGGAGAAGTTGGTGAACTTGAGGGCGAGTTTGCCGATGACGCCGGTCTGTCCCCATCCGAGCGAGAATTCTATCTGGTCGTTGGCTTTGGAGGTGAGGTTGAAGATGATGTCGACGGTGCCGTTTTCTTCGTTAGGCTCGGGGCGGATGTCCATGTTTTCGGGGTCGAAGTGGCCTGTCTGGGCGATTTCTCGTGCCGAGCGCATGAGGTCGTCCTTGCTGAAGAGCTCGCCGGGCTTTACGCGGAGCTCGCGGCGGATCACCTTTTCATAGAGGCGGTCGTTGCCGTTGATCACCACGTTGTTGATGCGTGCCTGGGGGCCTTCGATCATGCGCATCTCCAGGTCGATGGAGTCGCCGTTGACGTTGCGTTCGATGGGCATGAGGTTGTAGAAGAGGTAGCCGCGGTTCATGTAGAGGTTGGCCACGGCGTCGTCGTCCTCAGTGGTGCGTTTGGAGAGAAGCTTCTGGTTGTAGACGTCGCCCGGCTTGATGTCGAGGATGTCGTTGAGGAGCTCGGTGGGGAACACGGTGTTGCCCACCCAGGAGATGTCGTTGATGTAGTATTTCTTGCCTTCTTCGAGGGTGATGTAGACGTCGACGGTGTTGTCGTCGTAGGGCACAACGCTGTCGGCCAGGATTTTGGCGTCGCGGTAGCCTTTTTCGTTGTATTTCTCGATGATGCGGCGGAGGTCGTCGCGGTAGTCGCTTTCAACGAATTTTTTCTGCTTGAAGAGGTTGATGAGCTTGCCTTTCTCGTTGGTCTTTTTCATGGCGCGCTGGATGGCGTTGTCGCTCATCACTTCGTTGCCGTCGATGTAGATTTTGTGCACCTTGACTTTCGAGTTCTTGTCGACGTTGATGTCGACGATCATCTCGTTTTTGGCCGAGAGGTCCTCGCGGAGGGTGATTTTCACTTTGGCATTGCCGAAACCCTTGTCGGCGAAGTATTTGCGGATGATAGCCTCGGCGCGGTTGATGATGTTTTGCGTAATCTGGTTGCCTTTGTGAAACTGGAGGCGCTCCTGTAGGTCGTCGCGCTCGCCTTTCTTCACGCCGTAGTAGTTGACTTCGGATATGCGGGGCTGCTCGCGGAGCTTGAGGGTGATCCATGCCTGGTCGCCGGAAGTCTTGTCGACGAGGATCTGCACGTTGCTGAAGAGCGTCTGTCGCCAGAGGCGTTTGGCGGCTGCCGTCAGCTCGGCGCCGGGTATCTCGACCCATTCGCCTTTCTTGAGGCCGGAGTAGCCGATGATGATGAATTCGTCGTAGTTGTCGGCGCCTTCCACTTTGATGTCGGCAATCTGATAGGTGCGCGGGATGCCGGTGAAGATCACGTTGGGAGTGAAGACGGTGTCGGCCGGAGCCTGGGCGCTGACAGCCATGGAGGAGGCCATCAGCAGACCGGATATGAGTAGCAGCAACTTTTTACGCATAATATTCTATAAGCACTTTGTATTCTTGATTTGATCGGACGTGAGGCCGAAGCGGCGCTCGCGTTTCTGATATTGTATGATGGCTTCGCAGAGCGACCGGCCGTTGAAGTCGGGCCAGAAGATGTCGGTGAAGTAAAGTTCGGCATAGGCAATCTGCCATAGGAGGAAGTTGCTCAGACGTTTGTCGCCACCGGTGCGTATGAGCAGGTCGGGGTCGGGGATGCCGGCGGTGGCGAGATGGTCTGTGACGCACTGCTCGTCGATGTCGCTGATGGCGAGGGTGCCGTCGGCCACCTGCGCGGCCATGCGGCGTATGGTGTCGGTGATTTCCCAGCGCGAGGAGTAGCTAAGGGCGAGGATGAGGTTGAGGCCGGTGCAAGCGGCGGTGGCATCCATGCTTTCGAGCATGCTCTGACGAGCCTGCGGGCTGAGGCGTCCGAGGTCGCCGATCATGGATAGGCGCACGTTGTTGGCCAGCAGCTCGGGTGTCTCTTTTGCGAGCTCGCTGACTATGAGCGAGAGGAGCATGTCGACTTCTTCAGCCGGCCGGTTCCAGTTTTCGGTCGAGAAGGTGTAGAGCGTGAGATAGCCGATGCCCAGCTTTGCGGCGGCCTTGATGACGGCTCTGACCGATTCGACGCCGGCAATGTGGCCCTGCGAGCGGTTTTCGCCGCGGCTGCGGGCCCATCGTCCGTTGCCGTCCATGATGATGGCAATGTGGCGCGGGAGGCGTTGCATGTCGATTTGTGGGATTAGCTGGTCCATTGATTGGCGGTTGGGTTTTATTATCTTCGGTGTGGGGTGATTGGCGTTAATGATTGGAGGGTCAGTCGATTCGGTGACAGGTGGCGCACCGGGCGCCGAATTCGTAACTTATGCCGACGGTGATGGCGGAATACCAGTCGGTGTTTTTGAGAAATGAGCTTTTGATCTGATAGAGGTCGGTGAGCTCACGGCCGTCGATCTTGTCGCCGAACACTTTTGTCATCGTGAATTCGGCGTTGAGGTTGAGGCGTCGGTTGATCTTGAATTTGACGCCGACGCCCATCGGGATGCTGAAGGCTGCCGTGGTGTTGCCTTCGGGCGAGGCGAGGGTGAGACCGATGCCGAGGGAGAGGAACGGCGTCCAGCGGCGCAGGCGTTTGTATGTCTCGCCGATGCCGTAGGCAAAGAAGTTGGCTTCGCCTTTGACGGAGAGGTCGTAGACGGTCGATTTGAAGTCGTATTGAGCGCCACCGGGGAGTACGTTGTCGAACTCGGCCGTGTTGCCGCTGATGGTGGCCGTCGAGAGCTGGGCTTTGGCGGCCCAGCGGTTGTCGAAGAGATAGCGCACGCCGGCGTTGACGGCAAATCCGGGATGCTTGTAGAGGTTGCTTTCGTTGGCGTCGCCGAGATAGCCAGAGGTGCCTAAGCCCACGCCGAAGTCAAACTTGTAGCTGTCGACATAGTCTTCGGCCCGTGCAGCAGGCGTCATGGCAGCGAGAACTGTCACGACGAGGATGACTGATTTGAGGCGTAAGGTCATTGGGCTGTAACGGACGGATGGGGCGGCTGAAGGGTGCCGGTGATTACTGGAGCGGTTTAAAGGTCAGACGGTTGATGACGCCGCGCAAAATGCGGTTTTCAAGTGTGCCGTTGGCGGAACAACCGCCGAACACATATATATAAGGGCATTGCCATTCGGTGATGGGCTTGATGGCGCGCGAGGTGATGGTGCGGTCGATGAGCACGGCCTGAGCCTCTTTGCCCACGGACGCGCTTGAGGGCATCTGCATGAGCTGCGGCGCTTTTTCCCAGTGCACGCCGAAGTCGCGCGAGATGTAGACGGTGCGCTGCGTATTGCCGCCCTGGCTGATGCCTCCGAAAGCGAGGAGCACCGAGCTTTTGGTGACAACCCACGATGTGGAGGTCTTGAAAGCGTAGTAGGGTATGATGATGGGGCTTTCGGCGGCGGCCATAGGGGCCAGCGAGATGTCGGCCCACTGTGAGCCGTCGTAGGCCCATGTCGCACCGCAGAGCGAGCCGTCGGCCGTGACGCCTCCGGCAACGATCATCATCGGTTGGGCCGACCAGTCGGAGGTGTAGACGAGAGCGGGGCTGGTGCCGCTGACGGGGCATGACGGGTCGACAGCCGATTCTGTCGTGGCGGGATAGGTGACGTGGGTGTAGGCCGAAGCGTCGTGGCGCACGCCGATCACTTTGTCGGCCAGGGTGCCGTAGATGTGGCTCATGGATGTGCCGGTGGCGGTCCATGTCGAGCCGGCGTCGGACGAGGAGTAGAGCATGTCGTTATCGTCGCAGATATAGAGGTGCGATGTGCCGGCCGTCAGTGTGGCCAGACGAGCGCCGGCGGGAAGCGTCACGGATTCCTTGACCCACCGGCCGGCGATGACGTCCGTGCCGGTGGCGCGGCAGAAGCCGGAGCCCGACTGCGTGAAGCAGAGCGTTTTGCCTTGATATTCAACGGTGTGCTGAGCGGTGATGCCGCTGAGCGATGTGGGCAGTCCTGAGGGTGTGAAAGCGCCCCAGGCCATCGAGTCGGGGTTCATCTTGTGGACGTTGACGTAGATGGTGTAGCTGCGCTCATATTCGCCGTTGAGCGATTCGAGACGCAGACGCACGGAGCCTTTGCTGAAATTGATCGAGTCGTTGGGGCTGGTGAGGTAGTTGACCACCGTGTCGATTCCTTTGTCGTTTGGCATGGTGATCTCGGCTGTCTTCACCGAAGGCAGGCCGATATTGACGCAGAGATGGTCGACGCGGGTGCCTACGGGCAGCGAGTCGGCGTTGAAGATCACGGCGTGGTCGAGATCGATGGAGAAGAACACGGAGTCGAGCGAGGAGAGCACCGAATCGTTGGCCTGAAGATTGAATGAGTTGACCATCACGGCGCTCTGCGAGGCATCGGGAATCTGTACGTCGAGCGTGTCGTCATCGTCATTGCATCCGGCCGCAAAAAGGGAGGCGGCGCATGCGATAATGGCGTATATGGGGAATCTTCTGTTCATAAAGCATTATTTTTCAACTTGCAAAGTTAACAAGTTTTTCATTAACTGACGTAGTCGGATAGTTAAAATACACGAATCTGCCAGCCGGTTGGTCGATTAAAAATCGTTATACCGTTGGCAGATAGCGTGATGTGGCGGAGCGTTGCGGCGTCATTTTGCGCCCGGGCCGTCGTTTTTAACATTGATTATCATGTTTTGATCCTCGCGGGTCGCCGTGGTGATGCCCTGCGGGAGCTCCATGCGGTGGCGTCCGCGGCTGCCGAGGGCTATGGGCGACAGCTCTATGCGGGCTTCGTCCCAGATGCCGCAGGCGATGAAGCTGCGCAGGAGGGTGGGGCCTCCTTCGACCAGCACCGAGGTGATGCCGCGGCTGAAAAGCTCGCTGAGGATGTCGGCGATGCCGGTGTCGGCACCGCAGGCTATCCATTCGCAGTTGGCATCGGCCGGCGGCTCCGGACTGAAATAGAGGGGCGCTTCGCCGCTGAACACTCGGCGGTCGGCGCCGAGACGGTGGCGTCGGTCGACGATCACCTTGCGGGGCGCGCGGCCGGGATAGAGACGCAGGTCGAGGCGCGGGTCGTCGTTGATCACCGTGGAGCTTCCGGCCATGATGGCGTCGAAGCCGGCGCGCAGGCGGTGCATGGTCTGCAGCGAGCGCGCTGTGGAGAATCTGGGAGCCGGGGAGCCGGGCTGCCGTTCGCAGTCGAGGTAAAAGTCGCTGGAGCAGGCCCATTTGAGCATCACGTAGGGGCGGCGCTGGGTGTGGGCCGTCATGAAGATGCGGTTGAGGTCGCGGCATTCCTCTTCGAGCACGCCTACGGTCACGTCGATTCCGGCGTCGCGCAGGCGGCGGATGCCGCGTCCGGACACCTTCTCGTTAGGGTCGGTGCAGCCTATCACTACGCGGCGCAGATGGTTCTCCACGAGCATGTCGGCGCAGGGCGGCGTCTTGCCGTAATGCGAGCAGGGCTCGAGGGTTACGTAGATGGTGGAGCGGCTGAGGAGCTCTTTGTCGGCGACAGAGCGCACGGCGTTGACTTCGGCATGAGGACCGCCGCAGCGGCGGTGCCAGCCTTCGCCTATGATGCTGCCGTCGGGGCCGGTGATGACGGCGCCCACCATCGGGTTGGGCGATGTGAAGCCGCGTCCGTTGGCTGCCAGCTGAAGGGCGCGGCGCATGTATAGCTCGTCTACTCCCAACGTCCGTCGGCTTTAATCAGTTGCACAAGATGATCCACAGCCTCGGCGGCGGGGATGTTTTTCTCGACGCACTCCTTGCCGCGGTAGAGCGAGATGCGGCCCACGCCGGCGCCCACGTAGCCGTAGTCGGCGTCGGCCATTTCGCCGGGACCGTTGACTATGCACCCCATCACGCCTATCTTCAGGCCTTTGAGATGGGATACGGCGGCTTTGACGGCGGCCACGGTGCTCTGGAGGTCGAACATGGTGCGGCCGCAGCCGGGGCAGGAGATGAATTCGGTGTGAGTGAAGCGGAGCCTTGCCGACTGAAGGATGGCGAAGGCCACGCGTGCGGCGCTGTGCGGCGTGAGGGCGTTGCCTTCGATGAGGATGCCGTCGCCGAATCCGGCCATGAGCACGGCGCCGCAGTCGATCGAGGCGTGGAGCGTGGCTGTCCCGGCGTCGGTGTCGTCGTAGCGGCGCGCTATGATGATGCGGTTGTCGAAGCCGGAGGCTGTGATGCGGTGGATGGCCGCGAGCATCTCGCCCGAGGGGTTGGCGTGGTGCGATTCGAGGAGAATGATGGTGTCGGGCGTCAGTGCGGGCAAGCGGCCGGCGAGGATGTCGGCGGCGTCGACGCGCAGCAGGCCGTTGTCGGCGTCGGTCAGGAACATGTCGGGCATGGCGTCGGCATCGTAGCCGGCGGCGCGGTCGGTGCCGATGACAAGTGGCATGGCGGTGTGGAGCCGGCGGGGGATTACGGGGTCGTAGCCGGGGGCATATTCGCCCGGAATCGACGTGGCGCCGCTGCGCTGCGAGATGTAGCTGACGATTTCGCGTGCCACCGGAAGCTCGCATTCGGGCTCCTCGCTGAGCGACACGCGGATGGTGTCGCCGATGCCTTCGGCCAGCAGTGCGCCGATGCCTACGGCCGATTTGATGCGGCCGTCCTCACCGTTGCCGGCCTCGGTGACGCCAAGGTGGAGCGGAAAATGCATATCCTCGGCGTCCATGGCGCGGACGAGGCGACGGACGGTCTCGACCATGACGGTGACGTTGGATGCCTTGATGGAGATGACCACGTTGTCGAAGCTGTATCTCCGGCACACGCGCAGAAACTCCATGGCGCTCTCCACCATGCCGGCGGGGGTGTCGCCGTAGCGGCTCATGATGCGGTCGGAGAGCGAGCCGTGGTTGACGCCGATGCGGATGGCGGTGGAGTTGGCGGCGCAGAGCTCGAGGAAGGGGCGCAGGGCATCGTCGATGCGCTGCAGCTCGCGGGCGTATTCTTCGTCGGTGTATTCGAGCTTTTTGAAGGTGCGGCCGGGGTCGACGAAGTTGCCGGGGTTGATGCGTACTTTCTCCACCTGCGTGGCGGCTTCGAAAGCGGCGCGCGGGTTGAAGTGGATGTCGGCCACGAGCGGCGTCGCGAAGCCTTCGGCGCGGAGGCGGCGGCGTATCTCGCCGAGGTTGGCGGCTTCGCGCACGCCCTGGGCGGTGTAGCGGAGATATTCTGCGCCGGCTTCAATGATGCGGCGACCCTGACTGACGCAGGCTTCGGTGTCGGTGGTTGGCACCGAGGCCATGGACTGGATCCTGACGGGGTTGCCGCCGCCGAGAGGCGTCGACCCTACGGCCACTTCGTGAGTGGGCCGGCGTTTGTAATCGAATACTGACATCAGTTGGTCTTGAACTTGTATTTCACATCCTTGAGGTCGGCGTTGACCTTGACGATCTTTTCCACGAGCTTTGAGCGGTAGTCGGCGAAACGGCGGTTGACGTCGGGATCGGTGAGCGCGAGGATCTGTGCGGCCAGGATGCCGGCGTTCATGCCGCCGTCGATGCCAACGGTGGCCACGGCAATGCCCGGAGGCATCTGCACGATGGAGAGCAGGGCGTCGCGTCCGTCGAGCGAGGCGCTGATGGGCACGCCGATGACCGGCACGGGGGTCATGGCGGCTATTACGCCCGGCAGGGCGGCTGCCATTCCTGCACCGGCGATGATCACTTTGATGCCGCGGCCTTCGGCTTCGCGCGCGAAGCGCTCCACTTCGGCGGGGGTGCGGTGGGCCGAGAGGGCGTTCATCTCAAACGGCACTTCCATTGAGTCGAGAAATTTGGCTGCTTTCTCCATGATCTTGAGGTCGGAGATGCTGCCCATGATGATGCTTACGGATGGTTTCATTATGCGTGATATATTGCGAATGTGTTGGATGATAGGTCAGATGATGGTGAGGAGCCCGACGGCGAGGAGCCCGACGGCGAATCCGGCGTAGACTTGCCCGGCGGTGTGGCGCTGGAGGATGAGCCGGGCGGTGCCGGTGAGGCCGGAGGCAAGGAGCACGGCGGTGATTACGGGGAGCATGGTGGCGGGAGCCGGGGAGTGCAGCGCCAGCAGCAGCGTCATGGCTGTCAGCGCGCCGGCGCCTGTGGCGTGGGCGCTGATCTTCCAGCGGCGGTTGACAATCATGGCTATGACGAGTGCCAGCAGGCCGCCGAGCATGAATGCCGTGAGCCACCATGGCGCGCGGGCGAAGAAGAAATATCCTGCGGTGATGGCATAGAGCACCAGTGTGATGCTGAACGGTATGGTGCGCTCGCGACGGTCGGTGAGGTCTACCGAGCTTACCATTCCTACGGCTTTCATACCGGTGATGAGCATGAACGGCAGAAGTCCTGTGAGCACGAATACCACGGCGAGCGACGTGATCTTGTAGCGCAGCGGGATCACCTGCAGCTCGGAGTAGTGCAGGGCGATGGCCAGGCCGTAGACCGGCACCATCAGCGGGTTGAAAACGGCTGAGATGATTTGCGATGCTTTTATGAAAGGATTGTTCATTGCGGGTGGAAGGGGGTTAGATTTTACGGCGGAGGCGCCCGACGGGGATGCCGAGGCGTTCGCGGTATTTGGCCACGGTGCGCCGCGCTATGTCGAAGCCTTCGTCCTGCAGACGGCGGGTGATGGCTTCGTCGCTGAGCGGTTTGTCGGTGTTTTCCGATGCTATGATCTCTCTGAGACGGTCGATGACAACCTGCGACGATGTCTCGTCGCCTTCTTTGCGCCGTTCGTTGAAGAGCGATTTCACGGCATAGATGCCCTGTGCGGTGGCTACGTATTTGCCTGTGGTGGCGCGGCTTATTACCGACAGATCGTCGCCGGTCACGGCAGCTATGTCGCGGAGCACCATCGGGCGCAGGCGCCGGCGGTCGTCGGTGAGGAAGAAGTCGCGCTGCCATTGCATGATGGCGCCCATCACGCGCATGAGTGTGGCGCGGCGCATCTCGACGACGCGGATAAACGTCTGGGCTTCATCGCGTTTCTGGCGTATGAAGGCGTTGGCGGCTTCTCCGGCGGCCGTTTTGCGCGGCTTGACGATCTCGCTGCCCGGGGCAAACGATTGCTCGATCTGCAGGGCGGGTATGTTGCTGAGCAAGGTGAGCGTGAGGCGGTCGCCGTCGGCCTCGACGAGGAAGTCGGGCGAGATGTGGCGCGTGCGCTCGTCGTCGTCGCCGGTGATGAGGGTGCCGGGCTTAGGGTTGAGGCTTCGGATCACGTCCATGGCCGCTTTCACCTGCTCTTTGTCGGCGCCGGTGAGTGAGGCTATGCGGTCGAAGTGCATGAGTGAAAAGAGGTCGAAATAGTCGCGCACTATCTCCGTGGCGAGCGTAACGGCGGGGCTTACGGCGCGGCGGCGCAGCTGAAGCATCAGGCTGTCGCGGAGGTCGACGGCGCATACGCCGGCGGGTTCGAGGGCTCGGACGCGGTCGATGACGTTGCGCACTTCGCTCTCGTCGGCGTCGATGGATTCCTGAATGGCGAGATCGTCGACGATGGCGTGGGTGGTGCGCTCGATGTAGCCGTTGTCGTCGATGTTGCCCACCACCACGCGGGCTATCTCCATCTGGCGCTCGGTCATCGCTGGATCCTCGGCCAGCTGCTTCATCAGATGGGTGAAGAGCGACTCGCCGGAGCTGACGGCCAGCGGCTCGTAGGAGCGGTCGTCGGCGCTGCGGTTCGACGTGCTGAGGCGGTAGTAGGGAATGTCGTCCTCGGAGCGGTAGTCGGCCATCTGGAGCTGCTCGGCGCTCTCGTTGAAGTCGTTGAGGTCGTCGGCGCCCTCGTGGCTGTCGCCGCTCTCGCGGTCGGGCTCGGCGGCTTCGAGAGCCGGATTCTCGTCAAGGGCACGGCGCACCTCCTCCTCGGCTTCGGCGCCATTCATCTCCAGCAGCCGCACAAACTGCAGCTGCATCGGCGCCAGCGTCTGCTGCTGACGCTGCGAAAGCGATAGTCGGAGGGAATCGTCCATGATTAAAGAATAAGCCCTGAATATTCAGGTAAAATGGGTGTAAGCCGTGACAAGAATAGTGCTTTTGCGGCTGTAAAGTTACACATTTTCGATGGAGTGGCAATAAAAACAAAACGAGGGGTCGTTATCACAACGTCTCCTCGCTTAGATAATAAACCAATCATTATCACATTTCTTGCAATGGAAAAAGTAATTTTGCTATGTACTTATTAAACATTGTTAGGCGCCAAAGGTTTATCCGGGCATGTGACTTTAACATTATTTGTACTTCCCCGGCCTATCCCCCCCCCGAGCTATTATAGCTACTTTAGCTGACATAACTATTTTAGATAAAAATTAGCTAATCCCCATTTATTCGCTATCTTTGCCCAATAAAGCCCAATAATAATCCCCCCCCCAAAAAAAACAGCCGCTATGCCAGCCCACGATTTTGCCAGGCCCAAGACCAGCTACCGCAATCTCTACGCTTTCCGCAAGGCTGAGGCAATCTACGATCTCACATATTTCTTCCTCCAACGGCATATTCCCCAATCGGATCGCACCTACGATCAGATGCTGCAGGCTGCCCGCTCTGGCAAGCAGAACATCGCCGAGGGGCGCTCCGATGCCGCCGCATCCGCCGAGATGGAGATCAGGCTCGATGGTGTGGCGCGCGGCAGCCTCCACGAGCTGCTGAATGATTACGAGGACTTTATGCGCACCCGCAACATCCCCCGCTGGGGCATTGACCATCCCCGCGCCGAAAAGCTGCGCGAGACCTGCCGCAACAACAACGACACCGCTTTCTACATGCAGTTCGCCCCACGGCTTAGCGACGAGGAGCTCTGCAACCTCATGCTCACCCTCCTCAACCAGACCATAGTCATGCTCAACAAGCTGATCGACCTCGTCAAAGTCGACTTCCTGCAAAACGGCGGCATCAAAGAGCAAATGCTCCGCGCCCGCCTTGAAGCCCGCAGCAATAAACACTGAATGACTGATATGATTGAGACGAAGAGAATTATGCTCAGGGCGTGGCGGGAAGCTGACGCGGAGGCGATGTACAGATACGCGAGCGATCCCGACATCGGGCCGATCGCCGGATGGGCGCCGCACACTTCGGTGGAGTACAGCCGGGAGATCATCCGCACCGTGTTCTCCGCGCCCGAGATTTATGCCGTGGTGCTGAAAGCAACCGGCGAACCGGTGGGCAGCTGCGGGATCATGTTTAATGAAAGCGCTGAGATCGCTGACAATGTGGATAAGCGGCCGACCGAAGCGGAGATCGGCTATTGGATCGGCAAACCTTACTGGGGGCAGGGACTGATACCGGAGGCGGTCATAGCGCTAATGGCGAGATGTTTCAACGAGCTGAATCTCAACGCCGTGTGGTGCGCGCACTACGACGGCAACACCAAATCGAAGCGCGTCATCGAGAAATGCGGCTTCCGCTACCACCACACCAACACCAACGTCACATCGCCCCTCGGCGACACCCGCACCGAGCATTTCTACCTACTGACCCGCGAAATGTACGCCGCCCAGGCCCCTTGCAAAAATTAGAGCTAAGCTGGGGTAGCTAAGGTTTAGCTAAGGTAGCTGGGGTAGCTGGGGTTTGCGGGCGATTATGAGCTGCTCGGCGGGGAGGAGGGCGTAGAGGCGGGCTTGGGCGGGGGTTGGGGTGAGGCGCCCTACGGTGAAGCCGGCGGCCGTGAGGCGGTCGAAGTAGTCGCGGCCGTAGATGCGGCCGTGGTCGCATTGGCCGAAGCGCTCTTCGCGCTCTCGCGCTGATAACTCTTCGTCGGGGTTTTCTTCTATGGTCAGCGCATTTTCTAATTGCAACGGCACCATAAGGATCGCTATGCCGTTCGGGCGGCACACTCTGTAGAGCTCGCGGATTGCTCGTGCGTCGTCTTTGATATGCTCGAGCACGTGGTTGCATATCACAAGGTCGAACGAGTTGTCGGCGTAGTCGAGCGACAGCAGATCGCCAGACTTCACATACCGCGGATAGCGGTAGCCGGGACAGCGATTGTCGATGGCTGTGTAGCTGACGTTGCGCAATTTTCTGATGGCCTTTGCCATGGGTTCTTCGGGAGCTACATACGCGAGTTCGGGATAATTCCAGCTAACTTTTACCGCCGAGGCATGGGTATATATTATCGGGCGACCAAATAATGGTCGCCTGAATTTTTATACGCGAATGAGTTATTGCCAGAGTGCGAGTTGACCGTTGGCTTCCGGCACCTCGTAATCGAAATTGACTTCCGGTTTAGTGGCAAAGAAGCAATATGCTCCCATCGCGGCAAGCAGATTCATCAGAAAATTGTGTACACTCCGATGCCTTGAGTGAACAAGTTGAGCCACATTTTTAAGCATATTGTTGACGGATTCGATAATGCTTCTTTTGCGGAGCATAATCTTGTCGTAAAGTGGCATCAGACGCTGTTTCATGTTGCTTCGCAGGCCGGTGACGATATGAACCCCGTTGTCCCGGAGACGTCCGAACAGAGTCTGTGAGATATAACCTTTGTCGGCGTATAATTTGCCGAACACCTTGTCAGTCAGCGCGTTCATGACACTTTCGTTGCGGTCGTCAACATTGGCCCTGGTAAGGACGAAGTTGACAAGTTCGCCTTTTTACGGGTCAAGCCGAATTCCCGGTGCATAGATTTTAGGAAAAGTGTTAAATTTGCGTC
>CABUBG010000035.1:0-22690 GCA_902489785.1 uncultured Porphyromonadaceae bacterium
GAAGCTGCCGGGACGTCCGCTGGGATTGTAGGACACCGACACGCAAAGCGTGTCGCCCGGGGCGACGGGAGTGCGGGGATAGGCCGGACGTGTGCAGCCGCAATTGGCACGCGCATCGATCACGGTCACAGGCTCGTTGCCCACGTTGACTGCCTTGAAAACGCAGGTCACAGGCCCCATCTCTTCGCGGAACGCTCCAAAATCATGCGTGGGATTAAGCCACACGAGTTCCGTTACGGCACGCGCTCCGAGCACGGCCGACACGGCAAGCATCATGAACAGTGTTATTCTCTTCATATCGTCAGGGGATTATCACTCCGGAAAAGCGGAGCGAAGTGCGTTTTTTCGATGCATTGGTCTTCACTTTCACCTCGCGGTTGAACTCGCCGCGACGGCCCGACGGATCGAACTGGATCTTTATCTCGCCCGTCTGACCCGGCGCTATCGGCGCCTTCGGATAGGAGGGCGTGGTGCAGCCGCAGCCGCCGTTGGAAACGGTGATTATCACCAGCGGTGCCGTGCCGGTGTTGGTGAAACGGTACACGGCCGTCACGCGGCCGTCGGTCGACTTGATGGTGCCGAAATCGTGCTTCGTATTATTGAATGTGATGGCCGCACCTTTGTCGGCAGCCGAGGCGCCGAGGCTCAGTGTCAGGACCGTTATGAGCATTAAGAGCAATCGTTTCATAATCTACTTTTTTTGAATTTTTGTTTATGAGTGACGCTGGAGCCGATGGAAAAAGCTCCGATTCAAAATTACAAACAATTTTGTGAACCTATCGGCCGGAGCGGCCCGGATTTTTCTGCGTTAGGTTTTTATAACATTATGCCGATGCCGAAAAGGGCGTAATCGTAGATCACCGGATCGTCGGGGCGGAGTGTGCGCAGCATCTGCGTGAGCTCAACGGTGGTGCGGCGGTCGTTGGCTTTGCGCGTCACGAGGCCGAGATTGCGGGCGGTGTCGCCCACATGCACGTCGAGCGGAATGTAGAGCTGTGCCGGCGTTATGGCGTCCCACACGCCGATATCCACGATGCCGTCGTTGCGCACGAGCCACCGCAGGGCCATATTGACGCGCTTCAGTGCCGTCTGCTGCAGATTGAGCGGCAGGCAGCGCGAGTCGGTGCGGCCTTCGTTGGCGGTACACAGCTCGCCATTGATCAGCTCCACAAGCCGCCACGAGGGGAATTCGTCGTCGCCGATGCGGTGGTGACGGGCGAAATCATTGAGCGACCCGAAGCGCGAATATATGGTGTGAAGGCCGCGCAGGAAATGGCGGAGGTTGGAGGCAAAGAAGGTGCGGTGGATGTTGCCGTCGGGAAGATCCTCGTAGGCGCGGTCCATGACGTAGTTATACGGATCGTGACCCATGAGGGCGAGCATTCGGTCGCAGTTGCGGCATATCATCTTGCGGTTGCCCCACGCTATCGACGAACAGAGCAGCGCGGCTATCTCGATGTCGGGCAGCGCGGTGAAGCGCCGCGGAAACTGCACCGGGTCGAGATCGATGAAAGCCGGATTGTTGATGCGGGCGGCCTCGCTGTCGAGGAGCAGCCGCAGGTCTGATGATATCATATGCGGGGGAGATTCTTAGCGGTTACAGCACAGAAGCCATGGCAGGCAGGTGCGGGGATATATAAAAAACACTGCGACTTTTCAATCGCAGTGTCATGTAGCCCATAGCAGAATCGAACTGCTCTTTCAAGAATGAAAATCTTGCGTCCTAACCGATAGAC
Organism: uncultured Porphyromonadaceae bacterium; assembly: GCA_902489785.1. Lineage (GTDB taxonomy): Bacteria > Bacteroidota > Bacteroidia > Bacteroidales > Muribaculaceae > Paramuribaculum. The sequence goes on from CABUBG010000035.1 coordinate 1,737, forward strand.
GAATGGGCCTCGGAACTTCTAAAGTTAAGCGGCAAAGCCCTATAAGGATGCCGCCGGAGTGTGAATCCCGATGCTCGGATTAAGCGCCGATCTTGTTGATGCGACGGGCGAGCTTGCTCTTGAGGTTGGAAGCCTTGTTCTTCGAGATAGTATTTTTGGCTGCCAGCTTGTCAAGCATCTTGGTGACCTTCACGAATGTAGCCTGAGCTTCAGCTTTGTCGGTTACTTTGCGGAGGTTGCGCACGGCGTTGCGAGCGGTCTTGGCATAATAACGGTTGCGGAGGCGACGTGATGCGGTCTGACGGATTCTTTTAAGCGATGATTTATGGTTTGCCATTGCTTTAAGTCTTTTTTTAATTTATTGCTTGTTTTATTGAGTAGCCCATAGCAGAATCGAACTGCTCTTTCAAGAATGAAAATCTTGCGTCCTAACCGATAGACGAATGGGCCATGCCGTTTGCGATATCGCGCAAAAGCGAGTGCAAATATACGCACTTTTTTTCTTCCCCGCAATAATTCCCCAATATTTTTTCATCATCAAAATATTATTTAGTTACATACAGCAGTATACTTTTCCGTTAGGAAATTATGAATTAGCCCGCGCAGCATCGTTTCGTGGACATGAATCATGAATCGTGAATCGTGAATTGAGGTAGTGATTTCATCAGTATTCCTCAAGTATCACATGCTTTAGATCCAGGGAATCCACCATCACTCCCTTATCATTGAACACCTGTAAGAGAGTATAACGTCCGCCTATGTCTGGATCAGACACATAACGGTATGAACGAAACACCATATATCCTTCTTCCGTCCATCCCATATAGCCGCTGTTTGACGGTACCCAACTGGCTTTCCGTGATGGCACATCGATGAAATATGAATAATAGTTCCTGAAATCGGGACAACCCTCGACTATCAGTTGCAGTGGATTTTCATTGATCACAAACGCTTTGTAAACAACCGGAATTGAATCTATCGATGCCGGAATAAATTCAGTCCCATCAGATACATACCAGTAAGATTCATTAGGACGAACTGTCTGGAGCAGTTTCTTCTCGTCGCCCGTATTTTTATTACGAAGCCAAATAGCAACTTCAGGAATGTCAAACTCATCCTTGGCTGAATCAATCACTTGTGACAAGATTTCAATGCTATCGGTTTCGGCAAGAATGACCTTATCATTTTTGATGTTTACGGTCTGATGAGTATGGCACGCTGAAAAAATTACGGCGGCGACCGTTAAAAGCAGGTTGATATAAAGAATGTTTCTCATGATTGGTTTGGATAATGTCAATTTAGTTTCGCCGGCATCTGATACGCAGATTATGCCAGCAAATGCAAATTTAGCCAATAAACTTGATAAAACAATGCACAATGCACGATGCTCGATGCACAATGCAGGATTTTGTTGGGAGTATGAGTGTACTTTTTTAATGTGGGTTTTGGGAGGTGAGGGAGGGAGATTTTCGGGAGATTGAGTAAATTTGTGGCCGTAATGTAAGCTGATCGGACTTGTGCGACACGATGTGTGCGCTGCTTAGAGATATTGGTTCGGTTAGTGAAAGCGTGAGGCTATGAAGAAGGAGCTACATATAATTGCTCTGCGGACGGTGCGGCATACGGACCGGCATTCGATACTGACGGCATACTCGCTGGAGCTGGGACGGGTGGCTTTCGCCATCCCGGCGGGCGCCGGGCGCGAGGCGTTGCGGCGCCGGGCGCTGCTGATGCCTCTGGCTCTGGTGGAGTGCGTGGCCGACATCCGGCCCGGACGCGAGGTGATGATAATGCACGAGCCGCGCGCCGAGGAGCCGCTGACTTCGCTGCGCACCAACCCGGTGAAGAGTTCGCTGGTGATGTTCATTGCCGAGGTGCTCGGCGTAGTGCTCCGCGACGGACCGCCCGACGAACTGTCGTATGCCTATATCCACAATGCCGTGACGCTGCTCGACCGGCTGCCGACAGGGTCGGTGGCTAATTTCCATCTGATGTTTCTCTACGGGCTCGGCCGTTTTCTCGGCATCGAGCCCGACGTGAGCGGCTACCGCCAGGGGATGGTGTTCGACATGCTCGACGGCCGTTTCCGCCTCAGCGCGCCTATGCACCGCCATTATCTCGACCCGGTGCAGTCGGGCGCCGTCGTGGCCCTGAGCCGCATGAATCCCGCCAACATGCATTTGTTCAAGATGTCGCGCCACGAGCGCAATCAGCTGCTCGACGGCATCCTGCAATATTATTCGCTGCACTATACCGGATTGCAGTCGCTGCGCTCACTCGATGTGTTGCGTGAGCTCTTCTGAGATATATAGCGCCACGGCATCGTCGCGGTTGGAGCCGATGACAATATCGGCGGCGGCTTTCACTTCGGGGAAAGCATTGCCGACAGCAACGGCTACGTCGGCCACGGCCATCATGGGGAGATCGTTGAGATTGTCGCCGAACACCGTCAGACGGTCGGCGCCCGTCAATTTTTTGAGGTCGGTGACAGCCGAGGCCTTGCTGACGCCCGGGGCGAACACTTCGAGGAAGGCGACGTCGCTGTTGAAAATGTCGGGATATGACGATACGGAGCACAGACCGGTGGCGCGCAGTTCGTCGGCCAGCGGATAGATGCTGTCGGGCAAGCCGAGAGCGAAAATCAGCACCGTGTCGGGATATGACATGGCGGCATCACCTGTCGGGTTGATTTCAAAGCGCTTAAGCGGCAGATGGGCGCGTTCGTCGATAAACTTCTGCTCGCGGCGCGAGGTGCGTCCGTTGTAGTAGGTGCGGATGATGCCCGATCCGTCGAGCGTGTAGCTGAAGGGGCGTATGCCGTGGGCGGCGCATGCCTCCGTGATGCAGGCGGCCGTCGCAGGCTCCATGAAATGAGGATTAATATATGACTGCCGGCGGCGGTCCCACATGGCGGCGCCCGTCATGACGATGGCCGGAGGAAGCGTCAGTGTGGCCGAAAGCAGCGGTTCGACGGTGGCGGGTGTGCGGGCCGTGGCCACAGTGAAGAGCACACCGCGGCGCGACAGCTCAGTGACTATCGAGGCGGTGCGGGCACTGATGCGGCTCTCGGGGTTGAGCAGCGTGCCGTCCAAATCGCTGACAAACAGATGCTTCATACCTTCTTTCCGTCGGCGGTTATCAATGGCAAAAGGATGCGGAATGTGGTGCCGGCACCAGGCTCCGAGTCGCTGACATAGATGCGGCCGTGGTGATACTGCTGGATGATGCGGCGGGCGAGCGTCAGGCCGAGACCCCAGCCTCGTTTCTTGGTGGTGAATCCGGGGCGGAACACATCTTTGCGCATCTTGCGCGTCATGCCGCGACCCGTGTCGCTCACCTCCACTATGGCCTGCCGGCGCGATTCGTCGGCCGAGGCGGTGATGGTGATGCGCCCTGCGCCTTCCATGGCGTCGACAGCGTTTTTGATGAGATTTTCCATCACCCACTCTATCAACGGCTCCGACATGGCCACGGGAAGCTCGCCGTCGGTCACCGTCACCGTCAGCGCTATGCGTGAGGAGATGCGGGTGCGCATATAGTCGGCCGCTCCCGTCACCACCTCGCCGAGCTCGAAGCGTTCGATCTGCGGCTGCGAACCGATCTTGGAGAAGCGCGAGGCGATGGTCGAGAGCCGCCGCACATCCTTGTCCATCTCTCCGACTATTTCGGGGTCGACATTCTGCTCGCGCATCAGTTCCACCCATGCCATGAGCGACGATATGGGGGTGCCGAGCTGATGCGCCGTTTCTTTCGACAGGCCCACCCACACCTTGTTCTGCTCGGCACGCTTCGACGAGGTCACGGCGAAATAGACCACCAGGATAAAGGCGGCCATCACGAGCAGCTGGATATAGGGATAAAGGCTCAGGCGGCGCAGCAGCGTCGAGTCCTCGTAATAGAGATGCTGCACGTTGCCGGGGGCGATCTCGATGTCGATCACGTTGTCGCTCCGGCGGATTTTGCCGAGTTTTTCAGTGAGGAAGCGGAGGTTTTCGCCGGTGTAAGGCGAAAAGCCGTCGTGCAGCTCGGGCAGCTCATAGTTGCGCTGGCCGATGATGCTGTCGGCGGCTCCGGCGGTGAGGATCACCGGTATGTTGTCGTTTGACTCTATGATCTTGAACAGAAACTCGATGTCGTTGCCGCCCATGTCGCCCGAATCGTCGGAGCCCAGACCAGCAATCTCCTTTGTGGCGTCGGCCCACAGCTGCATGCGCGAGCGCTCCTGGCGGGCGAGGTCGCGCACTATGGAGTCGGACACATAGAGAAACACGCCCACCACCGCGATAGAGGCGATGAGGAAGGCGATGGTGCCGTAACGGTGTCGCAGTTCGTAAAAACTCACGGGCGATGGATGATGAAGGCGTTTGCGGCGTGAGGATTATTTTTCGAGGTCGGCGAGGATGGCGCGGAGCTCTTCGTCGGTGGCCGTCAGGCGTGAGCGGCACTCCTTGATGAGGAGCGTTGCGCGGCGGGTGTAGACGGTGAGGCGGTCGATGTCGCAACTGTCGCTCTGCATGGTGCGCAGTATGGAGTCGAGTTCGGCCACGGCCTGATTGTAGGTGAGTTCGCCGACCGGTTTGAATTCGTTTGTCTGTTCCATTAGGTGTTATTGCGTGTGAAAATGATTTTTATTTGTTGACTGTCGATGTGAAAAAGCCGTCGGCCAGCGTGGTCACCACCTGTTCGCCAGGCTTCAGGGCCGAAGCCGATCGGATGGCGCGTCCGTCGGCGCCCGTCGTTATGGAGTAGCCGCGTGCCAGTGTTGCGGCCGGAGAGAGGGCTTCGAGCAGCGAGCGGCGGCTGTCGAGGCGGTCGGTGGCGCGCGCTATCGCCGTGGCGGCGGCCGTGGCAATGGCATGGCCGGTGGCGGTGAGGCGCGACAGCTCGGGTGCCAGGCGGCGCACACCGGTCTGGCCGAGCATCATCACCGAGCGCTGCAGGGCGGCGGTGGCGCGCTGCATGGCTGCGCCAGGGGCCGTGGAGAGGGCGCTGTCGAGATAAGCCAGATGCGTCTTGGCGCCCGCTATGAGGTCGGAGGCCCGCAGCACGATGTCGGAGCCCATGCGGCGCAGCGTCTCGAGGGCGGTGTCGCCGCGCGCTATGAGCCATTCGGCGGCGGCTGTCGGCGTCTTGACGCGCATGTTGGCCACATAGTCGAGCACGGTGATGTCGCGCTCATGGCCTATGCCTATCACAACGGGGAGCGGGAACTGCGCCACATTGTTGGCCAGGGCATAGTCGTCGAAGGCGAGCAGATCGCTGGTGGCACCGCCGCCGCGGATTATCACCACGCAGTCGAAGTCGTCGGCACGCATGGCTATCTCCTCCAGGGCAGCGATCACCGAGGGCGACGTGCGGTCGCCCTGCATCATGGCCTCAAACAGTGTGGTGCTGAAGCGCAGATGCGAGGCGTTGGTGTAGAGCTGATGGATGAAATCGCCGTAACCGGCGGCGCCACGGGCCGAGATGATGGCAATGCGGCTGGGCACGTCGGGCCATTCGAGGCTGCGGTTGAGGTCGAGCACCCCTTCTTTTGTCAGGCGGTCGATTATTTCGCGGCGGCGCCGTTCGGCCTCGCCCATGGTGTAGGAAGGATCGATGGCCGATATCACAAACGAGATGCCGTAGGCCGCATGATAGCTCACCGTGCCGCACACCATCACTTTAAGGCCGCTTTCAAGCCGGCGGCCGGTGCCGGCCATAAACTCGGCGTTGAGTCGCGGGAACACGCTCGCCCACATCACGGCGCGGAGTCGCGCGGTCACCGTGCCGGTGTCGGCATCCTTTTCCATAAGCTCCACGTAGCAATGTCCGTGGCTGATGCGCAGATCGGAAAGCTCGGCCACTACCCACACGTTCTGCAGGGGTGCCATGCTCAGTGCGTCGGCCACGCGGCGGTTGAGCTGACTGAGTGATAAAGCGCGGGCGTTCATTTCACAGCCGTGAATTTCTTACCGTTCCAGCGGTACACCAGTTTCTCTTTCAGATAGGGGCGCACCGTTTCATACACTTCTTCCGACAGACACTGCCGGGAGTTGTCGCTCAGCGTGAGCGTGGAGGTGGCGGGATCGTAGTCGTAGGCCGTGAGCATGAATGGCACGAGCTTCGCCACTTCATCGCGGTGGCGGCGACCTTCGGCCGTGAGCCAGTCGGAGAGCACGGGCTGCTTGAAGATGTTTTTAGTGAGATCTTTGTCCCAGGAGCGGGTGTAGACGGCCATGCGGCTGTCGGGAGCCGGCGTCAGCACCGTGGCTATCACGGCCACGAGGGTGTCGGCGCCCGCGGGCAGAGCCGCCAGCTGATAGTTTGAAGCATCCGTGAGTCTGATGCGCATCGACCTGTCGTCCATCCGCGTTATGCTCGAACGTCCCGCCAGCTCGTTGGTCGAGGGACGGTCCATGCCGCTGTTGAAATAATCGATCATGTCGAGGCGCGCGTTGCGGTCGAGCAGCGGGATGATATCGCCGCCAGCCGTGGCAAAGGCGTCGGAGATGGTCCAGGCGCCCACACCTACGGGCAGCATGACGGCAAGAAGCGCGAGCGCCGATGCCATGACGTGTCGGATAATCTTCATGTTTTCTTCTCTTCTGCTGATGGGTTCGTCGGCCGCGCCGGAGTTGAAGCGCCGGGCGCGGCGTTAAAATGCAAAGTTAGCGTTTTTTTGACTTCTTGGTGGCTTTTTTACCTGAGAAGCGCGATTTTTTCAGAAAGTAGTCGTAGGTGGTCTCTTCACCGCCCTCCTGCGCTCCGGAAGCATCGCCGGCGCGTTTCTTGCGTGCCGAGGCGTGGGCATAGTCCTTGTCGGCCTCGGCCACCTCGCTGTAGACGCGCTTGCCCATCCATTCGGCACCCCGCAGCCCCTCGATCACTCGCCGGCCGTCGGCTTTCGTGACGTCGAAGAGCGAGTAGCCGGGCAGCAGGTCGATGCGGCCCACATCCACGCGCTTGCCTGCCACGCAATGGTTGAGCATGTCGATGAGATTGCCGGCATAGAAACCGTCGTTCTTGCCCACGTTGACATAGATTCGCTCCATGCCGCGCTCGGCGGTGCGGCGGTCCTTCTCGGCGTCGGTAGCCGGGCGTTTGCGCTCTTTCTTTTCGCGAGAGGGTTTCTCGTCGATGAAGTCGAGCGCCGGGGCGTCGCGGTAGTAGTCGAGCAGGCGGTTGAATTCGAGCGAGATGACGCGCTTGAGCAGGTCCTCGCCCGAGAGCCATCCGAGCTTACGGCTTATGCCGGGCAGATATTTGGCTATCTCCTCATCGTCGACCTCCACGCGTTCCAGACGATCGGCCAGATTGTAGAGCTGTTTTTCGATGATATGCTGCGGCGTGGGCACTTCCTTGCGCTCGAATTTCTTGCCTATCTTTTTCTCGATCTCGCGCAGCTTGCCTTTCTCGCGCGAGTGGATTATGGCCACCGAGATGCCCGTCTTGCCGGCGCGGCCGGTGCGGCCCGAGCGGTGGGTGTAGACGGCCGGATCGTCGGGCAGGCCGAAGTTGATCACGTGGGTCAGATCGTCGACGTCGAGACCGCGCGCGGCCACGTCAGTGGCCACGAGCAGCGTGATCACGCGGTCGCGGAACTTGCGCATCACCAGGTCGCGCTGCTGCTGCGAGAGATCGCCGTGGAGGGCGTCGGCGTTGTAGCCGTCGGCTATCAGCTTGTCGGCCACCTCCTGGGTGTCGCGCCTGGTGCGGCAGAAGATGATGCCGTAGATGCTGGGGGTGTCGTCGGCCACGCGCTTGAGGGCGAGATATTTGTCGCGGGCGTTGACCATATAGTAGATATGGCGCACGTTGGCGGCGCCTTCGTTGCGGTTGCCCACTACGAATTCCACCGGGTCGTGCATATATTTTCTGGCTATGCGGGCTATCTCGTCGGGCATCGTGGCCGAGAACATCAGCATCTTGCGGTCGGCGGGCACCGAAACCAGGATCTCGTCGATAGAGTCGAGGAAGCCCATGTTGAGCATCTCGTCGGCCTCGTCAAGCACCACGGTGTGTACGTCGTCGAGATTCACCACGCCTCGCTTTATGAGGTCGATGAGACGGCCGGGGGTGGCCACTATGATCTGCACGCCCTGGCGCAGCGCGCGTATCTGGCTTTCGATGCTCGAGCCGCCGTAGACCGGGAGCACCCTCACCTGGGGCATATATTTCGAGAAGTCGGCCAGATCGCTGCCTATCTGCAGGCATAGCTCGCGCGTAGGCGAGAGGATGAGCGCCTGCGGGCGGTTGACGTCGGGGTCGATGCGCTGCAGCAGCGGCAGCCCGAAGGCCGCCGTCTTGCCGGTGCCTGTCTGTGCCAGAGCCACCACGTCGCCCTCGCGGCTCAGCAAATGCGGTATCACCTTCTCCTGCACAGGCATCGGTGACTCAAATCCCAGTTCTTCGATAGCGCCCCGCAAGTCGTCGCGCACGCCCAGTTCTTCAAATGTCATTTTCGGTTATGTTTCTTTAGTGTTACTTCATTTTGGTTATGTCGGAGCGAATGGCTCACGGTGCCGCACGCCGTCGTTTGTTACGGTTTGCACAAAGTTACAACAATCCTGCGATATATTTGGTTAGCGGCCGGCGTGATATTCCCTATTTTCGGCCGTTTGCCGGTGTAATGGCCCGGATGCGAAAAGAGGAGGCAGTCAGGGCCTGAGCCTCTGTGCTGCCTCCTCGACTGGATGTGTGTTTTCCAGTGTTCGTCGGTGTGTTGTTTCAAGAATCGGATTGAAGACAAGGTACGGTGTTTTTCATTAATCTTTCTGTGTGCTTCTCAATGTGTTTCTCACATCTATTAAAATTTTCAACCTTAAATGTGTGCTTCTCTTAGCATCAGTAACGGAATCTTCTTGTGACCGTGAGCTTCGCAGCCGCGGCGTCGGGAGAGGGGTGGATTTTGATCTCCTTAAGGGGACTGTTTCGTCCCTTCCGACATTACAAAGTTAAGGTCTCCCCCACCCTGAAAACAAATTTCAGGGTCGCATGTGTGACAAACCCCTGCTTTCTTGTGACGAAATGCCATCAAAACGGGTCATTTTCCGTTCACACGCCTATGGCGGACGCAACGGTGGCGCGTCCGCCATAGGCGTGTGAATTTTCCGGGGGGGGGACACCGCCAAGAAGGTATTCATCCAGATCGGGGGAATGATGATGACGATACCGCCCGCAATGTAGGGACGCGCCAATGATGCGTCCGCCATAGGCGTATGGATTTTCGGGGGGAGCCATACGGATATGGACCATGCGGTCGCGCCAGTGATGCGTCAGCGAAATCCTTCAAAAAAGGTGTAATAAGCAGACTTGCACGCAGTAAGGCTGTCGGCGGCTGGAGCCGCCGCTCCTGTCGTTAGTTGGGGTAGTAAAAAAGGAGCGCCGAGGCGCTCCTTTTCGGGGGTGTTATGAAATAATGGAGGATTATTTCTGGATGAATACCTTCTTGGCGGTGTTGCCCTGACGGACAATGTAGAAACCGGGAACGAGGTTTTCAGCTGCTACACGTACGCCCTGGAGGTTGTAGAATTCAACCGGGCCGTTGGCTTCGTCGATACCGATTTCGCCGATACCCTGGGTGCTGCCTGTGAAGGTGACGTTGAGTGTCACTTCACCGTTGACGTCGGCCAGAGGAATCTCCATTGCAACGGTTGCTTCGTTGAAATCGGAAGGTATCTCGAGGCTCGTGTCCATCGTTACGAATTCGTAGGTGTTGAGATCGATATTGACAACGTCGCTGCCGATCGAGTAAGATAAGCTTGAGATGCTTTCATATCCGTCGGCGGTGGTGCCGGGGATCAAGAAGCATTCGAGGGCACGCATGTTGTCATCAAGCGATTCGCTGTAGGTGGGGATGATGCTGCCTGTGGTGAGCTGAACGCCTGCAGGTTTGTTGCCGTTGTCAAGATCGTAGCCTGTCCATACCTGAACGCTGCCGTTGCCTTCGGTGACGATAGTGATGTGGTTGATCTGGTCAACGAATGTGATTGCGATAGTAGTAGCCTCTTCAACGGTGAAGGTGAAGGTGTTGCCTTCGAGAGTTACGTTTGTGCCGTTGAGTTCGACGAGAGCGTTCTTGCCGTCGGCGGGTGATAGGGTGATCACTACTTCAGTGCCGGGAGCGACCACATCGCCCGAGCTGAGGCTTGTGCCGTTGGCAACTACGGTGGCTGTGCCGTCAGATCCTACGGTGAAGTTCACTGCATAGCCGAAGTGAGCGGTGAGTGTGACATCGGTTTCGCCGGTGTAGATGTAGGATGCGGTGGTAGCCACTACATTGTTATCGCCGTCGGTCCAGTTGAGGAAAGCGTAGCCGGCAGCCGGAGTGGCTTTCACGGTAACACCTTTCTGAACGGTGGATATCGAGGATTCCGAGGTTGCGGGATCTGTGATGGCTACAGTGCCGAGTGATTCGTCAGCGGAAGCGACGGTGATGGTGCGGGCTGTTTCGTAATCTTCCGATTCGATGCGGATGGTGAAGTCGATGACACCGCCACCATTGGCATCCATGAAGTTGTCGGAGAAACCGTTGGCTGACAGACGACCGCAAGGATCCACACAGTTCCAGTCAACTTTGTGGCGGATGCGGTAGTTGCCGGGTGCAAGGTCTTCGGGAATTACGAATGTCGGCATCGTGAGGGTGAAGGAGGCCTGCCAGTCAATTGAAGAGCCTGTGCATGTTACAGTAGGATCGGATGAAGTGCCGGAATAACCGGTGTGTGAAACGAGTTCGCCGTCAACCTTTGCGCCTGCGCAGTTTGCTGCAGTGAAATCGAATGTGCCGTTTTTGTCATAGTCAACATAAACGTAGCTTGACATCCAGGTTCCTGAACCATTATTCTTGATTGTCACGGTAGCACCGGGCTTTGTGACGAATACTGTTGAAGTCTGGTCGGTGTAGAGAGCGTGGGTTCCGGAAGTGCCGGCACCGGTTACGGTAGCGGTGTTACCCTGATCATCGGATACGGTGAGCAAAGTGATACCACGTGAATCCGAGCGGGTTGCGTTGCCTTCGGGGTAGCAGTATTCAACGCCTTCTTCGAAGAGGGCTGAGATTGTTACATCGCCGGTTACGGTATATGTCTCGGCTGTTGTGTTTGAGCCGTTGATCACGTAGTTGACGAAAGTGTAGCCGGAATCTTTGGTGTTGCTGAGGGTCAGCACGTCGTTTTCGTAAACCTTATCGCCGGAGCTGATTGCTGTTGAGCCTTTGGCAACTGCAACCGTACCGCCGGTGGGCTGGTTGATTGTTACGGTGTACTGGGCTTTGTTGCGTGCGTTGATGGTGAGGGTGGCATCGGCATCAAGAGTGATGGTGTAGACGCCGTCGACAGCCGTAAGGGTCTCTGTGCCGAGCTGGACGCTTTCGAGAACCATGCTTTCGGGCACATTGAGAGTGAGTTTGTATTCTGCGCCGCCTCCCATAAGCTGGGTGAGGTCGGAAACTTCAGTTCCGCCGTAGGTCAGCGTGTAAGGCACGTTGAGAGCATTGTTGACGGTCAGCGCGTAGGTTTCGTTAGTGTAGCGTGCGGTCAGTGTGATGTCCTTGACAACGGTGTAAGTTCCGCCATTGGCAATTTCAGCTTCGATATCGCCTGCGGCAGATGCGGCATATATGCCTACGAGTTCATAGCCTTCGGCAGGAGTGGCGGTAAGAGTGAGCACTGTGCCAGTAGAGATGGTATAGGGATCGTCGGCAGCTACATAGGAGTTTCTGCCGTCGGAAACGGAGAGCGTACCGCCTTCACCGTCCCTGATGGTCACTGACGCATCAACGGGGAGATTTTCGCGGCCCTCAACGAAAGTAGGGGTGGCCGATGAATAAGCCATTGTGATAAGACCGCTGTCGGCCCAGAAATTTTGAGCGGTGCCGAGGAGATAGGAGGCATTAGTGCCGGAAGCTGCATTCGTGGCTTCGTTGGCGAATGTGCCGTCGGTAGATGCGTTGAGGGTGTAGTAGCCGGTCATGCCGCTAACGGCGTTGGCGTTTACTTTGGCTACTGCCACTTCGTCGGCTGTAAGAGCGCGGTTGTAGATGTTGATTTCGTCAACAGCACCGGAGAAACCGTAGTCTGCGAATCGGAACACACCGTCGCTCCAGGGAGAAGCGGTAGGACCGTAGAAAAGACCCGGAGTGCTCGTGGCCCATTCTTTAACGAGGTCGCCGTCGAGATAAAGGGCGGCTTTGAAGTTGACGTTGTCTACAACGAAAGTGACATAATACCAGGTGTCGAGCTCAACAGTGGGACTGCCGGAAACTTCGCCGACCATGCTGTAGGTGCCTGCTCCGTTGTTTTCACCGCCGTGTCCGTCTAATTGAAACTTGCCGTCGGCGTTGATTTCCAGAAGCCAGTTACCGTTGAGGTTCATGTGTTCGGTGGTCGAGAGGCCCATAAGTACGGAACGTTTAACTGCACGGTAATAGGTACAGCTGTTGCGTGCGGACTGTTTGAACCACATGCCGATGGTGTAAGAGTCGCCTACCTGCGACGGCATGGCGTGACCCACAGCTGCCGCATAAGGAATCTGCAGGGCGTACTCTTGCATTCTTCCCGATGAGGGGCTGTAGTTGGTGTGGGTCTTGGATATAGCCTGATTGTCCTGGGCTACAGCCAGCAGCGGGAGAAGCATCAACAAAAATAGAGAGTAGATTTTTCTCATGTTGAATGTAAGATTGGTTAATAATATTGATTAAATAATACGTTTCAAGTCGTTGAGATAATTGCCAAGCCAATATGAGAAAAATCGGGAATGACAATGGTATCAGACGGTTAACATATTCGACGCGGACACAACGGCGGATGCCGCATCAACGTCGGATGCAAACATAGACAGATGTAGGCTAAACACCGACAAATTATACGTTAATATGCGTTAAAACAAATATTAATTCCCAAAAACACACGGCCCTACCTGCCAATGAAGGCAAGGACTTCGCGGAGAATGTTCTGAGGGGTGAAGCCAAACTTTTCGTCGAGCACCTTGTAGGGCGCCGACGCACCGAAGCGGTCGAGGCCGTAGACGCGGGCGCGGGGGCCGCAGACACCGCGGAGCGTCGAGGGAAGGCCGGCTGTAAGCCCGAACACGGGGATGCCGGCGGGGATGACGCTCTGACGGTAATCTTCGTCCTGATCCTCGAACAGGCCGAGCGACGGCACCGAAACGACGCGGGCTTTGACGCCCTCAGCCTCAAGAAGCACGGCAACCTGACAGAGGAGCGAAACTTCGGAGCCGTTGGCCACAAGTGTCACCTCAGCCGAGGGGGCATCCATGACCACATAGCCGCCGTGGCGCATGCCTTCGGCTTCGTCGTAGCGGTCGCCGGTAACCGACGGCAGGTCGGTGACATCCTGACGCGTGAGTATGAGCGCCGTGGGAGTGTCGCGGTTTTCCATCGCCATCTCCCAGGCTATGGTGGCCTCGGCGGAGTCGGCCGGGCGGATCACAAGCATGGAGCGGCGGCCCGACAGATTGTGGAGCTCTTCGAGCAGACGTATCTGAGCCTCTTGTTCGACGGGCTCATGGGTGGGACCGTCCTCGCCGACGCGGAAGGCGTCGTGGGTCCACACATATTTCACGGGCAGTTCCATGAGCGCGGCCATGCGCACTGCCGGTTTCATATAATCGGAAAACACGAAAAATGTGCCGCAGGCTGCCAGCATTCCGCCGTGGAGCACAATGCCGTTCATGATGGAGGCCATGGTGAGCTCGCTCACGCCGGCATGGAGGAAGGCTCCGGTGAAGTCGCCGTGTTTCAGCGCACCGGTCTGTTTGAGGAAGGCGTCGGTCTTGTCGGAGTTGGCGAGGTCGGCGCTGGACACTATCATGTTGCCCACTTTGCGGCCGAGCTCGGCGAGCACGTCGGCCGATGCGGTGCGGGTGGCCACGTTGGCTTTGTGGACAATGGCGCGGTAGTCGATATGGGGCAACACACCTTCATAATAGCCTTTGAGCGTGACGGCGAGCGCCGGATTGGCCTCGGCCCACGCTTTCTGCTCGGCGCGGCGGGAGGCCACGATGGTGCGGAGCTGCTCGCGACGGGCGGCGTAGAGGGCGGCCACTTCGCTGCGGATCACCCACGGGTTCTCGGGGTCGCCGCCGAGATTGCGCACGGTGGCGGCATAATCGGCGCCCGACTTGCTGATGGGCTGACCGTGGGTCGAGCAACGGCCTTCGAAGTTCTCGCCGGTGGCGGTGACGCAGCCGCGGCCCATTATGGTGTGGCCGATGATGAGCGTGGGACGCTTGGTCTCGGCCTGAGCGGCAGTGATTGCTTCGGCCATCGCTTCGGGATCGGTGCCGTCGACTTCAAGCACATTCCAGTGCCAGGCACGGTATTTGGCGGCATAGTCCTCGGTGTCGACGGCGTCGACGTCGGTGGAGAGCTGCACGCGGTTGCTGTCGTAGAACATTATGAGGTTCGACAGGCCGAGGAAGCCTGCCACACGGCCGGCACCCTGCGAGATCTCTTCCTGGATGCCGCCGTCGGAGATGAAAGCGTAGGTCTTGTGAGCCCATGTCTCGCCGAAGCGCGCAACAAGGAAGCGCTCGGCAATGGCGCAGCCCACGGCCATCGTGTGTCCCTGGCCTAAGGGACCGGAGGCGTTCTCGATACCGCGGCGCGGGTCGAGCTCGGGATGGCCGGGGGTCACACTGCCCCACTGGCGGAACTGCTGAAGCTCGTCGATGGTGTAGTAGCCGCAGAGGGCGAGCACACTGTAGAGCATCGGCGACATGTGGCCGGGATCAAGAAAAAAACGGTCGCGGGCAGGCCACATCGGATCGTCGGGATCGGTGACGAGAAACTGCGAATACAGCACATTGATGAAATCGGCGCCACCCATAGCTCCGCCGGGGTGGCCTGATTTAGCTTTTTCAACCATCGAGGCAGCGAGCACGCGGATGTTGTCGGCCGCCGAATCCATAATTTTCTTGTCCATTGTGAGCGGGTGTTGGTGAGATGTTTTGTTTCCAACGGCAAAAGTAGTCAAAACCAACCAATCCGGCAAATCCAATTCCAAAATATATAGCCGGCAGCCGGCAGCCACGCCCTTTCGGAAAAACCGACCCGCCACAGCGCGAAGCCTTAGGAGCGGAGGCGTCCCGCCTCCGTACATCCCTACCGGCAGCGCCCACATCCCTGACATTCAGATACTAACACACGGAGGCAGGATGCCTCCGCTCCTTATTACTTGGCGGGGCAGGCTATAAACGAACGCTGCCGGGGCGTAAGGCTCCGGCAGCGCGATATGTTGGATTGATCTGACGGGATCAGAGAGCGTCGATGATCTCTTCTTTGGCTTCCTCTTCTTCGACGGGGATGTCGGTATTGACATTCTTCGAACCGATGAGAGCGTAGTAGAGTATGTAAGCGGCGCAACCCATCACTACCCAGTAGCTGAGCAGGTAAGAACCGGTGATGTCGGCGAGCCAGCCCTGGAGAGCCACCATGATGGCACAGCCGAACACCATTGTCATGAATGCGCCGGAAGCGATGGCGGTGTATTTGCCGAGGCCTTCAACAGCCATGTTGAAGATGCCGCCCCACATGACGGAGGTGCAGAGGCCGATGAGGATGAAGGCGAAGATGCCCACAGGCACTGAAGCCCAGATCATTTCGAGTTTCGCCCAGTCGATGCCGGGAACGGTTACCGTCCATGTCTCGGGAGCGAACATGCCGAAGGCGGTGAGAAGGATGGCCACTGACGAAGCCACGATGATCATGGCGCGTGAGGAAACCTTGCCGCCGATCGAACCGCCGACGAAACGGCCTACGAGCATCATGAGCCAGTAGACGGCCACGATAAGGCCGACGGTGCCGCCGAGCATGCCCATACCTTTGGCGGAGTTTTCAACCTTGCTTACGGTGAGTTCCCCGTCGGTGATCTTCTGGGCCATATCCTTGACTGCCTTGTCATTTTCCGCTTCCGTAGGAGCCTTAGCCGAAGGATCTTTCTTCATTGCGTCGGCATTGGCTAATGCCACAAGTTCGGTGGCGGCCTGCTCGATCGTCACCTGATTCGACTCATATTTAGCCAGAATGGCGGCTTTCTGCTCGGCCATCTCGGGAGTGTCGGACGAGAGATACTGCATCATATAAGTCGGGGTGCCCACTTCAAGACCCATGTAGAGGAAGATGGCGAGGATGCCGAGACGGAAGTGGCGGAACGAGAAGGCGCTGTATTTGTCCTTGACTTTCTTGGCCGAAGCTTTCGGGCGTGCGGGTTCGTCGATCTTGGTGAAGAGGATCACGATGAAAGCAACGATGAAGATGCCGCCGGCGATGAAGAGAGCCGGGGTGGCGTCGGAAACGTGAGCCTTGGCAGCTTCGCCGATAAGGGCGCCCATGATGATGTAGACGGCCACGGCAGCAGCGCTGTTGAACACGCCGCCAATCTGAATGAGCTGGTTGCCGGTCTTGCCGCCGCCGCCGAGGATGTTGAGCATCGGGTTTACGACAGTGTTGAGCATGCACATACAGAAGCCGGCGATGAACGCACCGATCAGGTAGACGGCAAACGCCGAACCCTGCATGCTTTCCCAGCCGCTCATCCACTGCACGAAGATGCCGACGATACCGACCACGAGAGCTATGAGGGCTGTTGTCTTATAGCCATATTTCTTGAGGAGCATGCCCGAGGGAATGCCCATGACGAGATAGGCGATGAAGTTGCCGTAGTTACCGATTTGCGATTCAAGGTTGGAGGCTCCGAACTGGTTTTTGACGATGACGGCCATCGGCGAACAGAGGTTGGTCACGAAGGCAATCATGGCAAACAGTGCGATCATCACGATAATCGCGCCCCATTGCTTTTGTTTGTTACTCATGATAATTAGCTTATTATGGATGTTAAAATGTTTTCACGGCATAAAATTAATTCAAATCCGAGAAAAAATCGCCGAATTATGAATATTTTTTTCGCGGAACGACCGAAAGGCCCTGGAAAAGCCCCTCGGTGTCAGTATTGTCGGGGGCCGAAGATGTCGGTGCCTATGCGCACGAGTGTCGAACCGGCGGCGATGGCGCGGAGATAGTCGCCGCTCATGCCCATCGACAGGATGTCGAAGCCGCGCAGGTCGGGGCAGAGCTCGACGATGCGCCGGCGGGTGTCGGCGATGAGGCGGAAGTCGGCGTCGACGCGCGAGTTGTCGTCGGTGTTGGTGGCCATGCCCATAAGGCCGCACAGGTGGGTGGCGCGCAGCTGCTCAAAGCCGCGGCGTCGGAAATAGTCGAGCATCTCGTCGGGGCTAAAGCCGAATTTCGTCTCCTCGGCCGCAACATGCAGCTGCAGGAGCACGCGTGTCACAACCCCTGCCCTCTCCGACTCTTTATCGATGAGCTGCAGCAGCCGTTCGGAGTCGACGCTTTCTATCATGGCCGTGCGGCCGATGAGCTGGCGCACCTTGTTGGTCTGCAGATGGCCTATGAAATGCCAGCGCACGTCGGCGGGCATCTGCGGGATTTTGGCCAGCAGTTCTTGCACACGGCTCTCGCCGAAGCAGCGCTGCCCGCCGTCGTAGGCCTCGCGCAACGCCTCCACGGGATGGAATTTCGATACGGCACACAAATCCACGCCCCCGGGGAGCGTGGCTCTGATGCGCCGCAGGTTGTCGATTACATTCGTCATGGCGTCACTCAGCCGAGTCAGGTTTGGTGCCGGCAAGAAGTTTTGCGCCGTAGACATCCATCAGAGGTGTCTCGCTTAGCGACACGAGCTCAAAATCGGCCATCGTGCCTTTCATGCCTTCCATGAAATTGTCGTAGGCGCCTTTGAAGTCGCTGCCGGCCACGAGGATCTGCGAGATGGTGCGTTTCTCCACGGCCGTCTTTTCGTCGATGGTGATGAAAGCCACCTTGGCGAGATACCATTTGTCGGCGGTGTCGTCGCGGAATATTTCGGATATTTTTGTGCGTTTCACGGCGCTCACCGAGAAGTCGCCGGAGATGAAGGGGGTCTGCTCTTCGATGATGCGGGCCTCGGCTTCGGTAAACGACAGCGCATCGACCAGATAAGGCTCGTTGACCTTCTTGGGAACGCCGTTTTCCATCATTTTATCGTAACGTACTTTACATTCAAACCAGTTTGCCATAGTTATTTCTTCTTATATATATTAATGTGTGATTTTAGTCGACCATGAGAAGTTGTCGCCGCTGACGCGAAGCACATATATGCCGCCGGTCACGCCGGAAGCATCGAGCGAAAGACTGTTGCCGGCCGCATCGGCCTCCGCTACGGTGCGTCCCTGCAGGTCGTAGAGCCGTGCCGACAGGCGTGAGGCTCCGGCGGCCGTGATGTCGTAGCCCGAAGCGGTGGGGAGCACCACCACGGCGCGGTTGTCGTCGGTCACGGTGCCTATCGAGGCTTTCGTCAGGATATACTCCAGACCCTTGCCGGCATCGATTTTGCCGTAGCCGAAGCGGTCGGGAGCGGCCTGGGTGTAGCTGTCGGTGGCCGAGGTCCTTTGGAGCACGTCGCGCACGTCGGCCATGGTCAGCGTCGGGTCGGCCTGAAGCCAGAGGCCCATCACGCCGGTGACATAAGGCGTGGCCATCGAGGTGCCCTCCATCGGTCCCCAGTAGTAAGTCGACGAGCCGGAGGTGACCTTGGCCACCATATCGTCGGCCGATTCGCCGTAGTCGTCGCCGTTGCCGGCTTTGACATAGGGTGTGCTGAACGACGACATGATCACCGTGCCGGGAGCCGACGTCTCGGGCAGTTTGCGGTCGAAGAAGTCCTTGCCGTAGCTCGAGAAGCTGGCATGCGAGCCGAGCGTCTCACCCGACGTCGAGAGTGTCCCATCGAGCGAGCGATAGGAGGTCTGCGTGCTGTAGGCACCCACCGAGAGCACGTTTTTGCCGCAGGCCATCGAGTTGATCGAGTTGTCGGGATTGCCGGTCGTATAGCCGCTGAGCACGGTGCCCGACGTACCGTTGTAGCGGTTGGAGAGCGCCGAGTAACCGCTGAAAGTGATATTGACTTTCTGACCGGCTTTGCCGCTGACGGTGATGGCGAAGCGGCCTGTCGAGGGCAGCGACTCGTCAAAATAGAGATTGGCGTTGTAGCGGCCGTTGTTGGCGTCTACACCGGTGGTGTAATAGATATATCCGCCGGTGCTTTTGACGCCTTTGGTGATGGTTTGCTCGCTTGTGGCGTTGGTGACCAGCGTGGTTTCATTGCTCACCGTGCCCGTCGAGCTGACATTGCCTATCTTCACCGTGAGCGCCGTGCCGTCGGAAGCCCATATGTCGAGCGTGCCGATATTGCTGGTCACAAGGCGGTTGTTGTAGTAAAGGATGGTTTTCACCGTGTTGTCGGAGGCGGTGAATGTCTTCTCGATCGATATGTTGTCGGCGCCCTCGTTGCCGGCCGCAACGCAGATAATGCCGCGCTCGCCCAGACGGTCGAGAGCCACCGAGAAGTCGTCGGTGCCGTCCATCGGACCGCCGTTGGAGCCCAGCGACAGGTTGACGGCCACCGGCTTGCCCTGCGTTTCGGCATAGCTGATTATCTGCTCAACACCCGCCAGGATATTGGCATCGTAAAGCTCGCCGCAGCTGATGGCAAGCGCAGCTTCGGGGGCCACGCCGTAGTAGGGATTGCCCGTTCCCGATGAGGCACTGTAGGTGGTGACGTTGCCTCGGTAGCCGCCGGCCATGATGCCGGTCACGTGTGTACCGTGGGTTTCCTGCGCGTCGTCGGTGCTGAAGCCACCGACGGTCGACCCGGTATATGCTGTAGCGGTGCCGTCAGCGCTCTTATAGTGCCAGAGGCGCTCCACGCGGCCGGAGAAATTGACATGGTTGGGATCGAGGCCCGAATCCATCACGCCGAGTATCACGCCCGCGCCGGTGAACGACGTGGTCTGTCCGGCCGCGGTGATGCCGTTATGGGCAGCGTCGACACCCGATGCGCTGCGCGCCGCATCCATCAGCAGCCGGCGTTTCTGCCCGAAGCTTATCGAACGTACCTGTGGCATCTCGGCCATTCGCTCGGCATCGGTAATGGCGGCACGCACCACGGCCATACCGCCGAGATCGGCCACCACTTCAAAGCCGGCGTCGGTCAGCGCCGACACGTCGCATCCTTCGGCCAGGCGCACTATCATGCCGGTCTGCGGTGCCTCAAGCCCAGCACGCGACTGTGCGCTCTGACGTTGAAAAGCCGCGATGGCATGGCGCCCCGACGGGCTGATCTTGCTCTGGCTGAATGCTGCGGCCGGCCCCAGCAACATAAGAACTATTGCTGATGTGTAAAGTTTCCTCATATTCGGTATGATGATCAATGATTGGAGCATAGTCAACCGGCCGCCTGATGCGACGTCCGGTTCTTGAAACGCAAAATTAAGCAATATACGCCAAGCGCCGACGGCCGCCCGACCGATTTAACAGTCCTTAACATACCTCCTCCGCGCACCGTCCGCTCCGCCCTCCCCCACCCGTTCCTTCCACCAGCAAACAGCAAAATAGACAATGTGCTTAAAAAGGTGCATCAGCGGCACTTATGAGCGGCGGCATCCTGCCGCCGACAACCTTAATAACCAATATACCAATGTTTTGGCAGTTTCCGGCGGCTGGAAGCCGCCGCTCCTAACACCGCCTCTTGGCATCGGGGGCGGAAGCGTCAGCTAATGCGAAGTAGCCGTGGCATAGAAGGCTTCTATGCCCGCTTATGGGGGGATGTGAATCATCATCATTCAAACCCAACTCTCAACAGGGTGAATCAGAGGCAGTCAAACCCATTCTCATCGAGGTGAATCAGCGGCAGTTAGGAGCGGCGGCATCTTGCCGCCGACAACCTTAATAGCCAATAGACCAATATTTTGGCAGTTTCCGGCGGCTGGAAGCCGCCGCTCCTAACACCGCCTCTTGGCATCGGGGGCGGAAGCGTCAGCTAATGCGAAGTAGCCGTGGCATAGAAGGCTTCTATGCCCGCTTATGGGGGGATGTGAATCATCATCATTCAAACCCA
>CABUBG010000036.1:0-22268 GCA_902489785.1 uncultured Porphyromonadaceae bacterium
CTGTCGAATTTTTCAAACATTTTCGTTAATATTGCATTTGCCCTTGGACTCTACACATTTAATAGACGTGACCAACGGTCAAATAGTTACACCAAACATTGAGAAAAAAAGAAAAAACTGTAACTTTGTTCCCGAAAGAGCAATAATCCGCTCATTATTAAACTAACCGGCATAATCATTATCAGCGGAATTGAAAAACAGATCAAAAATCAGGTCGGGATTATTGGGACGCATCGTGCTGGCAATTGCCCTCGGCGTGGCAGCCGGATATGTGATGCCACTATGGGGCGCCCGCATCATGGCCACATTCAACGAGATTTTCTCGCAATTCCTCGGCTTTATGATCCCGCTGATCATCATAGGATTCGTGGCGCCGGCCATTGCCGATATCGGCAAACGCGCCGGAGCCATGCTCATATTCACGGCGCTGCTCGCCTATGGGTTTACACTGTTTTCAGGCTTCGCGTCATATTTCACCGGAGCATGGCTTTTCCCGTCACTGATCACGCCGTCGTCCGTGAACTCGGTGGCGGAGTGTGCGGGAGCGGTTGCCGAGCCTTATTTCTCTGTGGCCATACCGCCGCTTATGCCGGTGATGACAGCTCTCGTGCTGGCATTCATGCTCGGTCTCGGCACGGCTTTCGTCGAAGGCAATGCCTTACGGCACGGACTCGGCGAACTGCGGTCGGTCGTAGACATGGCGATCCGCCGTGTCGTTATTCCACTGTTGCCGCTCTATATATTCGGGATATTTCTCAACATGACGGTGGAAGGCAAGGTGGCCTCCGTCCTGTCGACATTCGTCGGCATCATAGCCGTGATTTTCGTCATGCACATCTTGCTGTTGTTGATACAATACTGCATTGCCGCATGCTTCTCGGGCGGCAATCCGCTGAAAATGCTCCGCACGATGATGCCGGCCTATTTCACCGCCCTCGGCACCCAGTCGTCGGCAGCCACCATTCCGGTGACCCTCGAGCAGACAGTCAAAATGGGCGTGAGCCGTGACGTCGCCGGATTCACCGTCCCGCTGTGCGCCACCATCCACATGTCGGGCAGCACGATGAAGATTGTGGCGTGCGCGCTCGCCATAATGATCATGCACGGCATACCGTATAATGCCGGCACTTTCGCTTATTTCATCGCCATGCTCGGCGTCACCATCATCGCGGCTCCCGGTATACCCGGCGGCGCTATAATGGCCTCGCTCGGACTCCTGTCGTCGATCCTCGGCTTCGACACCGCTCAATGCTCGCTGATGATTGCGCTCTACATCGCCATGGACTCCTTTGGAACAGCCTGTAACGTCACCGGCGACGGTGCCATCGCCGTGATTGTCGACCGCTGGTTTGGCGGAAAATCAAAAAAAAATGGAGAGCGAGTGAAATTTTATGAGTTTTGCTGCGTCAAATTAAGCAGAAAACGTACGGAGCCGTTCGTGCCCGGCTCACCTAATTGTAATATAACCCATTCATTAATATTTCATGGAATCAATACTCAGCGTTGAAAACGTTTCGAAGACATTCGGCTCTCACCGGGCCCTTGATTCGGTTTCGCTTTCCGTGCCCGCCGGAACAGTCTACGGATTGCTCGGCCCCAACGGCGCCGGAAAGACCACGCTCATACGCATCATCAATCACATCACCGCGCCCGACAGCGGCAGCGTGACATTCGACGGCCACCCGCTGACGCAGAACGATGTTGTCAACATCGGCTATCTGCCCGAAGAGCGTGGCCTCTATAAGAAAATGAAAGTAGGGGACCAGGCTGTGTTTTTCGCCCGTCTCAAAGGCCTCTCCCGACAGCAGGCGGTGGCCGAGCTAAAAAAATGGTTCGACCGCTTTGATATTTCCGAGTGGTGGAACCGCAAGGTGTCGGAGCTCTCGAAAGGCATGGCGCAGAAGGTGCAGTTTATAGTCACCGTGCTTCACCGCCCGAAGCTCCTTATCTTCGACGAACCCTTCTCAGGCTTCGACCCGATCAACGCCAATCTGCTGCGCGATGAGATCCTGCGGCTGAAAGATGAGGGCGCGACGGTGATCTTCAGCACCCACAACATGGCTTCCGTCGAAGAAATCTGCGACAATATCACCCTTATCAACAACGGCCGCAACATACTCACGGGCGAGGTCGACGCTCTCCGCCGTGAATTCACCCGCGGCAAATATTCAATAGAGTTCAACGGCGACGCATCGCTGCTCTCCGAGCGGCTGAAACCGATGCTCACCGCCGAGTCCTACCAGATCCTTCCGTCCGGCAAAAAGCGCCTCGACCTCACGCTCTCCGACGGCATCGCCCAGCGTGATCTCATCTCAGCCGTCAACGATACCGTCGAGCTGGTTTCATTCAATCCGGCCATGGCTTCGATGAATGATATTTTTATCTCCACTGTGTCGTCGTCGAATGCCGGCGCTGAACCGGCAGTGTAGGGGCGTGTCAGATTTGTGTGATCTGAAAATCTCCAAGCATACTCTAAACAACAGTAAGCCTTATGTCATCCAAAACAGCAATCATCATACGACGCGAATACATGGAGCGCGTCACCAAGAAAAGTTTTATCATCACCACCATCCTGATGCCGATACTGATGCTGGCTCTGATGGTCACACCGGTGCTCGTGGCCGAACTGGCCGGCACCGACCAGCGCAGCATGACCGTTATCGACAATTCCGGCATGATCGCCCCGCATCTGCAGGCCACCGATGAATACACCATCGACACGCTCGCGTCCGGCACCGACTGGCACGCTCTCCTCGAGGAGGAGAAAACCGACGCGGTGCTCATCATTCCCCGCGATGTCATGGACCACGCCACTCCCTTGCAGCTCTTCACTGCCGGCCCGTCGTCGATGACCCTGGAATCGGCCATCGCCTCGCAGGTGAATAAAATCATCGAGGACTACCGCCTCAAATCAATGAATATCGACACGGAGATTCTGGCCAAAGTCCAGAGCGACGTCGACATCATAAGCAAGGAATACGATGCCTCGGGCGACAGCCGCGAGTCATCGACCATGCTCAGCTACATGCTCGGCATGCTCCTTACTATCCTGCTGTATATGTGCCTGCTTCTCTACGGTCAGATGGTGATGACCAGCATCATAGAGGAAAAGACCAACCGCGTGCTGGAGATTGTGGTGTCGTCGGTGCGCCCCATGCAGCTGATGCTCGGAAAGATATGCGGCATCGGACTTGTGGCGGTGACGCAGATACTGATATGGACGGCTCTCATCGCTGCCATGTCGGCATTCCTCCTGCCGGCCATCATTCCAGCGGATGTGGCATCTGACATGGCCATGATCAACTCCGGCGCCGATGTGACTTCCGTGTCGTCAAACGTTGGCATGCTTCAGGCTCTGGCGATGCTTAGCGACGTGGGCTACATCCTGCGCCTCTTCGGCCTCCTCCTGCTGTTCCTCATCGGCGGTTTCATGCTCTATGCAGCCATCTATGCGGCTATCGGTTCGGCTGTCGACAACATCCAGGACGCCGGTCAGCTTCAGTCGGTGGTCATTTTCCCGGTGATCCTCGGCATCGTGTTCGGCATGACGGCTGCCTCCGACCCCACCTCGTCGCTCTCTGTGTGGATGTCGATGATTCCGTTCACTTCGCCCATGGTCATGATGGCCCGCATCCCTTACAATATCCCCGGATGGGAGGTCGCAGTTTCGCTGGTGATCCTCTACGCCTCATTCTTCGCCATGGTATGGATCGCCGGTAAGATCTACCGCGTCGGCATATTCATGTATGGCAAGAAACCGACGTTTAAAGAACTCATTCGCTGGACCCGCTACAAATAATCTGAAGTATTAAAAAACAAAGCGCCGGCGTAAATGTGGAAAAAATGTGAAGGAAGGGGTTGTGGGAATGGAAATAAAGATGTAACTTTGCGGCCGATTCCGCAATCTCTGGCAGGACAAGCAGCCTGCGAATATTGCGGCAAGTGTTAACATTTTAATTGCAATAAGAAATGGATTTAATCAAAGTTGCCGAAGAGGCTTTCGCCACCGGCAAGACACATCCCGAATTCGGTCCCGGCGACACCATCACCGTGGCTTACCGCATCAAAGAAGGCAACAAAGAGCGTATTCAGCAGTACCGCGGCGTTGTCATCAAAATTTCGGGCGAAGGTGAGAAAAAGCGCTTCACAGTGCGCAAAATGAGCGACAACATCGGTGTTGAACGTATCTTCCCCATCGAATCGCCGTTCATCGATTCGATCACCGTCAACAAACTCGGCAAGGTGCGCCGCGCAAAACTCTACTATCTGCGCAACCTCACCGGCAAAAAAGCACGCATCAAAGAGCGTCGTCCGAAAGACCGCGACGCAAAAGCGTAAGCTTGTTTGCTCACACCGGGCACAAACGAATCAACTCCCCGCATCCGGATCCAACCGGAAGTCGGGGAGTAATTTTTTTGCGCAATTCTGTTGAGGCCCTGCCCTACCGATACGATGCATTTCATGGCCGGGCACGTCCATGCACTGCCATTGAGCTGCAATGCGCTGCGCAGCCCTTGCAGCATAGCCGCTGGAAACGGAGAGCGGCGGTGCCTCCATGATCCCATAGCGGGCTCCGGAGGCTGACGCTCCGGCATCCGGGCGGATGCAGAGGTGCTGAAGCCGGGGTGCGGGATCAGAGATTGATCAACGGGAGGATGGCATCGACATCGGTGTCGCCCCAGAGGTCGGCTATTGTGAGCCAGAGGATTAGCAACACGATGAGCACTACGGCTCCTATTGAGATCCACAATTGCGTTTTGCGGTGACGGCGGTGGTCGCCGTCATTGTCATATCGGCGTGAGTTCATGATTGATAGTCTTTTTAACGATTATATATGGTTTTTAATGCTCGTATATACTGACAACACGGCTTCGCGCACTATTGTTTGCCCCGCTCAGAAATTATTTTCCGCACACGTGATAAAGAGCGCAAAAAATCACTACCTTTGCACATAGTTAAATATATAAACCTCCGAACGATTATGAATCTTTTTGATAAACTGACGGAAAACGCCATCAAGCATCCGCAGCGCATCGTGCTCCCCGAGGGCACAGAGCCCCGCACGCTCACAGCTGCCGACCGTATAATCGCCGACCATATCGCCGACATCACCCTCATCGGCGATCCGGCTGAGATCCACCGCATGGCCCGCGACCTCAAACTCGAGCACATCTCTCAGGCCAAGATCGTCAATCCGGCCGACGAAAAAGTCATCGACCGCTATGCCCCGCTCTTCTTCGAGCTCCGCAAAAAGAAAGGCATCACGATGGAGGAAGCGCGCCTCACTACGGCCAACCCGCTCTATCTCGGCTGCCTGATGGTCAAGGCAGGCGACGCCGACGGTCAGGTGGCCGGCGCCATGAACACCACCGGCAACGTGCTTCGCGCCGCATTTCAGGTGATCAAGACCCAGCCGGGCATCGACGTTGTATCGGGCGCATTCATCATGCTTCTGCCCGAAGGCGTCAACTTCGGCACCAACGGCATCATGGTGTTTGCCGACTGCGCCGTGGTTCCCGATCCTACCGCCCCGCAGCTTGCACAGATAGCCGTTTCGGCCGCACAGACGGCCCGCGACATCGCCGGCATAGAGCCGCGCGTGGCCATACTCAGCTTCTCCACCAAGGGCAGCGCCAGCCACGAACGTGTCGACAAAGTGATCGAAGCCACCCGCATAGCCCGTGAAATGGCTCCCGACCTCATCCTCGACGGCGAGCTGCAGGCCGATGCCGCCATCGTGCCCGGCGTGGCTCAGACCAAATCGCCCAACAGCCCGCTGAGCGGCCGCGCCAACGTGCTCGTGTTCCCCTCGCTCGAAGTGGGTAACATCGCCTACAAGCTCGTGCAGCGCCTCGGCGGCGTTCAGGCCGTAGGCCCCGTGCTGCAGGGTCTCGCCGCTCCGGTCAACGACCTCTCGCGCGGCTGCTTCCCCGAGGATATCTACAAGACCATCATCATGACCTGCAACCAGGCTATCGGTCTTAAAAAATAAACGGAATTGAACTAACCCGACAACATCTCACGCATCATGAAAATACTTGTGCTAAACTGCGGAAGCAGCTCCGTGAAATACAAACTCATCGACACCCGCACCAACAACACGCTTGCCGAAGGCGGCGTTGAAAAGATAGGTCTCGACGACGGATTCCTCAAATACAAGCTTGCCGACGGCTCGAAAGCCATCACCGAGCTCGGCCACATTGACCACAAGCAGGGCGTAGAAGCCATTCTTGCCAACCTCACAGACCCAAAGACGGGATGCATCAAGAGCTTCGAAGAGATCGACGCCGTAGGTCACCGCGTGGTGCACGGCGCTGAAAAATTCAGCAAAAGCGTGCTCATCACTCCCGAAGTGATCCGTCAGGTGAAAGACTGCTACGATCTCGCTCCGCTCCACAACCCGGCCAACATCACGGGCATCGAGGCGATCACCGCGCTGATGCCCAAAGTGCCGCAGGTGGCCGTGTTCGACACAGCGTTCCATCAGACGATGCCCGCCAAGAGCTATATGTATGCCCTCCCCTACAAATACTACAAAGAGGACGGCGTGCGCCGCTATGGCTTCCACGGCACCAGCCACCGCTACGTCAGCGCCCGTGCGGCCGAATTCCTCGGCATCGACATCACCGACTGCAAGATGGTCACATGCCATATCGGCAACGGCGGCTCGATCACAGCCGTGCTCAACGGCCAGAGCGTCGACACCTCGATGGGTCTGACCCCTACCGAAGGGCTGATGATGGGCACACGCGTTGGCGACGTCGATCCCGGCGCCATCACCTATCTGATGACCAAGCACAATCTCACCGTAGGGCAGATGCAGAACATCATCAACAAAGAGAGCGGCGTGGCCGGCGTCAGCGGCCTGTCGAACGACATGCGCGAGATCGAGGCAGCCGTCAAGAGCGGTGACAAAATGGCCAAGCTCGCGCTCGACATGTATGAACAGCGCATCCTCAAATATATCGGCGCCTACGCTGCCGAGATGGGCGGCCTCGACGTGATAGTGTTCACCGGCGGCGTCGGCGAAAACCAGACCGGCGTGCGCGAGAACGTGTGTGCTCCCCTGCGCTTCATGGGCGTCGAAATCGACAATGCCTTCAACGCCACAGTGCGCGGCCGCGAAGCCGAGATCTCCACTCCGCAGTCGCGTGTGAAAGTCGTGGTCATCCCCACCGACGAAGAGCTGATGATAGCCCGCGACACCGAAGAGATCGTCGGAGCGCTCTGACAAGACAATCCCACCATTCCGGCGGATACCCGCGCACCGAACTGCTCGCAAGCGGATATCCGCCTTAATCCGAAAAAGCAAACAACAAAATGACAAAGATAAAAGCAGCCATCGTGGGCTACGGCAACATCGGCCATTTCGTGCTCGATGCCCTTCAGGCAGCCCCCGACTTTGAGATAACCGGCGTGGTGCGCCGCAGCGTCAGCGAGATTCCCGCCGAGCTCGCACCCTATAAAGTGGTCACCGACATTCACAACCTCGGCAAGACCGACGTGGCCATCCTGTGCACTCCTACCCGCCAGGTGGAGCATTATGCCTCACAGTATCTTGCCGAAGGCATCAACACCGTCGACTCCTTCGACATCCACACCTCGATCGCCGACCTCCGCTCGCACCTCGGCGAGATAGCCCGCGCCAACGGCACCGTGGCCATCATCTCGGCCGGCTGGGATCCGGGCAGCGACTCTGTGGTGCGCGCCCTCATGCAGGCCGCCGCACCCAAAGGCATCACCTACACCAACTTCGGCCCTGGCATGAGCATGGGCCACACCGTTTGCGTCAAGTCGAAACCGGGCGTGAAAAACGCTCTGTCGATGACCATACCGCTCGGCACCGGCATTCACCGCCGCATGGTGTATGTGGAACTCGAACCCGGCGCAAGCCTCGACGAAGTGACACGCGCCGTCAAAGAAGACCCCTACTTCGCCTCCGACGAAACGCACGTAATGGCTGTGGCAAGCGTCGACGAAGTCAAGGATATGGGCCATGGCGTCAACATGGTGCGCAAAGGTGTCAGCGGCAAGACGCAGAACCAGCGCTTCGAGTTCAACATGTCGATCAACAACCCGGCGCTCACCGCCCAGATCCTCGTCGGAGCGGCCCGCGCGGCAATGCGTCAGCAGCCCGGCGCCTACACCATGATCGAGATTCCCGTGATCGACCTGCTCGAAGGCGACCGCACCGAGCTCATCCGTCACCTCGTGTGACCTTCCGCGACATTCCGCACCGTCCAACCTTTCCCCACACCCCTGCCGCGTGACCGGACACATCACCCTCACATCCATAGCCGACGCCATCTGCGGCTATCCGCTCTTCATCGTCCTCATCGGCGGCGGGCTCTACCTGTTCATCCGTTCGCGGGCCGTCTCGCTGCGGTGCTTCCCCGAAGCGCTGCGCGTGCTGCGGCAGAAGCAGAATTCGGGCAAGGGGGAGATCAGCTCCGTGCAGGCGCTCGCCTCGGTGGTGGCCGCCACCATCGGCATGGGCAACATAGCCGGCGTGGCCATAGCGCTTGCAATGGGCGGGCCGGGCGCCATATTCTGGATGTGGGTAAGCGCGCTGGTGGGCATGTCGACGAAGTTTCATGAAGGTGTCCTCGCCATCAAATACCGCAGCTACGACAGCCTGGGACGCCCCTACGGAGGTCCGATGCACATAATCCGCAACGCCCTCTCCAAGAGATGGCGGCCGCTGGCCACGGTGTTTGCCGTCGCCGGCATGTTCGGCACGCTCTGCATCATGAACGCCAACCAGCTCACCGAAGCCACGCTCTCGACCATCGGCTCGTTTGCTACTATCGAGAGCCCGACGGTTGCCAAAGCAATCGTAGGCGTGATCATAGCCACGATCACCGCGCTCGTCACCATCGGGGGCGTGAAGCGCATCGCCTCGGTGGCGTCGGTGCTCGTTCCCTTCATGGTGGCCGCCTATTTCATATTGGTGCTCTACATAGTGGTGACGCACATCACCGGGCTGCCGGCCGTGTTCCAAAGCATCTTCTCCGAGGCATTCTCGCTTAAAGCCGGATGGGGCGGCCTGGCCGGCATCGCCATCATAGGCGCACGCCGTGCCGCCCTGGTCAACGACGCCGGCGTCGGCACCGCCTCCATCATGCACGGCACATCGGCCAACCGCGAGCCCGTCAAGGAAGGCCTCGTGGCCATGCTCGGCCCGGCCATCGACTCGGGATTCGTGTGCACCCTCACCGCCGTCGCCCTGCTGCTGTGTGGCAATCCCGCCGATGCCGGTGCCGGAATCAAAGGTCTCGATATGGCCATGGACGCTTTCGGCAACGCCATCCCCGGAGGGCAGTACATGCTCATGTGCATAGTGGCCTGCTTCGCCATGTCGTCGATGTTCAGCTACTCGTTCTATGGCACGCGCTGCGCCACCTATCTGATGGGCGAACGCGGGGCGCGCGGCTACATATGGTTTTTCGTAGGCACCCTCATCATCTTCGCCATCGTGCCCCTCGACGCGGCCGTAGCCCTCTGCGACCTCTTCTACGCCCTGATGGCGTTCCCCACCATGATCACCATCCTGCGCCTGCGCAAGGATGTCAGGGCCGAAACCGACCGCTATTTTGCCGGCAAATCAGCCAAATCGCAGCCTTCCGCGGCAACAATTTGCGATTAAGCGGCCAATTGCATATCTTTGTGTCATGATAACACCACAGCAACGCACCGAACTCGAAGAGAAAGTAGTGGAAATGCTCCGGACGGTCTACGACCCGGAGATCCCCGTCGACGTCTACAGCCTCGGCCTCATATACCTCATCGACATCGACGACGACGCCAACCTCCACATCAACATGACCCTCACAGCGCCCAACTGCCCCGCAGCCGATTTTATCATCGAGGACATGCGCATCAAGCTCGAAAGCATCGAAGGCATCAAAAGCGTCGACATCAACATCGTCTTTGAGCCCGAATGGAACAAAGACATGATGAGCGAAGAAGCCAAACTCGAACTCGGTTTTCTCTGACCCCACCCCACTCCCCTCTCACAGTGACAGCGCAACGCACCAACACCTATTTCATAAGCGACCTGCATCTCGGTGCCGGATACATCGCCGACCACCGCAATCACGAGCGCATGATTGCCGACTGGCTGCGCAGCATCGCGCCTCACGCGCGGGCGCTCTATCTGATGGGCGACATACTCGACTACTGGTATGAATACCGCACCGTAGTGCCCCGCGGCTACGTCCGCTTCTTCGGCGCGCTGGCCGAGCTTGCCGATCAGGGCGTAGAGATCACCTGGCTCAAAGGCAACCACGATATCTGGATATTCGACTATCTGCCAAAAGAGATAGGGCTTACGGTCGCCGACGGCGTAGTGGTGCGCGACATCGACGGCCGTCGCTTCGTGATGGAGCACGGCGACGGTGTAGGCGAGCCGCGCCGCTCCTACCGCATAATGCGGCGCCTGTTCCGCAACCGCTTCGCGCAGTGGCTCTACGCCTCCATCCATCCCCGCTGGACCGTAGGCTTTGCCCACAGATGGTCAAGCCACAGCCGGTTGTCGGCCGACGCGCCATGCCACACCACCATCCTTCCCGACAGCGATCCGCTCATGCGCTTCGCCCGCGATTTCGAACAGAAAGAAGGCCATGCTGATTTCTTCATCTTCGGCCACCGCCACACCATTGTCGACCAAAGCGTCGGACCCGACAGCCGCCTCATAGTGCTTGGCGACGGATTCCGTCTCATGACCTATGGCGTATGGGACGGCCGGGCGTTTGCACTTCATAAAATTTCTGAATTAACCTGCGACCCGGATGGGAAATGACCGAAAAGCCCGCAATTTCATAGATTAAAAAATATTAACACTTCCCGCCACAACCGCCATTATTTTGTTCCGATTGATTATCAGGCCATTGCCCCCGACCAACAACAAATATTGCAAAAAACACTGCTGCATAACATATAAAAATATTTGTCATGAGGCAAAATTAAAGGATATCTTTGTGGCGTAAAACCTAACACAATCTTTTTCACCTTAGAAATTGTACCTATTGGAAACTCATAAGAAGGGACTATGCGAGTAGTCCCTTTTTATCTATCTCCACCCCGCTAAATCCCACCCCTATGGCTTTAACCTACAACCGCCACGACAACGAGATAGTCCTCTGCCGCGAATTCACTTCCGACGCCGAGGCCCACATCGCGCAATCGATGCTCGAGCAGGAAGGCATCGTGTGCATCATCGACAATGAGCTCTTTTCACGCATCTATCCCGTGGGCGGCGAGCTGGGCGGACTGCGGCTGATGGTGCGCGCACGCGATCTCGACCGCGCCAACGCCATCATCGACTCTCTGAATTTCGAAGGTAACTGAATCAACCCACTGACCTTTTCACACCATGAACGCCGATATCCGACTCAACAAAAATCATCTCGTGCAGACGCTCCAGAAGCCGTCAAGCGAATTCACCAAGGACGACATCATCCGCTACATCGAAGCCGAGCGGATCGAGCTGGTCAACTTCATGTATCCCGCCGGCGACGGCCGGCTCAAGACGCTCAACTTCGTCATCAACGACCTCCGCTACCTCGACACCATCCTCAGCTTCGGCGAGCGCGTCGACGGCTCCAGCCTCTTTGAGCACATCGATCCGGCCAACAGCGACCTCTACGTCATCCCCCGCTTCACGACAGCGTTCCGCGACCCCTTTGCCGAGATACCCACCGTCACCATGCTGTGCACCTTCTTCGACAAAGACGGCCGTCCGCTCGCCAACTCGCCCGAACAGATACTCCGCAAAGCATGCGAAGAATTCACCAAAGTGACCTCGCTCGAATTCAACGCTATGGGCGAGCTCGAATTCTACGTCATCGCCCCCGACGACGGCACCTATCCGGCCACCGACCAGCACGGCTACCACGAGTCGGCCCCCTTTGCCAAATTCAACGAGTTCCGCACACTCTGCATGAGCTACATAGCCGCAGCCGGCGGACAGATCAAATACGGCCATTCCGAAGTGGGCAACTTCACCGCCGACGGCATCATCTACGAGCAGAACGAAATCGAATTTCTTCCCGTCCGCGCGCAGGATGCCGCCGATCAGCTCGTCATTGCCAAATGGATCATCCGCAACCTCTCGCGACGCATGGGCTACACCGTCACATTCGCGCCGAAAATCACCACGGGCAAAGCCGGCTCCGGCCTCCACATCCACATGCGCCTCAACGATCCCGCCACGGGCCGCAACATGATGCTCGACGAAAGGCGGCATATCAGCGACGACGCCCGCCGCGCCATCGCCGGCATGATGACGATGGCACGCTCCATCACCGCCTTCGGCAACACCAACCCCACATCCTATTTCCGCCTCGTGCCCAATCAGGAAGCCCCCACCAACATCTGCTGGGGCGACCGCAACCGCTCCGTCCTCGTGCGCGTACCGTTGGGATGGACCGCAGATACCGACATGTGCGCCGCCGCCAACCCCGGCTCGCATGCCTCCGCGGCTCCGGTCGAGGGCAAGCAGACCGTGGAGATACGCTCGGCCGACGGCTCGGCCGATGTCTACCTGCTCATCGCCTCACTGGCCGTGGTCTGCCGCCATGGATGGGAAATGGAGCATGCGCTTGAAAAAGCCGCCGACACCTACGTCGACGTCGACATCCACCGCCCAGAAAATGCCGGCCGTCTTGCATCACTCGACCACCTCCCCGCCTCATGCGCCGAATCGGCCGACGCCCTGCTCGCCGACCGCGCCGTCTACGAATCGCGCGGCGTGTTCCCCCCGGCCGTCATCGACAGCACTGCCGCCGCCCTTAAAAAATTCGCCGGCACCGACACTTCAGAAAAATCCATGTCGGATTTGGTCAGACGATTCCTCCACTCTTGCTGATGATTCCGATATGCCCGGCGTCAGAGGGTCAGACAACGGCCACCGGTAGATAAAATCTTTTCGTTTTTCGACAAAAAAGAGAGTAAATTTACTCTCTTTTTTGCATTATCATCATTTCTGATGACAACACATCAATTTTAATAATTATATATTTGTGGATTATTTTAAACCAATCATTTCAATTTAAAATGAATCCACATTTCCATCACTATTTTCTCTCTCTGATCATCGCGCTCGCATGCGCCACCGGCACATCGCACGCCGCAGATGATCCCGGCTACACACTGGAATTCAAATTCCAAAGAAATTACGGATACCTCGATATCGATTCCGTTTGTGTTGTTTCCGGCTACACCGGCACCTTGCCGGCTGAACTCACGATCCCGTCGACGGGAACAATCGACGGGAAAACCTATCCGGTGGAGGGCATTGGGGATTGCGCGTTAGGAAATTGCGAAACTCTTGAAAAAGTCAATCTGCCCAATACACTGAAAATAATCTTCTCTCGTGCATTCTCAGGTTGCGCTTCATTGCAATCAGTCACGCTTCCGGATAGCGTTTTATTAATAGATGTCGAAGTTTTTTATAATTGTAGCGCACTGCGCCATATAGAGCTTTCGAAAAACCTCAAACAAATTAATGATCAAGCATTTGGCTTTTGCGAATCATTAGAGGAGATTACATTTCCTGATTCTCTCGAAATAATCATGCGGCATGCTTTCGTCGACTGCCACTCCCTGAAAAGCGTATTCATTCCCAAGTCTGTGCGTTCGCTCGACAACCCGTTTCCCGGATGCAAGTCTTTGACAGAGATTAACGTCGATCCTGACAACCCCAACTTTAAATCATGCGACGGAGTACTCTTTAGCAAAAGCGGACTACTTTATGACGAAAGCGTACAACTTCTTATGTGCTATCCTGCCGGAAAGTTCAGTGAAACGTATATAATTCCTGCTGAAGTGACGAATTTCGACGTATTTAGTTTCCGTTTTTCCAACATAAGGAATCTGGTTTTTCCCGACGAATTAGATCCGAAAGCATTACCCAGAGAAGGCAAAAGGGCATTCTGGCTTTGTGACAGCATAAAGACACTCACCGTCGGGCCCAAGATCAATAATCTGATACCATTCAGCATGATGGCTTCCAAAGGCCATGCTTTGGAAAAACTGATAGTGCGCAACTATGACCCGCCATTGATTGACACAGTTCTTTACAACAATGAATATGTATCGTTGATGGAAGTTGGAAAAACACAGGTGATCGTTCCGAAAAATGCAGGAGCGCAATACCGCGCCGACAGCATCTGGAGCAAATTCGAGATCATTGAATCTGACTATAACGTACCGTGTCCCGCCGAACTGATCTACGAAATGGTTGACGGCTCCGAAACCGAATGTTTCGTCAGGGGTTATTACGGCGATCTGGCAGGTGAGGTCGTGATACCGGAGACGGCGACCGTCAACGGAGCACAATGCAAGGTGGTCGGTTTCAGCCTCTACCGTAATACAGCGTTCGCCGGAAACACCGATATAACCCGCGTCAGCTATCCCGAATGCTTTACCGGCATCCCGGGCAACACGTTCGAAGGATGCACGGGCCTTGTCGAATTCAAAATCGGCAAAAACTTCACTCACACGCCCTCCGGCAGCCTCACATATGCATTCGGCGGTTGCACCCGGCTCAAGGCTTACACCATCGATCCGGCAAACACCGAGCTGAAGGTTGTTGACGGCGTGGTGTATTCCGCCGACGGAACAACCCTCTCAGCTTTCCCTCCCGGACGTACGGGTCACTTCTCGATCCCGTCGACCGTGACAAAAATATCCCCTTATGCTTTCTACCGCTGCGCCATCGGTAGCGTCGATATTCCCGCTTCGGTCACGGTCATTCCCCAACAGGCATTTTACGGATGCTCTCAACTTGAAAGTGTCACTTTCCACGAAGGACTGACAACGATCGAAGCCGAGGCTTTCGCCGGTTGCACGGTTTTGAAATCAATCCGGTTCCCCGAATCCCTCACTTCATTATATCTTCTCCCGTTCCGTGACTGCGACGCCCTTGAAAGCGTCACCATCGGAAAAAATCTCACTTCCATCAATGGAAACTCCGGCAACGCCTTCCACTCATGCCGTTCGCTCAAGGAGATCAAGGTCGACAAAAGCAACCCCAACTATTCCGACATCGACGGCGTGCTGTTCGACAAAAAGAGAGAGACTCTGCTCTGCTTCCCGTCGGGACGCACAGGCGAATACACGATGCCTGCCTCGACCACCGGTCTCGGAATATACGCCTTCAGCAATGTAAGCATCAACTCACTGAGGCTCTCCGATGCCATGGAGGATCTGGGGTATTGCTCATTCAGGAACTGCACCAGTATCAAACGGCTCACTCTCGGACGCGCCCTGTCTTCGATAAACGAGAGCAATCTCAGTGTGTGGGGCGTCTCGATCGAAGAGATCGTGTCGCTGAACCCGACTCCGCCCCAGATCCCCGACGCGCTTGTAGGATATGGCTATGGCATTTTCGACACCAGAAACACAAAAGTCCGCGTCCCGATGGACTACTTCGAGACCTACGAAGCAAACAGCACTTGGAAGCGATTCGAAATCACCCCCTGGTGGGAAAGCCACATGACCGATAAGTTCACTTATGAGGCCAACGACGCCGACTATACTTGCTCCATAACCGGTACAAATATTGAGATGCCGTCGGGCGTGCTCGTCATTCCGGAAACGATCTCGATCAACGGCATCGATCACTCCGTAATGGCCATTGCCGACAACGCTTTTGCCGAATCGGATCTCACCGAGCTCCATCTGCCGGCTACGGTAACAGCCATTGGCGACGGCGCCTTCTCTGGAAATGACCTGAAGAAGGTTGAATTGCCAGACAATGTCGAAAGGATCGGCTATGAGTCGTTTGCACAAAACTCCGGCCTGAAGGAAGTGTTGCTGGGACAATCCTTATCGGAAATCGGAGAGAAATCTTTTGCCGGATGCCCGGCCATATGTTCGGTCATCTCGCTCAACCCTGTCCCGCCTACAGTCGACGGCGCTGAAGCTATGGCATTTATATCACGATCCACGCCCGAGAGCGATGTTTTCGATCAGGAAGTTTACGAAAACGCAACGCTCACCGTGCCCGAAAGCGCCATTGATGCCTATCGCTCCGCTCCAGTATGGCGCAACTTCGTGCAGACCACATCGGGAATGGATGTCGTCATAGCCGATCCGGGTTACAGGGTCATTACCTCCAACGGCATTATCATGATCGGAGGACTGGAAGGCAACGAACGGATCACCGTTTACGATCCGATCGGCAACCTCCTCTACCGCGGCTGCTCGCCCGAAATACGCATCAACCGCAGCGGAATCGTGATCCTCAACATCAACGGTCACGCCATGAAGCTGAAACTCTGACGCAACGCACGCGCCCGCTAACGAAGGAGGCTGTGGCAAACCGTTTGAACCGGTTGCCACAGCCTCCTTAAATTTTTTCAGTGTCGTCAGACGGCGGCGGCTGTCAGTTGCCGCAAGTCTTCGTCCGACGGGTTCACAGCCGCGATACGTCCATCGGGGCCGATCAGAAATGACTGTAAACCATTTTCCATTTCATACTTCCGGATAAGATCGGAAGCCTCCTGAGGAGTCACATGAAACTGCGATTCGCCATTAAGGCCGTCACGGCGCACTATCTCACGAAAAAGGCGCTGATTGCGGTCGAAATTGACCGCTACGTGACTCACCTGTCCTGCTCCGGCGCTTTCAACATATCTGTCGTAGTGATTGACAGCTATGCGTGACGAGGCATCGTTCGATGCCCAGAAACTCACTATCACGAAGCGTCCGCTGAAATCGGATGACGAAACGTCTTTGCCATCCGTGGCCTCCACTTTGAAATATGGCGCTTTCATGCCTTCGGCAGCATTATTCACGCGCTCGGTGTTGGCCGACACTGTCAGGAGAAGGACTGCGAAGATCGCAATGATGTTCATTGTTTTCTTCATTACGTTCCTTTTATGTTAAACATCAGATTTCGCTGCCTGCATGAGCCGGCTTATGATATCCGTCGAGGGATGCATGGCAACAAAATCCCGCCGATTTTCGGCATATCCGCCACGACTCTTCGTGCGGTTTTGTTTATAACAACACCACAAAATTACTAATTCTCAGCGCAACTGCAAAATTAACACAATGATACACCGCCTTTTAACCCTCCGACACTCTCTCCATCGTCGCTATTCATGCGGCATTCGGAGCGAAAGTTAATTTAAGTTAACCCGGCGGACTTCACACCCTTTTTAACACTTCATGGGCGATAACCTGACTCCTTCAAGGCTGTCGGCGACTGAAAGAATTCACGGCTGAGGAGCGCGCTGAGCTGTGTTTCGGCATGCGATTTCAGATAGCTGCTCACTATGCGGTAGCCGATATAGCGGCCGGCGCGGCCGGGCGCCTGCGGATTGATCAGAGGTGTCGACGGAGCCGGTCCCGTGAGGCGGTGGGCGATGGAGGGATCCACACTGAAAAGCATATCCTCCGACGCCATACGCTGCCAGATGCGCGGCTCGTTGTCGGCAAGCCATTTCATCTCATCGGCATCGTAGCCCAACGCAGCGGCGGCTGTGGCGCCCGGCACGATGCGTTCGACGGCAGCGGCCACGGCGCCTTCATACAGAAGGCGTGAGAGCACTGTCTGGCCGTCGCTCTCATCATAAGGATATTGCGACCGGATCAGGGCTTCGGCCACCTGATAGGGAATCTGCGACGGTGTCTTGGTGCGGCGCACATATTCGTCAAACGAGCCATAGCCCTCGTAATCAGCGCCCAGGAAATGATTCAAACCGAGAAGCACTACGCTGTCGGCAATGACCACCGACTGACTGTAGGGCGTTACATAGCCTATCACCCTGCTCGGAAAGGTGAGGCCGGGCAGCTCACGCTCGGCAGCGACTTTCACCGCTCCGAGAGCGGCCGACGGCGCCGACAGGTCGGGCAGCAGCCGCTCCACATCAGGCTGAAACACTTTCGTGGCCGCCGACGATGCAAGCGCCATCATCAGCTGATCATCGCTGCCGCCTCCGTTCACTGCACGCATCAGATCAATGACAGGAGCATAGAGGGTTCTGAGGGAGTCACGTGACTCGGACGAAAGCGACGGATATGCCGCCACGGCACGGTCAAAACGTTCGATCTCAACAATTTCGGCCTGTGCGGCCGGCGATGCCGGTGTCACGGCGGCCGAATCCTTCTTGCCGTCGGCCGATCCCGAGCAAGCGGCGAGAGTCACGGCAATTAGTGCGGCGGAAAGAGATTGATATATCCTGTGTTTCATATCTGCGACCAATTAAAGTAGGCCAAAATTACGCAAAAGTTATTCAACTTTCCCATTTCCGCACACCAAAATTAAGTTTTTAAGCCATCTTTTTGTAATTTTGCAACCGACTACACATTATAATAATAATGTATCAACGCCCTGATGCCGGAATGAAAAAGATGTATCACAGATCTCTTGCCGCGGTGCTTATGGCTTTTCTCGTCATAAGCCTGCTCTGTCCGCTATCGGCTATGGGCAAAGATTTCGTGGTGGTCATCGATGCCGGACACGGCGGCAAGGACGGCGGTGCGCCGGGCAGCTACAGCAACGAAAAAGACGTCAATCTGGCCGTGGCTCTCCGGCTTGGGCAGGAGATCAAGTCGAGATACAAAGATGTGAAGGTGGTCTACACCCGATCGACCGATGTCTTCGTCACCATCAAAGGCCGCATGGACAAAGCGAAAGCCGCCAATGCCGACCTCTTCATCTCGCTTCACTGCAACTCGGCCGCCAACAGCAATCCGCACCGCAAATCGCTCGCCGGCACTTCGGTCTACGTGCTCGGCAATCATAATGCCGACGACAATATCGACCTGGCCATGCGCGAAAACAGCGCCATTCTGCTCGAGGACGACTACAAGACCACCTATGCCGGATTCGACAACTCGCCCGAATATTACATCTTCACCGAGATCAACCAGACGAAGATGATGGGCAAAAGCAACTCGGTGGCCAATGAGATCCAGCGGCAGCTCGTAAGCCATGCCGGCCTGGCCGACAAACATGTCAACGAGACGAGCCGTCTGTGGCTCCTCCTCCACTCCACCATGCCCGCAATTCTCATCGAGATGGACTATATCTGCAATCCGACGCGCGAGAAGTTTCTCAACTCCAAGGACGGGCAGCGCAAAATAGCCGAAGCCATAGCCAACGGCATCAACAACTATCGCAAGACGCTCGGCCACAAGACTGACAAAGCTGGCGCCGCATCGCCGGACGACAGCGCCGCTGCGGCTCCCGAAACGGCTGCACCGGCGGCCTCCGAACCGGCTCCCAAAGCAGCACCGAAGGGCGGGACAGTCTATAAGATCCAGTTCCTCGTATCGCCGAAACTCCTCAAAGACGGATCGCCGCAGTTCAAGGGCCTCAGCCCCGTGAGCCACTACAAGGAGGGCGGCACCTACAAATACACCTACGGCGAATTCCCCTCGCAGGAGGCCGCAGCCGCACAACTCAAAACCGTAAGAAAGAAATTCAGCGACGCTTTCGTGATCAAAACCATCGACGGCCGGCGCGTAAAATAAATAAGACAAACGAATCAAAACACCATTCAGGATCATAAAGATGAAGATCAGACACTCAAAAGAATTCGCAATCGGCCTCTCTGTGTTAGTGGCTCTCGTTGTGGTTTACTTCGGCATCGAATATCTCAAAGGAAACAACATATTTAAGCCGGCCAACTATTATTACACCACCTACACCGACGTGGCCGGACTGGCACAGTCGGCGCCCGTCAGCCTCAACGGCTACAAGGTGGGCATGGTGCGCGAGATCGAATATCAGTACGACAATCCCGGCCATGTGCGCGTTGAAATGAGCCTTGATAAAGAGCTCAGCCTGCCCGAAGGCACACAGGCCGTACTCGTCACCGACATGCTCGGCACATCGTCAATAGAGCTGCGCCTCGGCACCGGCAAGAAATATTGCGAGGTAGGATCGGAAATTCCGGGCATCAAAACGGCAGGTCTCATGGGCAGCGTCACCGAAGATATCCTCCCGGCCGTCGGCGATATCGTTCCGAAAATCGACTCGCTGATCACATCATTGAACGCTCTGGTCGGGAGCCCGGCGCTGCGCAGTTCTCTCGACCACCTCGAAATCGCGCTTGCCAATATCGAAGCCGGAAGTGCAAAACTCAATCTGGCCATGAACAACGTGCCGGGCATCACGGCCGATGCCACCACGGTAATGGCAAACGTCAAACAGATGTCGGCAAGCCTCAACACCATAGCCGGCGACCTCACCGCCGTTTCCTCACAACTCAAGGATATGCCGATACAATCGACCGTCGACAATCTCTATCAGACCTCGCAGTCGATCAAATCGCTCATGAGCAAACTCGACGGCAAAGACTCCTCGCTCGGAATGCTTCTCAACGACCGCGAACTCTACAACAACCTCAACAACGCATCGGCAAGCCTCGACTCCCTGCTGCGCGACGTTAAGAAAAATCCGAAACGCTACATCAGCATCAAGCTGCTGTAACAGGGCACAATTTAGATTTATTCCAAATAGCAACCTTACGGCCGATTTGCACGGATTCATATTGATAACCGTTGTAAATTGGCCGTTTTTATCGAAGATTTCCTTAAACTAAAACTTGATCACTGCCACACGTTACTCCCACCCAACATACTACACTTTGCGCGGTTACGGAATTAATTTAAAGTTTTACTTTAATGACTTATATAACAGTCCATAATCTACTGTCAATCAAACGCGTGCACCCGGATTCAAATTTGCAAATAAAAAGCGATTTGTTTTTGCGAAAAAATAATCTCAATTTTGTATTGCAAAAGTACAACCAATCTCCCGGCCGCATCAGCAGCCAAACGCTATTATTGACACCCCTATTTATGACGACGGACAACCATCAGCAACTATGGGAAAAATGCCTTGCCATTTTCCGTGACAACCTGCCGGCCGAGCAATACGACGCTTGGTTCAAGCCTGTCACATCCGTGAGCTTCACAGACAGCAAGCTGATTCTCATGGTGCCCTCACAGTTCTTCATCGAACAGCTCGAAGAACGCTACACCAACCTACTGCGCCGCACCCTCTACAAGGTCTACGGCCCGAAAATGAAACTCTACTATCATTTCAACCAGATTGGCAATGAACCGTCGACAGGTGTCACAATGGGCAGCTCGAAGCCCAGCACAGCCGTAGCGCCCAAGCCGGGAGCCTCCTCCAATCCGTTCCGTCAGCAGGAGCTCCGGGAGATTGATGCACAGCTCAACCCCAACTACACTTTTGAAAACTATTGCGGCAGCGTCAGCAACCGCGTTGCCCGCTCCATAGGCGAAGCCATAGCCAACGATCCGAAATGCAAGACCTTCAATCCCCTGTTTGTCTTCGGCGCTCCGGGCGTAGGCAAGACCCACCTCATTCAGGCCATCGGCATCCGCATCAAGGAAAAGACGCCCTCAATGCGCGTGCTCTACATCACGGCCCGACTGTTTGAGAGCCAGTACACCACCGCCGTCAAGAATGGCAAAATCAACGATTTCATCAACTTCTATCAGAGCATCGACACTCTGATCATCGACGATATTCAGGATCTGATCGGGAAGCAAGGCACCCAAAATACCTTTTTTCACATCTTCAATCACCTGATCCTCAATCAGAAGCAGCTCATCCTTGCCAGCGACTGCTGCCCCTCGAAGATGGAAGGCATGGAACGCCGGCTCATCTCGCGTTTCACAATGGGCATGACAGCCGAGCTCGAGAGCCCCGACTATCAGCTCCGTAAAGAAGTGCTCCGCCAGAAAGCCGAGCAGGACGGACTCGAACTGCCCGAGGATGTGATGGACTATATAGCCACCAACGTCACCGACAGCATCCGCGAGCTCGAAGGCATCGTGGTGTCGATCACCGCCCACGCAGCCATCCTCAACGTCGACATCAACCTCGATCTCGCCCGCAAGGTGCTGGCAAATGCCGTCAAGGTCAACCACCGTCAGATCAATTTTGAGATCATCACCCAGGAAGTAGCCTCACACTATGGCATCGAGCCCGATCAAATCTTCACCAAATCACGCAAGCGCGAAATATCCGACGCCCGCCAGATGGTGATGTATCTCGCCAAGAAACACGCCAAGATGCCCTACACCGCCATCGGCACACGCCTCTCGCGCACGCATTCCACCGTGCTTTACGCCTGCAAAAACATCGAAGAGCGCCTGCCAATCGAGAAGCAACTGCAGACCGATATCGCCGACATCGAAAGCGCCCTGATAAAATAAAATCAATACCACGCATACACAAGATCGGGGGCTCTAAGCCCTGCCCGCTTAAAGCATCG
>CABUBG010000037.1:0-22224 GCA_902489785.1 uncultured Porphyromonadaceae bacterium
GGGGTATTGAAAACGTTGAATCGCGGGATTTGGATGGGATGCCGGCGGCTGGAAGCCGCCGCTCCTAAGGGCCATGCAGTGGTCATGCGGGGGCGGACGCACCAGTGGCGCGTCCGTACATTGCGGGCGGTATCGTCCTCATCACGCCGATCATGGCATTGGGGGTAGGGGTGGGATTAGAGGAGGTGGATGCCGGCTTGGGCGAGGAGGCGGAGGTGGTCGGGGGGCCAGATTGATGCCTGTACTTCGCCGATGTGGGCTTTGTGGAGGAGGAACATGCAGAGGCGGCTTTGACCGATGCCGCCGCCGATGCTGCAGGGGAGCTCTCCGGCGAGGAGTCGGCGGTGGAATTCGAGCGTGGCGCGCTCCGTGCAGCCGCAGGCTTGCAGCTGGCGCATCATGGCTTCGGGGGTGACGCGGATGCCCATCGAGGAGAGCTCGATGGAACGGTCGAGCACGCTGTCCCACACGATGAGGTCGCCGTTAAGACCGATGGAGCCGTCTTCGTTGACGGTGCTCCAGTCGTCGTAGTCGGGGGCGCGGCGGTCGTGCGGCTTGCCGTCGCTGAGGGGCGCGCCGATGCCGGTGATGAATATGGCGCCATGCTCGCGGGCGGCCTGATTCTCACGCTCCGAAGGCTCGAGGCCGGGATAGCGGCAGAGCAATTCTTCGGTGGTCAGGAAGGTGACCTGCTGCGGCAGACGCGGCGTTATGTGGGGGAAGTTGCGGTAGACCATTTGCTCGGTGGAGCGCAGGGCGGCGTAGATCTTCTCAACGGTGGAGCGCAGGAATGAGGCGGTGCGGTCGGCGGGACGTATGGTCTGCTCCCAGTCCCATTGGTCGACGTAGATGGAGTGGAGGTTGTCGAGCTCCTCGTCGGCACGGATGGCGTTCATGTCGGTGTAGAGGCCGTAGCCCGGCGGAATGTCGTAGGCTTCGAGCTTCACGCGCTTCCATTTGGCGAGCGAGTGGACCACTTCGGCGCGTCGGTCGCCGATCGCTTTGACGGGGAAGCTGACGGCGCGTTCGGTGCCGTTGAGGTCGTCGTTGAGGCCTGTGCCCGAGAGCACAAAGAGGGGAG
The DNA here is from genome assembly GCA_902489785.1 of uncultured Porphyromonadaceae bacterium. Taxonomy (GTDB): domain Bacteria; phylum Bacteroidota; class Bacteroidia; order Bacteroidales; family Muribaculaceae; genus Paramuribaculum. The sequence goes on from CABUBG010000037.1 coordinate 1,082, forward strand.
CGGTGACGCGCCGCAGGTTGAGGGCTTCGGCCAGTGCCGTCTGGAAATGCGTCTTGATCATTTTGATCGCTACTTCGGTGGTCTCGGCCAGCAGCTTACGCTTATATTTGTCGGGGATTATCAGAGCCATAGCAGGAATGTGCAGTTGTTTCAGCGGCTAAAGATAAGAATAAAAAGGCAGATACACAAAAAGGCAGGGCCGCCAGCCGGAAGATACCGGGGGCGGCCCTGCTCAAAGGGGTTATATCGTTGACGGATATGATCAGTCGATATTGTGGTTGAGAGCGTGCCATTCGGAGATGGGAGGCAGAACACCCATGGCGATGACTTCGTCGCGGAGCGTGCAGAGGTGTTTGTAGCTCTGTTCGAGTTCGGCCTGTTCCTTGGCAGTGCCCTGCGGTTCGCGGTAGCTTACGCCGTTGGCAGTGATGGTTGTTTCCATGGCCATCATGATGTGGTTGAAGCGGTCGTCGCTGACGTAGCAGCCTGCAGGCCAGGTGAACGGTTTGCCACCCATAGCAGCGGCGATCATCTCGATGGAGAGATAAGCCGGGCTCTGGAATGACGAGCGTCCGCGGAGGTCGATGATGTGCTTGCCGCCCTGGATCACGCGCACTTTGAGTTCTTCCCATTCTTTTTCGGGTAGAGCTTCGGTGCCGATGATTTCGGTGAGGGGTTTGCCGTCGACTTTTGTTGTGGAGGCATACACGGCCATCTGTTCGCCGTGACCGCCGTAGGTGCGGCAGTTGACGATTTCAGAAGCGGGCAGGTGGAGGGCTTTCACGAGTTCGTTCTGCAGACGTGTGGAGTCGAGCGCAGCGAGAGTGGTGACCTGTGAGGGTTTGAGGCCTGAGTAGAGGAGTGTGATAAGGCCAGTGATGTCGGCGGGGTTGAAGATGACGACCACGTGTTTAACATCGGGGCAGTAGGTGCGGACGTCCTTGCCGAACTGCTCAGCGATCTGAGCGTTGCCTTTGAGGAGGTCTTCGCGTGTCATGCCGGCTTTGCGTGCAGCGCCACCCGACGATACGATGTATTTTGCATCGGTGAGGGCTTCCTTGATGTCGGAAGTGAAGGTGAGGTTTACGCCTTCGAAAGCGCAATGGTAGAGTTCCTCAGCCACACCTTCGAGTGCGGGAGCGTAGGGATCGTAAAGACAGATGTTGGGGGTGAGGTGCATCATCATGGCTGTCTGAGCCATGTTGGAACCGATCATGCCGGCAGCGCCGACAATCACGAGCTTTTCATTAGTAAGAAATTCCATAGTTTTTTGAAATTTTGGTTGTTATGATATTTGTAAGATATTGCATTGAGCATCGGCGAAAGCCTGCGTGAGAGCGCGGAGGGCTTCGTCGGTGGCTTCGTCGGGGCGGGAGTGGATGGTTACTGTCGGGGCGGCAAAGGTGATGCCGGGGAGCGTTTCGAGCATGGCGCGCATCTGGCGTGCGGCCACCGGAGCCCATGAGCCGTTTTCGATGATGCCCACGGTGCGGTTTCGGTAGTTTTTGAGCGTCAGATGGTGGAGGAACTGGTGCATGGCCGGGAAGAGCGAAGCGTCGTAAGTTGGGGCTGCAACGACCATGGCGCTGAAGCGGAAGGCCTGCGCCACGGCTTCCGAGCGGTCGCAGGCGGTGAGATCCATCACGGCCACGGTGCCGGCGTCGACCTCGCGCAGCATGCCGGCAAGTCGCAGTGCGGCGGCTTCGGTGCCTCCGTAGACAGAGGCGTAGGCCACGAGCACGCCACGGCATTCGGGCTCGTAGCGGCTCCACTTGCCGTAGAGGTCCAGATAAGGAGTGAGATCGCCTCGGAGCACAGGGCCGTGAAGTGGGGCTATGATGCTGACGGGCAGCAGCGCAAGCTTTTTAAGGAGCGCCTGCACCTGATTGCCGTATTTGCCGACGATGTTGATGTAGTAGCGCCGTGCCTCGTCGATCCAGTTGTCGTCGAATTGCAAGGCGCCGAATTTGCCGAAGGCGTCGGCCGAAAAGAGGATATGCTCCTGCTCCTCGTAGCTCACCATCACCTCGGGCCAGTGGACCATCGGTGCGGCGAAGAAGCGGAGCGTGTGGTGGCCGAGCGGGAGCGTGTCGCCCTCTTTGACGGCGAGGGTGCGGCCTGTGAAATCGACGCCGGGGAAGAACTGCGGCAGCATCGCTATGGCTTTCTGCGATGCCACGACGGTGAGCGACGGCCATTTGTCCAATGCCGCCATGATGCATGCCGAGTGATCCGGTTCCATGTGGTGAACGACGAGATAGTCGGGGCAACGGTCGGTTGCGGCTTCAATCTGGCGGAGCCACCGGTCGGCGCCTCCGGCTTCGACCGAGTCCATGATTGCCGTCTTCTCGTCGGCGATAAGATATGAATTGTAGCTCATGCCTTTTGGAAGAGCATATTGCCTCTCGAAGAGATGCTCTGCGGGCATGTCAATGCCTGTGTATGTGATTTTCGGCGTGACTTGCTGATTCATATATTGAGATATCGTTTGTCGGTTATGAGACGGGGACGTGGATGCACGCCCTCAATAGTATGGCAAACTTATAAAAAATAAGTGATTTCACCAATAAAAAGTTCACACAAAGGTGGCGCTGAGGGAAGGATTTAAAAAAGATTTGCACTGAGGGTGCGGGGCTCATCGGCGCGCCGGCACTTCGTGACGGAGATCGTAGTGGTTTCGCAGCTGCTCGAAGGTGCCGGGCTCGGCCCGTAGTGCGGCGGTGTCGGCCATTGGATCGTAGGTGGCGATGATGTCGGCGGCGTCGACGGCCTCGGGCGGTGTCATCGGCACCTGCTCGGCCGACGGCGGCAGGGTGAAATCGAAATGGCGGGCCACGGCTTCGGCTGCCATGCGCGAGGCCCGCAGTTTGCCTTCGCGCGAGTAGCCGGCGATGTGTGGCGTGGCGATGAATGTTTCTTCAAGGAGTCGGCGCGAGATGGCGGGTTCGTTTTCCCAGCAGTCGATCACGGCGCGGCCTACAGTGCCGGCTTCGATAGCGTCGCAGAGAGCTTCATTGTCGACGATCGGGCCGCGGGCGGCGTTGATGAGCATCGGATGGCGTCGGAGAGAGTGCAGGCGGCTGCCGTCGAAGAGATGATGAGTGGCGTAAGGGCCGGCGGTGGTGTAGGGGGTGTGGATGGTGATGATGTCGGCCTCAGCGGCTATCGTGTCGAGGTCGGTGAAGGCACCGGACTTCTCGGCTGCGGCTCTCGGGGGGTCGTTGAGCAGCACTTTCATGCCGAAACTGCGTGCCCAGCTCTCGATGATGCGGCCTACATGGCCCACGCCTACGATGCCGATGGTGAGGTCGGGCAGCTTTTCCACCGGCCATGCCTTGAGGATGGCGGCGAAGACGTATTGCGCCACGGCCGGGGCGTTGCAGCCCGGAGCGTTGGTCACTTCGATACCGTTGGCCCGGCAATAGTCCGTGTCGATGTGGTCGAGACCAATGGTGGCCGAGGCAATCATGGAGCATCGCGAGCCGCCGAGGAGGCCGGCGTCGCAGCGGGTGCGGGTGCGGGTGATCAGGGCGTCGGTGTCGCGCATGGCCTGCGGTGTGATGTCGGCGGGCGGGAGATAGCTCACGTCGGCGACATCGTCGAACACACCGCGAATAAACGGGATGTTGCTTTCAATCAGAATGTGAGGCCTATAGTGTTGCATACGAAGACGAATAAGAGAAGTGCTATTGTGAGGAGCACGCCGATGTAGCTCCGGCTTTTGGCGGCGATGCGGAACCAGAGTGTCAGCTGCATGGCACCAAGGGCGCCGAGCAGGGGCATATATGATAAGGCGTGGCCGTAGTCGGTGATGGAGAAGGCTATGGTCCAGAGGGTGAGTGTGGCGAGGATGCCGTTGAAAGCGCGCGTGCGTGCGTTGAAGCCGTAGACTTTGATGACGTTGAGCAGCGTGACGGTGAACGACATGATGAGCATCGTGGCGATGGCCGTGTGCTGGGCGAGGCTGTAGGAAGCGAACGTGGCGGCCGACGGCAATGAAATCCGGGGCAGCATGATGTCGGCAAGGCTGATCACCGAGAAGCCCCAGAGGATCCACAGCGGAGTGACGATGCCGATCACGGCGGCGAGGAATCCGCGGAACGACAGGCAGCGCATCTGCGCACATCCGATGAACATCACGGGGAGGTAGAAGGCGAAGGCGCCGTCGAGGCAGCTGCATGCCGTGATGATGGCGAAGACGAGGAATATGCGGCGGTTGGATGATGTGCGCTGATATGTGGTGTACATGATCATGAGTGACATGATCATGACCACGCAGAGCGTGATGCCGGCAGCCGAGAGGCCTGCAGCGCCCGGCGTGGCGGCCACGGCCAGGGCAAAGATGCCGACAAAGAGCTTTGAGGATGTGCGCAGGATGTTGAAGATGCGGTTGGTGAGCATCATGATGCCCGAGGCCACGACGATGACGGCGGTGGCAAAGACGATGGCGGTGAAGGCTGATGACGACGCGAGGGGCGCCGTCGGCCCGATGAGGGTGGATATGGCTGCCGGGGGCTCGGTCAGGGAAAGGCCGGACCACAACATCGCCATTGCGATGAGGGTGAGCAGCAGGGCGCAGAAGCCGCTGCTCAGGAATGTGGTGATGTTGGCCTCGACGGTTTTCACTTGGCGGCGGTGTTGGCTTCGAGTTGCATGAGGTCACGGCCTATATCGCGGCGGAAATATTTGCCGTCGAAATCAATGGCGGCAACAGAGGCGAAGCTGCGTGCGGTGGCGTCGGCGATGCTGTCGCCGAGCGAGCTGACGGCGAGGACGCGACCGCCGGAGGTGACGGGACGGCCGTCGGCATCGAGCTTGGTGCCGGCGTGGAACACGATGCTGCCGGTGACGTTTTCAAGGCCTGAGATGGCTTTGCCCTTCTCGTAGGCTCCGGGGTAGCCGCCGCTGACTATCATCACGGTGGCGGCGGTGAGCGGCGAGTGACGGAGCTTGAGATCGCCGAGGCTGCCTTTGGCGGCGGCTTCCATGAGCTGGACGAGGTCGCTGTCGACGCGCAGCATCACGGCTTCGGTTTCGGGGTCGCCCATGCGCACGTTGTATTCGATGACCATCGGATCGCCGTCCACATTGATGAGGCCGAGGAATATGAATCCGCGGTAGTCGATGCCGTCGGCTATCAGGCCCTTGACTGTGGGATCGATGATGCGGCGTGTCACCTTGTCCATGAAAGCATCGTCGGCAAATGGCACGGGGCTAATGGCGCCCATACCGCCGGTGTTGAGGCCGGTGTCGCCTTCGCCGATGCGCTTGTAGTCCTTGGCTACGGGGAGCACGCGGTAGCCGCCGTGACCATCGGTGAGCACGAACACCGAACATTCGATGCCGCTGAGGAATTCCTCGACCACAACGGTGGCCGACGATTTGCCAAACATGCCGCCGAGCATTTCGCGGAGCGCTTTCTGAGCTTCGGCGAGATTGTCGATGATGAGCACGCCCTTGCCGGCGGCGAGGCCGTCGGCTTTGAGCACATAGGGGGGCTTCAGCTCTTCGAGGAATCGGCAGCCTTCATCGGCGGTTGCGGCGGTGAAAGAGCGGTAGCGGGCCGTAGGGATGCCGTGGCGCATCATGAACTGTTTTGCGAAATCCTTGCTGCCTTCGAGCATGGCGCCGGCTTTCGAGGGGCCTACGATGAGCAGTCCGGGATTCTCCCCGGCGAAATAGTCGCGGATGCCGGCCACGAGCGGGTCTTCATTGCCTACGACAATCATGTCGATGGCGTTGTCGCGGACAAACCTGGCGATGGCAGGGAAATCGAGAGGGCTGAGGGCTACGTTGGTGCCGTAGGCGCCGGTGCCTCCGTTGCCGGGGGCAATAAAGAGATTGTCGAGCAGTGGGCTCTGACTCATTTTCCATGCGAGAGCCGATTCGCGGCCTCCGGAGCCGAGCAGAAGGATATTCATAAGGCTGATGGCGGTTAAAAAGATGTTTGACAAAATGTGCCGTTGCCCGGTGGGCGAAAGGCATGTGCAAAGTTAACGGATTATTTCGTGATGTCAAAATGCAATGCCGCGGCGGTCAGGATGAGAAAAAAGCGGGCGGGGAAAACTATAGGGCCGCGAGTGTTGTTATATCTCTGCAAGTCCGCCCGAGCGGCGGCTCAGCTTACGCGATAACAGCATTCAATTGGTTAAACATTAAATAGTTATAGTCATGTCAACTAACAAAAGCATTAAGGGTACACAGACCGAACGTAATCTGGTGATTGCCTATATGGCCGAATCGTCGGCCTACACACGCTATACTTTTTATGCCGCACAGGCCAACAAGGAGAGCTATTTCCCTGTAGAACGTGTGTTTACTGAGACTGCCGAAAATGAATTGCGTCATGCCAAAGTGTTCTTCAAGTTTCTTGAAGGGGGCAACGTCGAGGTGCCTCTGGGCGTTGATGCCGGAGTGATCGGCGACACCGCGTCGAATCTTGCAACCGCCGCACATGAGGAACTCGTGGAGGGCGTTGAGCTCTACACCAATTCGGCAAAGGTGGCCGACGAAGAGGGATTTCCTGAAATAGCATCACACTTCCGTGCCATCGCCACGATCGAGGATCATCACCGCCGCCGCTTCGAGCGTTATTTGAAACAGGTGAAGGAAGGCACCGTATGGAAACGCGAGAAACCGATAAAATGGCAGTGCCTTGTGTGCGGATACATCTATGAAGGCACCGAGCCACCGAAAGCATGCCCCGGCTGCGATCATCCTTATCAGCACTACCGCGCTCTCGATGAGGCTGATGAATAACGACGTGACAGAAAATCTCTTTCCCTATGTGGGGTTAGCCGTCGGCTGACGGCGCCCACCTTTTATCTAAATGCCCTCCGGCCGGAGATCCCGCAAACGAATTGGTTCGGGAATCTCCGGCCGGAGTGTGTTGGATGGGATTGACCGACGTGACGATCAGGCGTTTTCGGGGCGCAGCTTGCGCACTGTAGCGCCGGCTTGCCAGAGCTCGCTTTCGCGCATCTGCCGCAGCTCTTCGTTGAGGCGTTCGCGATAGTCGGGCTGCGAGTTGGAGTCGATGGAGCGCTGGGCTTCTACGCCGTCCTCGACGCTCTTGTAGAGGTGCTGGAGCACCGGTTTCACGGCATCGTGGAAGGGCACCATCCAGTCGAGGGCGCCGCGCTGGGCGGTTGTCGAGCAGTTGGCATACATCCAGTCCATGCCTTTTTCGGCGAAGAGGGGCATGAGCGACTGTGTGAGCTCTTCGACGGTTTCGTTGAAAGCTTCGGATGGTGTGTGGCCGTGTTCGCGGAGCACTTCATACTGTGCGAGGAAGAGGCCCTGGATAGCGCCCATGAGCGAACCGCGTTCGCCGGTGAGGTCGGAGATGGCCTCGCGGCGGAATGTCGTTTCAAAGAGATAGCCCGAGCCGATGCCGATGCCGAGGGCCAGGGTGCGGTCGAGGGCTTTTCCGGTGGCGTCCTGCCCGACGGCGTAGCTGGAGTTGACGCCGCGGTTTTCGAGGAACATGCTGCGGAGCGAAGCTCCGGAGCCTTTGGGGGCCACCATGATCACGTCGATGCCGGCGGGGGGCACTACGCCGGTGCGGTCGGGCCAAGCGATGGCGAAACCGTGGGAGAAGTAGAGGGCTTTGCCGGCTGTGAGGTGGGGCTTGATGACGGGCCATACGGAGAGGACGGCGGCGTCGCTGAGGAGGCACATGATGATCATGCCGCGCTTGGCGGCTTCTTCGATCGAGAAGAGAGTCTCGCCGGGTACCCATCCGTCGGCGACGGCTTTGTCGAAGGTCTTGCCGGGACGCTGGCCGACGATGACGTTGAAGCCGTTGTCGCGGAGGTTGAGGCTCTGGCCGGGGCCCTGGACTCCGTAGCCGAGCACTGCTATGGTTTCGTTTTTAAGCACTTCGCGGGCTTTTTCCAAGGGGAATTCGCGTCGGGTGACAACATTTTCCTCGACGCCGCCAAAATTAAGCTTTGCCATGATTTGTAGGGTTGTGGATTGGGTTATGTGATTGTTTGATTGTCGGGGTTAGCTGACGGCCGTAGGCCTCGGAGCCATGACGGCGCGTGCCAGGCATATAATTTCGTCGCCGCGGCATATGGCCGCTATTATGCCGCAGTCGGAGATCGAGGAGTCGACTTCGACGGTGTCGCCGTAGTGGGCTTCGCGGCGGTATTCGATTTCAAAGCGCTGGAGGAAAAAGCTGTCGAAGTCGGCAAGGTCCATCTGGTTGAGGATCAGTTCGACGTAGCGTGTTGAGTTGACGTGGCGGTTGAGATCGATGTCGCTGATGCGGAATGTGTAGTCGTGGACTATCTGCGGCGTTTCGGCAGGGCGTATCTTGCCTTGTTTTGGGATGGGGCATGGATGGTCGCTGACGGTCTGCGAGATGTAGGATATGTAGCTGAGATCGGCCGGGCGGCGCGATTGCATGTTGATGGCCACCCAGATGGTGCGGGCGTGTCCGAGGATGGTGCCGTCGGCGGTGCGAATCTCGATGTTGCGTTCGGAGAAGTGCCGGTTGTAGCCTTCGATCCATGTGGTGAGGGTGTAGTCTTCGAGCAGGCGGGGGTAGCGTTTCATCTCTATTGCCACGCGTGAGAGCACCCAGAGGTCGCCGTGGTTCTGTAGGTCGCGGAATCCTACGCCGAGCAGGTCGGCGTGTTCGGTGGCCACTTCGATGATCTGCTGGATGAGCTGTGAGGGCGCGAGCTCGCTCTGTGCGTTGCACTGGGCGGCTGTGAGGCGGTAGTTTTTGGTGTAGAGTGTCTGTAGTGTCATTGCGGGTCGGGGTTCTGGAGTTGGCGCTGTGCGAGGAAGTCGTCGACAAACTCGATGGGCGAGCGTGTGACGACGACGCGTCCGCTGCGCACGAACTGTTTGATATCATAACGCTGCAGCTCGCGGAAAAGTGCTTCGGTCTCGTCGTAATGGCCTGTTTTTTCAATGACGGTGTAGTCGGGGGTGATGTCGAGGATTCGGGCGCCGTGGCGGCGGATGATCGATTCGACGTTGCCTTGGCCGATGATGGTGGATGTGGGCACTTTATAGAGGGCCACTTCCTGATAGACGATGTCGGCGTCGGTGTAGCAGAAGGCTCGGATCACGTCGATGCGCTTTTCGATCTGTTTGATCACCTTGTCCATCATTTCGGGGTTGCTGTGGCATGTGATGGTGATTTTGTGGACGCCGGGTGTGGAGCATGCCGAGGCGCTGATGCTCTCGATGTTGAGGCTTCGGCGTGTGAAGATGATCGAGAGCTGGTTGAGCAGTCCGACGTGGTTTTCGGAGAAAACGACTATGGTGTATAGTGTTGAGGGCTGATACATTGCTTGGCGATGGTTAGGGTTGGTAGACGTCGGTGGGGTTGAGCATTATGTAGTCGACCGGTTTGCCGACGGGTGTCATGGGGAACACCATGTCCTCGGGACGGATGTTGACGTTGAGCATATACGGGCCGTCGGTTGCCATCATGCGCTCGATGGCGCTGTCGAGGTCGGCGCGTGAGGCCACGTCTTCGCCGGGGATGCCGTAGGCGGCGGCGAGGGCGGTGAAGTCGGGGTTGAGCAGCGGTGTGGCGGAGAAACGGCAGTTGAAGAAGAGGGCCTGCCACTGGCGCACGTTGCCGAGGAAGTTGTTGTTGAGGATGATGATTTTGACGGCAGTGCCATACTGCATGATGGTGCCGAGCTCCTGGACGGTCATCTGGATGCCGCCGTCGCCGGTGAATAGGCATACGGGGCGGTCGGGCGCGCCCATTTTGGCGCCGATGGCGGCCGGGAGGCCGAACCCCATGGTGCCGAGGCCGCCGGATGTGATGATGCTGCGCGGGGCGGTGAAGCGGAAATAGCGGGCGGCGAGCATCTGGTTCTGGCCAACGTCGGTGACGAGGATGGCGCCGTCGCCGGCGGCTTGCGAAACGCGTAGGGCCACTTCGCCCATCCGTGCGGGCTCGCCGGGGTTGTCGCCGTGGGTGGCGTTGTCGCTCACGAGGCGTTTTTCGGCGCGGTTGTGGCGGTCGAACGAGTCGCACCATTCGGTGTGGGATGTTTCGCCGACGAGCGGCAGCAGGCGCCGGAGCGCTTCGGCGGCGTCGGCGTGGACGGTTGCCGTGGCGCGTATGTTTTTGTTGAATTCCGAGCGGTCGATGTCGATGTGGAGTATCTCGGCGTTGGGGGCATACTGCTCGACGACGCCGGTGACGCGGTCGTCGAAGCGCATGCCGATGGCTATGATGAGGTCGGCGCGGTTGGTGTTGATGTTGGGGCCTATGTTGCCGTGCATTCCGAGCATGCCTTTGAAGAGCGGATGTGACGATGGCATGACGGAGAGGCCGAGGAGTGTGGCGGCAACCGGTATGCCGGCTTTCTCGGCGAGGGCGGTGAGCAGCGGCTCGGCTTCGGATATGGTGATGCCCTGTCCGGCGAGTATCATCGGGCGGTGTGCGCGGTTGATCATTTCGGCGGCTCGGCTGATCTCGGCGTCGTTGATCTCGGGGAAGGGGATATAGGAGCGTATGAAGCGGCAGGGACGGTAGGGGAGATCGTCGGTCAGGGCTGTCTGTGCATCTTTTGTGAGGTCGATGACCACGGGGCCGGGGCGTCCGGTGGTGGCTATGTGGAAAGCGCGCGCGATGTTGGGAGCCACGTCGCTGGCGCGGCGTATCTGCACGCTCCATTTGGTGACAGGCTGGGTGATGCCCATGACGTCGGTCTCCTGGAATGCGTCGGTGCCGAGCATGGCGGAGGGTGCCTGTCCGGTGATGACGACGAGTGGCGTGGAGTCCATCATGGCGTCGCTGAGGCCGGTGATGAGGTTGGTGGCGGCGGGACCTGAGGTGACGATGACTACGCCGGGGCGATGGGATGCACGGGCATAGCCCTGGGCTGCGTGGATGGCTCCCTGCTCGTGGCGTGTGAGCACGTTGGTGATGCGGTCGGTGTAGTCGTAGAGGCGGTCGAACACCGGTATTATATACCCGCCGGGGTAGCCGAATACGCGGTCGACGTTTTCAGCTATCAGTGCGCGGATAAGAGCTTCGGCTCCTGTGATTTTATCAGACATTTCAAGCGGATGATGTTGTTGTGGAGTGGTGTGATCGATGCGCGGCGTGTCAGCCGATGATGCGGACGGCGCCTTTGTCGGCCGACGACACGGCGGCGGCGTAGGCGCGCAGGGCGCGGCTCACGTGGCGGTCGCGGTCGGTGGGGGTGAATGCTTTGTCGCCGCGTGCCAGCTCCTGACGGCGGCGCTCGGCGAGCTCTTCGTCGCTGACTTCGAGGCTTATGGTGCGGGCGGGGATGTCGATGGCTATGGTGTCGCCGTCGCGCACGAGCGCTATGTTGCCGCCGGCGGCTGCTTCAGGAGATATGTGGCCTATGGAGAGACCGGAGGTGCCTCCGGAGAATCGTCCGTCGGTGATGAGGGCGCATTCGCGGCCGAGGTGTCGGCTTTTGAGATAGCTTGTGGGGTAGAGCATCTCCTGCATGCCGGGGCCTCCGCGGGGGCCTTCGTAGGTGATGACTACGACGTCGCCGGCTTTTATGCGGCCGCTGAGGATGGCTTCGACGGCCTGTTCCTGCGACTGGCACACGCGGGCCGTGCCGCGAAAGCGGAGGATGGAGGTGTCGACGCCGGCGGTCTTGACCACGCATCCGTCGGCGGCGATGTTGCCGTGGAGCACGGCGAGGCCGCCGCCGGTGGTGTAGGCGTGGGCTATGTCACGGATGCAGCCGGAGGTGCGGTCGGTGTCGAGCGATGAGTAATATGCCATCTGACGACCGAGTTCGGTGGAGCGTTTGAGCCCGGGGGCGCTGCGCCAGAGTTCGTCGGCGCTGTCGTTGTAGTCTTTGCCGCCGATTGCGTAGCGGTCGATGGCCTGACGGAGGGTAAGGCCGTCGGCGCGGAGGGCGGTGGTGTCGACGAGTCCTGCTCGGTCGAGCTCAGCGAGGATGGAGATGATGCCGCCGGCGCGGTTGACGTCCTCGATGTGATAGGCAGAGTTGGGCGCCACCTTGCAGAGTACGGGTACGCGGCGCGAGAGGGCGTCGATGTCGTCGAGGCAGAAGTCGGTGCCTGCTTCGTGGGCCACGGCGAGGAGGTGGAGTACGGTGTTGGTGGATCCGCCCATGGCTATGTCGAGTGTCATGGCGTTGAGCATGGCGTGGCGGGAGGCTATGGAGCGGGGGAGGACCGATGTGTCGCCTTTTTTATAATATGTGTCGGCGAGCCTGACGATGCGCCGGGCGGCGTCGGTCATGAGCTTGCGGCGGTTGATGTGGGTGGCCACTATCGTACCGTTGCCCGGAAGTGAGAGGCCGAGGGCTTCGGTGAGGGAGTTCATGGAGTTGGCGGTGAACATGCCGGCGCAGGAGCCGCAGCCGGGGCATCCGAAAGCTTCCATCTCGTGGAGCGTCGCGGTGTCGGTCGATTCGTCGGCCGCGGCCACCATGATGTCGACGAGGTCGACGGCTCGTCCGGCGGCTCGTCCGGCTTCCATGGGGCCGCCGCTGACGAATATGGCGGGGATGTTGAGTCGCATGGCGGCCATGAGCATGCCGGGAGTGACTTTGTCGCAGTTGGAAATGCACACCATGGCGTCGGCGCGGTGGGCGTTGACCATATATTCCACGGAGTCGGCAATGATGTCGCGCGAGGGGAGGGAGTAGAGCATGCCGTCGTGCCCCATGGCGATGCCGTCGTCGACGGCTATGGTGTTGAATTCGGCGGCATAGCATCCGAGTCGTTCGATTTCGGCTTTTATGAGCTGACCGGCTTCGTGAAGATGCGTGTGGCCGGGGACAAACTGGGTGAAAGAGTTGACCACGGCGATGATTGGGCGACCCATCTGTTCGGGTTTCATTCCGGCGGCACGCCATAGGGCGCGGGCACCGGCCATGCGGCGTCCGTCGGTGGAGATGGCGCTGCGGAGGGGTATCTTGTAATCGGAATTGTTCATCGTTTTCGGATATTATGTTGCAAAAATATGCTCTGCGACAACAAAACGCAAACAATTGCACATTAAATATGGTTTTGTGCCGCGTGAATTGATGAAATGGCGACAAAAACAAAGGCGGCGTGTCAGGCCTGAAAAATCCTGACATGCCGCCTTGCGGGTGATTTGGCGCTGATAGGTGATCAGCGGGTGATCTTGCGGGTGAAGCGCTGGCCGTCGTCGGCCGTTGCCTCGAGAATGTAGACGCCGGGATGCAGCGATGCGGTTGCCACGGTGGCGGCGTCGGAGTCGCCGGCCGAGGAGGCCACGAGGCGTCCCTGGAGATCGTAGACGCTGACGCGCACGCCGGCGGCGCCGGCAATGAAGGCCTCATAGCCTTCGGCTGTTGCCGTGAGCAAGAAACGCTGCACGGGATCGGCCCACACCTCGCCGATGGCCGCCTTGTGCTGGAGCACATACTTGATGCCCTCCAGCGCGTCGATCTTGCCCGCGCCCCAGCGCGCGGCCGGACGCATGGTAAGCGAATTGAATGACGATGTGTTGTCGATCACCTCCATGACGCGGTCGAAGTCGAGGGTCGGGTCGGCCTGAAGCCACAGGCCGATGGTGCCGGTGACGTAAGGGCACGACATCGACGTGCCCTGCATGGCGCCCCAGTAATCGGTGACTCCGTCACTGGTTACGGAAGCCGTCATTGTGTTGGTAGTCAGCTTATCATAGTAGCGGCTGTAGCTCGAGACAATAGCCGAGCCTGGGCCGCACACAAGGGGCAGCGCCTTGCCCTGATAGGTCGTGCCGTAGCTCGAGAAAGGAGCTATCGCGTCCATGCTGCCGTGGCCGTTATATGAATAGCTGTTGCCGTTCAGACAGCCCCAGCTGGTGCGCGAGGTGTACGCGCCCACCGATATCACGTTGTCGCCGCAGCATCCGTCGTTTACGGAATTGGCTGCCGATCCTTTGGTGAATGCCACCGGCGTGGAGGAGCCGGTGCTGTTGGTGAAGCCGACGCTTGAGCCATAGAGATAAAGTTTGGTTCCGCTTTCGCCCGTGACTTCAAGGATGAGCACACCGGCCGTATAGGTGGATAGACGCTGAGCCGACACCCGGCTGTAGACATTATAGCGGTTGTTGTCGGTGTCGACCGATGCCGTCATCTCGATCTCGCCGCTGAATTTCCGGCTGAACGACGAATTTCCGGCTGTGCTGACGGTGCCCGGAGCGCTCAGTTCGATGATGGTTTCAGCCGAAGAAACGTCGCCCGTGAAGACTTTCCAGGCGAATTTAACCGGCTTTGAGCTGTCGGTCCAGAGGTCGACAATACCGTTGGTGTATCCGGTCGTGTACATGCCGTTTTCGACATTGTTGTTTCTGGTCGACGACACCGGAATCGTGCGGAGGTAAGCCCCGTTGCCGGTCGCGGTGAGAGTTTTGGTGATCGATATCGGGGCATCGCCGTCGTTGCCGGACGACATGCAGATGATGGCCCGTTTGCCCAGACGCGACAGATATTGTGTATAGGCATCCGTGCCGTCGTGCGGTCCGTAGGTGTGTCCGAGCGAGAGGTTGACGACACATGGCTGACCGGTCGATTCGGCATAGTCGATGATGTTTTCAACACCTGTGAGTATGTTGGTCGGATAAAGCGCTCCTACAGCAAATGCCAGATCGGCGCCTGTCGACACTCCGTAAAAGGGTATCGGCTCGTTGTCGCGGATTGATGTGGATGTTGCCGTGGCCGATGACGAATATGCGAATTTGCCATTGCCCTTGTAACCGCCGCCTATTATGCCGGCGACGTGGGTGGCATGCGTTGCCTCCGGGTCGTCAGTGGTGAACTGCCTTATGGTCTGGTCGGTATATTCGGTCGACACACCGCTGTTGGATGTCATGTGCCACAGACGCTTGATGCGCGAGCTTCCGTCTTCGTTCCTGAAGTTGATGTGGTTGGCCTCAAGACCGGTGTCCATCATGCCGCAGACCACGCCGGTGCCGTCAAACGACAGCGTATTTCCGTCGTAGGTGAAGCCGCTCTGGACAGCTGTGACATTGCCCGACGGACGGGCGAAGTTCATCATCGGCTGCATGAGATCGCCGAAACTGATTTTCCTCACCTGCGGCAAAGCGGCGATTTTTTCCGCCGTCAGCAACGGGCACGACACTATCGCCATCCCGTCGGTTTCGCTCAGCACTCTCACGTCAAGGCCTTCGAGATCCTTCGCGGAGCCACCCTCCCTGAAGCTCACGATCACCGACACACTTGGCTCGGCCTGCGACCCGGCATCGTAGGGAGAAAACGTCTGCTCGCTTCCGGGCAGCTGCGGCGCGTAAAGTTTCTTGCCTGATTTGAAATTCATGATCATGAGGCGTCCGGCAGGATTGATCTTCGATATCGCCGCATCGTTCAGTCCTGCGGTCTGTGCCTGACATATCGGTGTGGATGCGCACAGTGCCAGAATGATAGGTAACA
The DNA here is from genome assembly GCA_902489785.1 of uncultured Porphyromonadaceae bacterium. Classification (GTDB taxonomy): domain Bacteria; phylum Bacteroidota; class Bacteroidia; order Bacteroidales; family Muribaculaceae; genus Paramuribaculum. The sequence continues at coordinate 16,483 of CABUBG010000037.1, forward strand.
GTAATTTCATATTGGTGTTTGGTTTGATATTGATTCATACGAGATAAAATATGACACCCGGCAGATTCCCTGCAAGTGTCATATTTTTATCAGTGCCAGTCCGGCGCCGGTCGAACGATGCCGGACTGACAATTAATTGTCGTAGGGTCAGCGTTTCAACGTGATGCCGCGCCAGCCGCCCCAGTAACCTGCGATCTGGTTAAGAGCCGGATAAGGCATTACGCCGAGGCGCCACATTTGAGTCATATCGGTCATTTCGAGAGTTTCCGAGCCGTCTGCGCCAAGCGTGTATGTCATCGGGATATCACTGCCGAATCCTTCGCCGTTGCCTTCGACACCCGCTACGATACACGAGCCGAGACCGGTGAAATTGATAAGGCCGTCGGTAGCGAACGTCGCAACCTGGATCGAAACTGTCGGGGTGCCCGTTTCTTCATTATATTCGAAATTCAGCGGGAGGAAAATGTAACTCAATCCGCGCAGACCGTAAGCATAAAGCTCGTGGCCGTAATATTCACTGTCGGCGTCGGGACCTGAAATCGTCAGTGTGTATTCAGCGTCGATTCCCTGATTAAGCGGAGTGCCGCTGAATTTCCATTTGCCGAACATCGCGGTGAAAGGATCGTCGACATTGGCGATTGTCACTTGGCAATCGGCATTGGCCACCGAGGCGCCTTCGACTTTGACGATTGAAAGCTCGAACACACGGTCATCGTTCAGTTCACCCTGAACCCATACAGGCATCACTTCGAAATAGCCGGTAGTTTCGCCCGCAGGGATGTTGACGGTATAAGATGTGAATATATAGTGATCTTTTTCGATTGCCGGCTCAAGGCCTTCGGGCACTTGTGTCAGCTGCTTCGACTGCACCGTTACGGTGACTTTGCCGTTGGCCTGACCTGAAACGGTCACCGGAATCTGAAACGGCATCTCGTTTTCATTGGCAGTAAATTCCGTGGGCAGACTCACTGTCACGCCGGCGGCACTGTTGACGCCTCCGAGAAACGTCGGATAGTCCTCGGCCGAGTCATTGTCGCAGGATGTCAGCGTTGCTACTGCAAGAGCGACTGCGAATATATTTTTCAATTTCATAATTATATCTTTATTTATGAATGTCGATACTGGTTAATTAATAGCGCGGATTCTGCTGACCGGCAAGCTGCGGGTTGGTCTGCATCTCGCGGGTCGGGATCGGCCAGATCAGGCGGTAGTCGCCGGCCTGATACGACACGTTGTTGGTCTTGTTGAGCACAACTTCCATGATATCGGCGAGAGGAGCAAGCGATGTGCCCGCGAAATTCTCGAATCCTGCCTCACGGGTGAAGCCGTTGCCCCAGCGACGGATGTCGCTCAGACGGAAACCTTCGCCGATCAGCTCTTTGCCACGCTCGGCACGGATTGCGTTTATGAGGGCGTTGCCGCTGTAAGTGACCGCCTCATAGCCCTGGATACGTTTGCCGCGCAGATCATTGAGATATGAGTTGGCTTTGGTCTCGTTTTTCTGTGTGCCCGGCATGGCGGCTGCCTCGGCTGCCACGAGATACATTTCCGAAAGACGGAAAAGCTTGGCTTTCTGGAGGCATGAGTTGACACCGGTATTGGTGTCGAGGGCAGGATTGCCTGGGAATTTGGTGAAGGCGAACGCATAATAATTGTTTCCGCCTACGACCATATCATACAGTTCGAAGAATGTGTCGAAACGGCAGTCACCGTCGTCATACGACATCAGCACGTCGAATGTCGGAATATAGTCGGATGTTTCCTTCTTGTTGTTGGTGTAATATGCCGTGCCGACATCCACGCCGCCTTCGCCGCGCTGAGCCGAGCCGACAAGGATGAGTTCGGAACTTTCGTCGTTGACCCACATGTCAGCGTAAGCGTCAATGTCGCAAAGTTCGTAGTTGCCGCTGTTGATGACCAGTTCGGCCTTGTCAAGAGCGGTGGCATAGTCTTCGGTCAGCAATGCAAAACGTGCCTGAAGTGCTGCGATGGCATATGAACTGACATAGATGGCGTTGGGGTTGCAGTTGGCTGCGGAAACATTTGTTTCATATTCCTTCATCAGATCATAGGCATCTTTGAGCTGTCCGTTGATATAAGTGACGGTTTCGCGGATGGTACTGCGGCCCACGTAGGTCGAGCGGTCGCCTGAAGGATTGTAAGTCAGTTCGATAGGCAGGCCTTTGGCGGGAGCGTCGAGATCAGATTCCTTATAGTCGACATATTTGTCGAACAGATACCAGTAGGCGTAGGCGCGGGCAAACATTGCCGTGGCCTTGTAGTATTTGATCCGGGCCTTGTCGGTGTCGGAGATCGCGGGATTCTCAAGAAGCGCGTCAGCTTTCGGAACGAAATAGTTGGCGGCCTTGACCTGGATATAGAGGTTGTAGAACAGGTTGGTCAGATCCTGATCGGAGGCGGTGAACGTTCCGTCCGACATCAGGCCGTGACGGTTGCCGTTGTCGACAAGTCCGACAAACTGATCCATCTGGATGTCCTGATTGTTGAGCCACGTGCCGCTTCCTTTTGCGCGGAGATAGGTGTAGATGCCGTTGACAAACGAATGGCAGTCGTCGACAGACTCAATGGCATTGCCCTGATCTATGATACCATAGTTGGTGGTGTCCATGTCGCACGAAGTGGTGAGCATCGTGGCGGACACTGCTAAACCTAATATTATTTTTTTCATTTTCATTGTTTGCTTTTTCAAGAGGTTAAACAAATAGATTAGAAGCTAACCTCGATACCGAATTCATACTGACGTGTATTCGGGTACTGGAACTGAACCATGTTGCTCTGCACTTCGGGATCATAGCCGGAGAAGTTGGTGATTGTCCAGAGGTTGCGGCCGGTGAAGTGGAGCTGCAGACCCTTCAGACCCCATTTGTTGACGAGAGCCGTCGGGAAGTCGTAGGCTACGGTAAGGTTTTTCAGACGGGTGAACGATGCGTCTTCAAGCCAGCTTGTGTCTTCGCCTAAGTGGAGTGATTCACCGTAGGCGGGGACATCGGTGACCTGACCGGGGGTAGTCCACATGTTGAGGGCGTCAACCGTCTGGTTGTAGGCTGCGAATTCGGTCGGGTTGGTGATGAAGTAGCGGTCGTTGTTGATCATGTATTTGCCGCTCTGGAATGCGAAGTTGACCGAAGCCGACAGACCTTTCCAGCGTGCATTCAGGCCGAAGCCGCCAATCCAGGGAGCGTAAGCCGATTTGCCGGTGCACACATATGCATCGGAGGGGAACACCTTGGTGGGATTGTCGTTCTTGTCAAGCCATACCTGCTTGCCGTCGGCGGGATCAACGCCTACATAGCGTACGAGATAATACTGGCTCATCACGTCGCCTACCTTCTGGATCAGACCGGTGTTGGCTTCCACGAATTCCTCGTTGCCGTCCCAGAGTTCGGAGATCTGGTTCTTGTTGTAGTTAAACTGCACGCGAGCGCCCACATACCAGTCGTTGTTTTTGAAGATGTCGCCCTGCTCTTCGACTTCGATACCTTTGTTGGTCATCGAGCAGGCATTGTACATGCCGCTGGACACACCGGTGATCAGAGAGAACGGGATGGAATAGAGCATGTTTTCGGTGCGTTTGTAATACCAGTCGGCCGTAACGCTCAAGCGGTCAAACACGCGGAAGTTCACGCCGAGGTCGTGGCTGTAGACGGTTTCCCATGAAAGATCGGGGTTAGATGCACCGGAGAGTACGATCGACGATTCGCCGTTGTAGTTGCTGCCGTTGCCGACCATGCCCTGCCATGCGAAGTTGCCGACGTTGGAGTTGCCGGTTGCACCGTAGCTGTAGTGCAGACGCAGGTCGTTGAGCCAGGTCTTTTCTTTCAGGAATTTTTCGTTTTTCATGTTCCACATCAGACCGATGGCGCCGAATGTGCTCCAGCGGTGATCGGGAGCGAAACGCGAGCTGCCGTCGCGGCGTACGGAGAAGTCGACGAAGTAGCGGTCGTCATAACCGTAGTTGCCATTGAGGAAGAATGAATTGATCACGATCTCGCCTTTGCTGTATGAAACGCGGTTGATATCGGTGAAGTTGCCCTGATCCAACAGCTTCATACGCACGTCTGTCGTGCCCACAGTCGACACTCCGAAACCTTCAGAGCGCTGGATGATGGATTCCTGACCGACGAGGATCGATCCGGTGTGCACTTTGTTGAATTCAAACTTATATTCAGCGGTGTTGGTGTAGGTGAACTGATAGTATCTTGAGAATGATTCGTTGTTCGATCCGGGATTGATTTCGCCAAGAGCGGCGGAGCCGACCTTACGGCCGAAAGCGGTGTTGAACGACTTGTAGGGATCGTAAACCACACTATGGCGTGTGTCAGATCCTTCCATAGCCTGCTGAGCCTTGATGGTGAGGCCTTTGACGGGATTGATCATCTCATAGAGGCGCATGTTGCCCATGAGTTCGGTGTTTTTCCAGTGACGGATGGTGTAGGTCCACCAGGGAAGTGTCCATCCGAGGTAGCGCAGCTGTTCTGTCGGGCCGCCCCACACGAGATCGCCGTTTTCGTTAAACGAATAGGCGCGTGCCGTTTCGTAAGGAAGAGCCAGACGGGCCATCATTGTCGGGTTGCCTACGTCCAGACCCTCATCGGTCACGAAGTTGTCGCTGGAATAGTTGGTTTTCCAGCGGCGGAAACCGGTGTTGCCGCTGAAGCCGACGCGGAACCAGTTGTTGATCTTGGCATCGAGGCTCCAGCTGAGTGTCTGACGGTTCATTTCAGAGTTTTCGATGATACCGGCCATCGAGTAGTGGCCTAACGAAACATAATAGTTGACATTGTCCGATCCGCCGGTCACAGAGCCTTCGAGGCTGTAGGTGGGAGCCGAGCTGTTGAACAGTTCGTCACGCCAGTTGGTCGAGATGCCGTAGGTCTGGATGAGATTTGCAACCTCGCTGCTCAGCGGCTGGCCGACAAGATTGTTGCGGAAATAGAGATACTGCTCCGAGTTCATCATCTCCACGTTGTCAGCTACCATCTGGCTCCAGCCGTAATTGGCGCGGATAGTGGCTTTGGCATTGCCACCGAACTTACCTTTCTTGGTGGTGATCACGATGATACCGTTGGCACCGCGGCTACCGTAGATGGCGATTGAGGCCGCATCCTTAAGCACGGTCACCGATTCGATGTCGGCCGGATTCATTGTCGTGAAAAAAGACTCGTCGATCGGAGCGCCGTCGCATATGAAAAGAGGTGTGACGTCCTGACTCAGAGAGTTGCGGCCACGCAGGATTATAGATGTATTGCTCGAAGAGGGGTCGCCTGAGTTGGAGTTGATGGCAAGACCCGACACCTGACCCTGGAGAGCGTCGATGAAGTTGGATGCCGGAGTCTTCTCTATGACTCCTGAATTGACAACGCTTACCGAGCCGACTACCGAGCCGAGCTTCTTGCCCGAACCGTAACCGGTGACAACCACCTGGTCGAGAACCTTGGTGTCGTTGTCGAGGAATATCTTCATGTCATCCGACAGATTCACCGTAACGGGCTTCATGCCCACATAGCTTACCGTAATCTGCTGGACAGAGGCCGGGAGGGTGATGGTGAACACGCCGTCGACGTTGGTCATGACACCCGCCGAGGCGCTGCCGCCCACCGGCTTGACTGACGCACCGGCCAGCGGCTCATCGTCGGCCGAGCTGAGCACCGTGCCGCGATAGGTGTGGTTCTGAGCTTGGGCGCTCAGAGCCAGCGTCACGATGGCTGCAAGTAATAAAAA
>CABUBG010000038.1:0-22151 GCA_902489785.1 uncultured Porphyromonadaceae bacterium
TGTAGGAATCGTAGATGAGCATGCAGTTGTTGCCGCCTCGTTCATGGCGGCCGTTTCGCCCGGCGACTTCGACAGCGAGCTCATCCTCATCAAGGGCGCGCCGCAATTCCATTTCGAGCAGATAGCCGACATGCTTGAGGCACGCCAGCACGAAACGGTGCTCGACGTCAACCTCGACGCCATAGTGCACAATTTCAACATCTTCCGCTCGATGGTGCGCCCCACCACAGGCATTGTCTGCATGGTCAAAGCCTCAGGCTACGGCGCCGGATCCTACGAGCTGGCCAAGACCCTGCAGTCGCAGGGAGCCGCCTATCTGGCTGTGGCCGTGCTCGACGAGGGCGTCGACCTGCGCCGCGCCGGCATCACCATGCCTATCATGGTGCTAAACCCCAAAGTGGTCAACTACCGCACACTCTTCGCCTACAATCTCGAGCCTGAGATTTTCAGCCTCGACATCCTCAACGAGATAATACGCGAAGGTGAGAAATATGGCATCACCGACTATCCCGTCCACATAAAGCTCGACACCGGCATGCACCGTCTCGGATTCCTTGAAAAAGATCTTCCGGAGGTGATCGAGACACTTCAGAATCAGAAGGTAATACGCCCGGCATCCGTATTCAGCCACCTCGCCGCAGCCGACTGTCCCGAGATGGACGACTACACCCTCAGCCAGTTTGAGCTTTTCGACCGCTGCTGCGACAAGCTGCAGAGCGGTTTCCGCTACCACATCATGCGGCATATCCTAAACTCCACCGGCATCAGCCGTTTCCCGCAGCATCAGCACGACCTGGTGCGCCTCGGCATCTGTCTCTACGGCATCCCCACGATGAACGACGGCTCGCAGGGCGACCTCCAGCAGGTGTCGTCGCTCACCACCACCATCATCTCCATTAAAGGATGGCCGGCCGGCACCACCATCGGCTACTCGCGCCGCGGCGTCTGCCACCGCGACTCGAAAATCGCCACCATCCCCGTGGGATATGCCGACGGCATCAACCGCCATCTCGGCAACGGCGGAATGCGCGTCCTCATCAACGGCGTCCGCTGCCCGTCGATAGGCAATGTGTGCATGGATGCGTGCATGATCGACGTTACCGATGTGCCCGACTGCAAGGTTGGCGACCGCGTGGAGATTTTCGGCCCCAACATTCCTGTCACTGAGATAGCCGAAACGCTCGACACCATCCCCTACGAAGTGCTCACCTCCGTCTCATCCCGCGTAAAGCGTGTCTACTACCGCGAATAATCGCAACAACGTCGCCGGCACGGTTCACACAGCATATAGACCACACAAGTCTATGCCTTTTGCAACGAGAGTGCTACGATTCTTGATAAAAGCGCTTTACTTGACACCACCTATATTATCGAACCGCCAATTATACTGAAAGCCGGATGCGCAAACCACGCATCCGGCTTTCAATTTTATGATATTTAGTATATTAGCGCAGACGGTCGTAGCTGCGGAGCAGTTTCTGGTCATGGCGAATGCTGCGATATGCGGCGAAGAGAGCCACGAGCGTGCCGACGAGAAGAAGTCCGCCGCCACCCCACTCTGGAGTTACCTTGGCCTGTACGCCTTCTATCTCTACCGGAGTGACCATAATATACACCACCACGAGCATCACTGCCACAACTATGAGAGCCGAGAGTGCGACAAGCGATTTCTGCAGCGGCAGTTTTTTGAAACACAGAATGGCTATGAGCATCAGCAGTATGCCTATAACCGAAGGCACAAGCAGTGCTATGATTTTACCGGCTTCCAAGGGATTAAGCTTATCGGCCGACACAGGGAGGCTGACGTCCCAGAATCCGAATGGCACGAACAGGAACACGACCATTACGGCAACAGCCATCAGAAGATACAATGTTTGCAGACGTTGAATTACCATAATATAAAGTTGAATATTGACATTTGAATTTTGATTATCTCTACAAAGATAAACAATCATTAGCCACAAAATGTAATATTCGTCCCCAATATTTTTCTTAATTTTGCATTTGACTCACAAAAACCAGCCATTATGACCAACCACAGCCCCTTATATTGATCAGTAACGACGATGGCATCGATGCTCCGGGATTGCGCTATCTTGTTGAACAAGCAGCCCCGCTGGGCCATGTCATCGTGTCGGCTCCTGATTCGGCTCAGTCGGGCAAGGCATCGGCCATCACAGTCGACGAACCGCTGCACATCCACCGTCACGACGACTATTGCGGTGCCGAGATGTATTCCGTCAGCGGCACGCCGGTCGACTGCATCAAGCTCGCGCTGCATGCCATAGTGCCACGCAAGCCCGACATCATGCTCTCAGGCATCAACCATGGCTCCAACTCAGGCAATTCGGTCATCTATTCCGGCACCATGGGATCCGTGATGGAGGCATGCATGGCCGGCATCGATGCTGTCGGCTTCTCACTCCTACACCATTCGTGGGCCGCCGACTTCAGCGGTTGCGCCGAAACGGTGCAGACTATTGTCAGTCACGTCATCCGCCACGGCTTGCCCGACGATGTATGCCTCAACGTCAACATCCCCGCGCGCTGCACCCCCAAAGGGATAAAAGTGGTGGAAGCCTCACGCGGCCACTGGACGGAGGAATACCGCGACTACACGGCCCCCAACGGAAGCAAATTCTACATGCTCACCGGCGAATATATCGACGAGGATCCCGACAACGCCGCTACCGACAACTACTGGCTCAAGCGGGAATATGTGTCGGTGGTCCCCGTGCGGCCCGACCAGACATGCACCGAAGCTATTCCCGGCATTCGTGAAATGCTTGAAAAATAAGAGCTTGTTTAATAATAAATGTTACCGTCAGGGGCGCATAGCTTGAGACGGATTTCGACATATGACGAAGGAGTGTACTTGATGTACACGACTGAGGAGCAGGGCGAAAAGCGGCCAAGATATGCGATGCAATTGTAATCGAATATTATTAAATCGGGCTAATATCAGTCTGTTGCTTTTCAAATCGAATATTAACATATATCAATTATCAGAAAAAACACCTTCAATTCGGCCATTCGTCGGCATATTTCCGCCTGCTCTTCGGTCGTTATGCACCGCATAACTCCCTCATCACAAGCAAAAATCTGCTCGATGACTGACCGCCCTGACGGCAACATTTATTATTAAACAAGCTCTAAAGCAAAAAAATCACTAACTTTGCACCCGTAAGTTCACAGCAATCACCTTTCAGAAGATCAAAGACAATGGCACAGAAACCATCGATACCCAAAGGGACACGCGATTTCGGACCCCTTGAAATGGCCCGCCGCAACTATATATTCGACACCATACGCACGGCCATGCGGCTCTACGGCTACAGCCCCATCGAGACGCCCGCGATGGAAAATCTCACCACCCTTATGGGCAAATACGGCGAAGAGGGCGACAAGCTGCTCTTCAAGATCCTCAACTCCGGCGACTATCTCCGCGGCGTTGATCCCGCGCTTTTATCCGACGGCGGCGATTATGTGAAACTCACCCCGCGCATTGCCGAGAAAGGTCTGCGCTACGACCTCACCGTGCCGTTTGCCCGCTTCGTTGTGCAGCACCGCAACGAGCTGCAGATGCCGTTCAAGCGCTATCAGATTCAGCCCGTGTGGCGTGCCGACCGTCCGCAGAAAGGACGCTACCGCGAATTTTACCAGTGCGACGCCGACGTTGTCGGTTCCGACTCGCTCATCAACGAGATCGAGCTCCTGCAGCTCATCGACGACGTGTTCACCCGCCTCGGAATCCGCATCACCATAAAGCTCAACAACCGTAAGGTGCTGTCGGGAATCGCCGAACTGATCGGCGCTCCCGAAAAAATCATCGACATCACCGTAGCCATCGACAAGATCGACAAGATCGGAATAGATGCCGTCAACGAGGAGCTCCTCGAGCGCGGCATTACGCCTGAGGCCGTCGAGATGCTACGACCCATCATAACCATGGATGGAACGACCGACGAACGTCTCAACCGCCTCAGCGAAGTGCTTGCCACCAGCGAGACCGGCATGAAAGGCGTTGCTGAGTTGCGTGAAGTGATCGCCGGTGTCAATGCGCTCGGACTGAATGCCGAGCTCGAACTCGACGTTTCACTCGCCCGTGGCCTCAACTACTACACCGGCACCATCATCGAAGTGAAAGCCCGCGACGTGGCCATCGGCAGCATCACCGGCGGCGGCCGCTACGACAACCTCACCGGCGTGTTCGGCATGCCCGGACTCTCAGGCGTGGGCATCTCATTCGGCGCCGACCGCATCTACGACGTGCTCAACGCCCTCGACCTCTACCCCAAAGATGCAACGACCGGCACCCAGCTGATGTTCACCAACTTCGGCCCCGCCGAAGCCACAGCCTCCATGAAAATGCTCAAGGAGGTGCGCGCCGCCGGAATCCGTGCCGAAATCTATCCCGATGCCGCCAAGATGAAAAAGCAGATGGGCCGCGCCGACGCACTCGCCATCCCCTACGTGGCGATCGTGGGCGAATCGGAGCTATCACACAACAAGCTCACCCTTAAGAACATGACCACCGGCGAACAGAAACTGCTCACTGTCTCGGAGGCGATTGCCGAGATCCTCGGATGATTCAGTCAGAGCCGTCTCTATAATATCAGTTAAGGCAAAACGTCAAAAATCATTGCAATTTGTGTTAAATCCGCATCATTCCTTTGCAATTGTAAAAATTAACATTAACTTTGCCATCAATATGACACGATTTTATGCATACCGTTATTATGGATTTTATTTCTACGGAATAAAACCGGGTGCCCGCGTGTCATGATGATCGCACAATCTGAAACCATTGATAATGCAGAATCCCGGACTCACATAAGCCCGGGATTCACTTTTTAAACCGTAAACAAGCTATCGGAGATTACAATACGACGAAATGAAACGATTAGTGACCATACAAGGTATCGAAGGATGCTACCACGATGCGGCGGCCCGCGATTACTTCCAGGCGAGGAGCAACGGCGCCGACGAAGTGGAGGTGATCCCGTGTGCCACATTCGACTCGATGTTCGAGCGCCTCGACACCGATCCGGCTGTCATTGGCATCATGGCCATCGAGAACACCATAGCCGGCGCGCTGCTTCAGAACCATGAACTGCTGCGCCGCAGCTCGCTCACCATCGTAGGCGAACACAAGATGCGCATCTCCCATGTCCTTGCCGCCCTCCCCGGCCAGACTATAGCCGACATCACCGAAGTCAACTCCCATCCCATGGCGTTGATGCAGTGCGAGCAGTTTCTCCGCGCCCATCCCGCGATAAAGATTGCCGAGTGCTTCGACACCGCAGGCAGCGCACGCATGATAGCTCAGGAGAATCTCACGGGTCATGCCGCGATCTGCGGCCGTTATGCCGCCGAACTTTACGGGCTCGACATCCTCGCCGAAAGCATCGAGACCAACAAACGCAACTTCACGCGCTTCCTCATCCTTGCCGACCCTCTCGCAGCCGATTCACTGCGTCCGCGGCAGGATCTGCTCGACAAATCGTCGGTGGCTTTCACCCTGCCACACACCCAGGGCGCCTTGTCGAAAGTGCTGACGATCCTTTCGTTCTACGACATGAACCTCTCGAAAATCCAGTCGATGCCCATTATCGGGCGCGAATGGGAATACCGCTTCTACGTCGACCTCACCTTCAAAAGCTACGCACGCTATCTCAAAGCCATCGATGCCGTGCGTCCGCTCATCACCGATTTGAAAATTCTTGGAGAATACAGCCAGTGCCTCAATGAAATCTGAAAACGAAATCCCCGCCCCCACAATCATACCGGCCGACCGCGTCGGTGAGATCCGTGAATACTACTTCTCGCAACGCCTGCGCGAAGTGGCACGCCTCAACGCCGAAGGCCGCGACATCATCTCGCTCGGCATCGGCGGCCCCGACCGTCCGCCTCAGGCCGAAGTCATCGAAACCCTTTGTGAAAACGCCCGCCGCGACGACACCCACAGCTATCAGCCCTCCACCGGCCTCCCCCAGCTCCGTCAGGCCTATGCCCGATGGTATGCGCACCACTACGGCGTGACGCTCGACCCCGACAAAGAGATCCTGCCGCTGATAGGCTCGAAAGAGGGCGTCCTACAGCTGTCGCTCACCTTCCTCAATCCCGGCGACGGCGTGCTCATACCCAACCCCGGCTACCCCACCTATGCGTCGGCAAGCCGTCTTGCGCAAGCCCGCATCCACACCTACGACCTCACCGAAGAGAATGGCTGGAAGCCCGACTTCGATGCCCTCGAGCGCATGGATCTCACCGGCGTGAAACTGATGTGGGCCAACTATCCCCACATGCCCACCGGCACACCGGCCACTAAGGAGGTCTTCGAACGCCTGATCGATTTCGGTCTGCGCCACGGCATTGTGATAGCCCACGACAACCCCTACAGCTTCATCCTCAACGACCGGCCCCTGAGCATCATGCAGACGCCGCGTGCCAAAGAGATAGCCATAGAGCTCAACTCGCTCAGCAAAAGCCACAACATGGCCGGATGGCGTATGGCCATGCTCACCTCCAACCCCACCTTCGTCGGATGGGTCCTGAAAGTGAAATCCAACATCGACAGCGGCCAGTTCCGGCCGATGATGATGGCAGCCGCCCGTGCTCTCGAAGCACCTCAGCAATGGTATGACTCGGTCAACGCCACATACGCCGGCCGTCGTGTCATCGCCGAACAGATCATGGATGCCCTCGGCTGCCGCTTCGACCCTGCCCAGCGCGGCCTCTTCCTCTGGGGACGCATCCCCGACGACGAGCCTTCGTCGGAAGCTATGGCCGACCGACTGCTCTATGAAGCCGGCGTGTTCATCACCCCCGGATTCATCTTCGGATCCAACGGCGAACGCTATATCCGCATCTCGCTATGCGCCACTGAAGAAAATCTCAGACGCGCCTTACAGCGCATCACCCTACACAATCAACAAAGGAACAAATGAAAGATCTCCAACCCATAACATTTCCGGGCATCGACCCCTCCAAACCGCTCATCATCGCCGGCCCGTGCAGTGCCGAGACCTGCGATCAGGTGATGGACACCGCCCGTCAGCTCTCCTCCAACGGCATCCGCATATTCCGTGCCGGCATCTGGAAACCGCGCACCAAGCCGGGCGGCTTCGAAGGCGTCGGCGCTCCCGGACTCGAATGGCTCCGCGACGTCCGCGAAGCAACCGGCATGTACACCTCCACCGAAGTAGCCAACAAGCGCCACGTGAAAGAAGCGCTCGCCGCCGGCGTCGACATCATCTGGATAGGCGCCCGCACCTCGGCCAACCCCTTCGCCATGCAGGAGATAGCCGACACGCTGAAAGCCTCCGGCCGCGCCGAAGAGCTCACGGTGCTCGTGAAGAATCCGGTGAATCCCGACCTTGAACTGTGGGTCGGCGCCCTCCAGCGCATCTACAACGCCGGCGTCCGCCGCCTCGGAGCCATACACCGCGGCTTCTCCACCTACGGCAAGCACATCTACCGCAACGTGCCCCAGTGGCACATTCCCATCGAACTGCGTCTGCGCTATCCCGACCTGCCTATCATCTGCGACCCCTCGCACATCGGCGGCAAGCGTGAGCTCATAGCCCCGCTCGCGCAACAGGCCATGGACATGGGCTTCAACGGCCTGATCATCGAAAGCCACTGCGACCCCGACAACGCATGGAGCGACGCCGCACAGCAAGTGACGCCGGAGATCCTCAACTTCATCCTCAACACTCTCGTGATCCGCGATTCGCACCAGACCACCGAGAGCCTGACGCTGCTCCGACAGCAGATCGACCGCATCGACAACGAGCTGCTCGACATCCTGTCGAAACGAATGGGCGTGTCGCGCGACATCGGACGCTACAAGAAAGAGCACCGCATGCCTGTCGTCCAGGCCGGACGCTACAACGACGTCATACGCTCGCGCGTCAGCGCCGGCGAAGAGATGGGCATGAGCCCCGACTTTCTGAAAACAGTTCTGCTCGCCATCCACGACGAATCGGTGCGCCAGCAGATTGAAATAATCAACGACCGACAGAAATGAAACTACTGATTCTTGGCGCAGGCAAGATGGGCACCTTCTTCTGCGACCTTCTTTCGCCCGAACATCAGGTGGCCGTCTACGACCCCAACCCCGACCGTCTGCGCTTCACCTACGGGGTGGAGCGGTTTGACGATCTCAACCAGGTCGACGCCTTTGGTGCCGAAATGGTGATCAACGCAGCCACCGTGCGCCACACGCTCGACGCTTTCCGGCAGGTGATGCCGCACATCCCCGCCAACTGCATACTCTCCGACATAGCATCCGTGAAGACCGGACTGCCGGAATTCTACGCCGAATGCGGCCACCCGTTCGCATCCACCCACCCTATGTTCGGCCCCACGTTCGCCTCCCTCAGCAATCTGGCCAACGAAAACGCCATCATCATCACCGAAGGCGACCACATGGCGCGCCTCTTTTTCCGCGACATCTACCGCCGCCTCGGCCTCAACATCGTTGACTACAGCTTTGAGCAGCACGACAAGACGATAGCCTACTCGCTCTCCATCCCGTTTGCGTCGACACTCGTCTTTGCATCCGTGATGAAGCATCAGGACGCGCCGGGCACCACGTTCAAGCGCCATCTCGCCATAGCCCGCGGACTGATGAGCGAGGACGACTTCCTGCTCTCCGAAATCCTGTTCAACCCCAACACGCCCGAGCAGCTCCGGCGCATCCGCGAGCAACTGGCTCAGCTTCAGGATATAGTGGAGCAGCGCGATTCGCAGGCCATGGCCGATTATCTCCACGGAATACGGGAGAATCTGAAGTAATCCGACGGGATCATTCTATTTTTTCACGCGGCAATGTAACTATTCGGGACATTGCCGCGTCTAACATAACAAAACGTCAACAACACCGTCATTCACCACATCGCAATGATCATCCGCCTCAACGACATCAACAAGACCTACCCCGGCGCCGTGCCGCTCCACGTGCTCAAAGGCATCAATCTCGAAATAGACCGCGGCGAATTCGTGTCGATCATGGGAGCGTCGGGCTCAGGCAAGTCCACACTGCTCAACATCATAGGTATCCTTGACAACTACGACACAGGCGAATATATCCTCGACGGCACGCTCATAAAGAATCTGAGCGAAAACCGGGCCGCCGAGCTGCGCAACCGCATGATAGGGTTTGTGTTTCAGTCGTTCAACCTCATCAACTACAAAGACGCTGTGGAAAATGTGGCGCTGCCGCTCTACTATCAGGGCATTCCGCGCCGGCGCCGCAACATGATGGCGATGGAACAGCTCGAGCGCATGGGGCTTGCCGACCGCGCCCACCATCTGCCCTCCGAGATGTCGGCGGCCAGAAACAGCGCGTCGCCATAGCCCGCGCCCTCATCACCCGTCCGTCGATAATCCTTGCCGACGAGCCTACCGGCGCACTCGACTCCCACACTTCGAAAGAAGTGATGAACGTGTTCCGCGAACTCAACGATCAGGGCATGACCATCGTGCTTGTGACTCACGACCCCGGCGTCGGCGCCCAGACCGGACGGATAATCCGGATATCCGACGGCACCATCATCTCCGGCTCAACGGAAGCACCCTCTGAAAACTCCAGCAAATGTTAGACCTTCTCCGGGAAATAGGCCAGACCTTACGGCGCAACAAACTGCGCACCGCGCTGACGGGATTTGCCGTGGCATGGGGCATCTTCATGCTCATCGTGCTGCTGGGCATGAGCCGCGGCGTCTACAACGGCTTCACCAACATGGCCTCGCTCGAAACGTCGAGCGTCATCTCTATGTGGCCCGGCATCACGTCGAAGGCCTACAAAGGCTATAAAGAGGGGCGAAAGATCGAATTAAAAACCTCCGACAAGCCACAGCTCACCGAAAACGGCGGCCGCCACGTGGCCGACGTATGGCAGACGAAAGTCATCGACTCGGCTTATCTCTCATCGGCCGACGAATACATCTCATGCAGCCTCTACGGCCACTTCCCGCAGGAAGAGAAACGCGCCAAGATCGAGATGCTCTACGGGCGGTTCATCAACCGGCGCGACCTCGATCTCAAGCGCAAAGTGATGGTGCTCAACGACAACAACGCCTCGATACTCTTCGGCTCGCCCGAAGCGGCACTCGGGCAGCGTGTCAGCGCCTACGGCCTGTCGTGGCGCATAATCGGCGTCTATCATCACGAATGGGAAAACGGCACCTACATCCCCTTCACCACGGCCATGGCAATAAAGGGCGACGACGGCACCGTATCGCAGGCCGATGTGAAGATACAGCACGTGGCCACCATGGCCGACGGCGAGGAAGCCGAGCGCGACATACGCCGCACGATGGCCGCCATTCACGATTTCGATCCCGACGATGAAAGCGGCATCTACACCTGGAACCGCTTCACCAACTATATGTCGGGGCTCACGGCGATGAACATACTTCAGATTGCCGTGTGGCTGATCGGGCTCTTCACCCTCCTCTCCGGCATCGTTGGCGTCAGCAACATAATGTTTGTGTCGGTGCGTGAGCGCACCCACGAGATAGGCATCCGCCGCGCCATCGGCGCCAAGCCGCGCAACATCCTGATGCAGATTGTGGCGGAAAGCGTGGTGATCACCACACTCTTCGGCTACATAGGCATAGTGATGGGCACGGCCGTGACGGCGCTGATAGCCATGATACTGAAAGATGCGGAATTTCTGAGCGACCCGACAGTCGACCTGTCGACAGCTTTCCAGGTCACCGTAGTGCTCATCATAGCCGGAGCACTGGCGGGACTCTTCCCGGCAATCAAGGCAACCAAAGTGAAACCGGTAGAAGCACTCCGCGATGAATAACCCGACGAAACGATCCAAGTATGCTGCATAATCTGTTTGACACCGACAACTGGCGCGAGATAGGGGCCTCCCTGTCGCGCAACAAGACTCGCACGTTTCTCACCGCGTTCGGCATCTTCTGGGGCACTGCCATGCTGGCTATGCTGATGGGCGGCGCCTCGGGGCTGCGCGGCATGCTCATGCGCAACTTCGACGGCTTCGCCACCAACCTCGCCGCCTGCTTCCCGAGCCGCACCACCCAGGCCTACGCCGGCTTCAAAAAGGGAATGATGTGGCCGATGGACGACAATGACGTAGCGTTTGTTCGCCGCTCCTCGCAGGTTCTCGACCTGTCGACGAAACTCTCATTCGAGATGGGAACCTTGACCTACGGCACCAAATCGACAGCCCGGCAGATTCTCGGCGTAGAGAGCGACTATTTCAAGATACAGCTTCCGGTGGTCAACGCCGGACGCCTGCTCAACGCCAGCGACGACGCCCGGATAAGGAAAGTGGCCGTCATAGGCAGCTCGGTTGCCGCCGAGCTTTTCGGCGACGAGGATCCGGTGGGCAAATATGTGTCGGTCAACAATGTGTATTTTATGGTTGTGGGCGTCGTAAGCCAGACAGCCGACGCGAGCATCGGGGCCAAAATGGATGAAAGCGTCATCATCCCCTCCACCACCATGCGGCGCGCATATAATAAAGGCACCGACATTGAAGGCTTCATCTACACAGCCAAAAGCGGACATTCGCCAAAAGAGATAGAGCCGGTGATACGCAAGGCTTACACCACCTTCCATCCGGTTGCGCCGACCGACACCGAAGCCATCCGCTTCATGGACATCTCCGAACAGTTTCAGATGGTGGAGAACCTCTTCACGGGCATCAGCCTGCTGGCGCTGTTTGTAGGCGTCGGCACGCTGCTGGCCGGCATCATCGGCATCGGCAACATCATGTGGATCATCGTGAAAGAGCGCACGCTGGAGATAGGCATACGCCGGGCCATCGGGGCGAAGCAGCGCGACATCATCGTCCAGATCCTGTCGGAGAGCGCCGCGCTGACCACCGTGGCCGGCATCGCGGGCATCATCTTCGCCGTGGTCGTGCTCTCCGTTGCCGACAATCTGACCTACGATCCGCTGCTCGGGTCGGCGCATTTCCAGCTGTCGTTTGCCAACGCCGTCGGCATCACGGTGGTGTTTGTGATCCTCGGCACGGCAGCCGGCATCGTTCCGGCCATAAAAGCACTGAAAATAAAGCCAATCGAAGCATTGAACGATAAATAACAACCTGATAAGAAACATCAAAACGTCATCACAAATATGAAAAAATTCTTCCGGATTCTACTATGGGTCGCCATTGCCCTGGTGTTTATAGGCACGTTTGTATTCCTCTTCATAAACTCGGGAGAGAAACCGGCCGTGTATGAGATAGTGGCGCCCGACAACGGCACCATCGAACAGACGACAGTGCTCACCGGTTCAATTGAGCCGCGCGACGAAATACTCATCAAGCCGCAGATTTCCGGCATCATCACGAAAATCAATGTAGAGCCGGGCGACATGGTGCACGAAGGCGATGTCATCGCCGTGATCAAAGTGATACCCGACGCATCTATGCTGTCGGAAGCCGAAAGCCGTGTCGATGTGGCCCAGATAGCCTTAACCGATGCGCGTCTCAAACACGAGCGCAACACCATGCTTTTCGACCGCAAGGTGATCTCGCGCGAGGAATTTGAGAACAGTGAGGCGACGCTCAACAAAGCGCAGGCCGAGCTGGAGGCCGCCCGCGACGCGGTGAACATCGTCAAGCAGGGCGTATCGCGCTACAACGCTTCCGAGGCCAACACGCAGGTTCGCGCCACCATCACCGGGCTTGTCCTCGACGTGCCTGTCAAAGTGGGCACCTCGGTGATCCAGGCCAACACCTTCAACGACGGCACCACGATAGCCACCGTAGCCGATATGAACAACATCATCTTCAAGGGCACGGCCGATGAAACCGAGGTGGGATCGCTGTCGGTGGGCATGCCTGTCACTATCACGGTGGGCGCCATGCCCGACTTCTCGGCCGAGGCTTCGATAGAATATATCTCGCCCAAAGGGAGCGAGACCAACGGTGCCAACACGTTTGAGGTGCGTGCGGCCGTTCCGGCTGATGCCTGCAAGAATCTGCGCGCCGGCTACAGCGCCAACGCCACGGTGGCCATCAACCGGTCGGGCAATGTGATGCGCGTGCCGGAAAGCGTCGTGGAATTTGCCGGCGACTCGACGTTTGTCTACGTGCTCACCGACAGCGTCCCGAGCCAGACATTCCGCCGCACCCGCATTGTCACGGGCGCCAGCGACGGCCTGAACATTGAAGTGAAATCCGGAATCAAATCAACTGCCCGTCTGCGCGGTGCAGAAATCAAAGAAAACCAATGATCATGTCAACCCGCCTTGCAATAACAGCAGCCGCAGCAGCCCTTTGCGCGCTGACGGCTCCGGCCCGGTCAGCGACAGCTCCCTGGACTCTCGACCAGTGCATCGACTATGCAGTCAGTCACAACATCACCGTGCGGCAACAGACGCTCGAAAGCCGTTCGGCCGAGCTCGACATCACCGAGGCCAAGGACAGATTCCTGCCCGAGCTGAGCGCCGGCGCCTCGCAGACATTCAATTTCGGCCGCGGCCTCACATCGGAAAACACCTACGCCGACCGCAACACGTCGGAATTCGGATGGAACGTAGGGCTGTCGCTCCCCCTCTTTCAAGGGCTCTCGGCCAAACGGCAGCTCGATCTTGCCCGCACCAACCTCACGGCCATGCTCGAAAACATCGAGGCCGCCAAGGACAATGTCACGCTTCAGGTGATGACCGCCTATCTGCAGGTGCTATACTGCGGCGAACTTCATGAAGTGGCGCTCGAGCAGCAGCGCATCTCGCAAGTAGAGCTCGACCGCCGCACCACCCTCCTCGAGGCCGGCAAGATACCCGCTCTGGACCTCACCCAGGCCCGGAGCCAGCTCGCGCAGGACAAGCTCACATCCATCACCACGGCCAACGACCGGCAGATAGCCCTCGTTGATCTCGCCCACCTGCTCCAGCTCACCGACTTAGAGCACTTCGACATCGCCCCGCTGGCCGACAGCACAGCCCTGCTTCCCGACGCCGACGCCATCTATGCCAACGCGCTGCGCATCAACCACTCGCTCAAGGCTTCCGAGCTCGGAATAGCGACCGCCGACCGTCAGATATCGCTTGCCCGGAGCGGATGGCTTCCCCGTCTGTCGCTCAACGCCGGCCTGTCCAGCTCCTACTACAACATCTCCGGGATGGAAAACCCCGCCTTCCACCGCCAGATGCGTGACAACTTCAACAAATACATCGGCTTCTCGCTCTCCATTCCGATATTCGACGCATTCGCTACGCGCAACTCCGTGCGCAAGGCTAAAGTGCAGCGGCTCAACGCCGAGCTTCTTTACGATGATGCCCGCACATCGCTGCTCAAAGATATCCAGCAGGCTTACTATCAGGCCGATGCCGCACGCGCTAAGCTGGAGGCTGCCGAAACTGCGCGCGAGGCTGCCAAAGAGGCCATGGACGCCATGCAGGAGAAATACAACTTCGGGCGAGCCAACGCAACCGAATTCGAGCAGACGAAAACCACGTACATCAAGGCTGCTGCCCAGGCCGTGCAGGCGAAATATGAAGCGATGCTGCGCATGCGCATCCTCATGTTCTACAACTCGGGCCGATAGAGCGGCAACATAGAGCCGGTTCGACAATAACTGTTAACGGCAGGGTCGCATAGTGCGGAGTGATTTTTTGCCTGCGAGGAAGGAGTGTACCGAATGTACACGACTGTCGAACAGGGCGAAAAGCATCCGCTCTATGCGATTCGATGTGATTTCGGTTCAGTCAAAAGGAGAAAAGGTATGGTTTGTGTTATATATCTGTAGCACAAGTCGTTGAGCCCATGAGAATAAGAACTTGTTTTACCTCAGACAGCGAAAGCGCATTCGCAGATTTCTATCGTGCCTTCATGGAAAGGTGCGTACGGACCTCTATAAAGTATTCACTACGATTGCATATTTTGCCGCGATACTTTTCATGCTCAGATACTTCTGACCTACACCCACATTATGCACCAAAGATATTTGACCGGACGAAAACTATATTCGCCTCGGCCACTCGTTGGCGCTTTTATTCAGCTCTTCGGTCACGATGGAGCCCCATCGCTCCCTCAAGACCTGAAGAAAATCACTCAACGATTGACCGCCCTGCCGTTAACATTTATTGTCGAACCGGCTCAAAATCTGAAATAGATTCTTGATCAGCATATTGTGGGCCCGGCGGGATACCGCCGCTATCTGGCCGGGAGAAAGGGTTGAGAAAGCGCTTCTGGCCTGATCGATGCTGTTGCGGATCTCGCGGTCGATCTGCGGTAGGACTGTTTCGCGGAACCATTGCAGGCGGCGTTCGGCGCTATGGCTCAGACGTTCGTCATTGCCGGCTTCGGCCTGCGCCTTCAGGCTGCGCCGGCGGCGTGCGACAGCGGCACGGGCGCGGCGCACCGAGCGGCGGTGGATATCACGGATCATTTCTGGGGCGTCGTCGCCGACGGTCGAGTCGGCGATCTCCTCATCGGAAGCGGCGGCAAGCTTGTCGCCATAGTCGATGATCTGCCGTTGTTGGTCGGGGGTGAGTGCCAGGAGCGCCTTTACTTCTTCGAGTGTGAATGTTGTTTTCATAGCTATTACAGTCTTTTTGCTGCAAAAATAGACGGATTCGCCGACATGGTTGTGCGAATCTGTAGCATTGCAATCAAACCCGCGGATTTCACCGAGATTACGCCGGGTTTTTACAGCGATTTGATCGAGGGAGAGGAAATCATTGCCGATTCCATTTTAATTTGTATCTTTGCAGATGTTGTACAACAATGTTTTGCAAAATAAAGACATGATTAAACAAGCATTGGAGAAAGTGTTGAGCGAAGATATGTCGGAGATCTGGACGATCCTCAGCGGCGACGAAAAGCGCATGATCACCGACAATTTCACGCTTCATCACTTCAAAAAGAATCAGATTATCTATGCCGAGCGCGAGCAGCCGGAGTATCTCTGGTGTCTGCTGAAAGGCAAGGCCAAACTATATAAAGACGGCGTGGGCGGCCGACAGCAGATCCTGCGCCTGATCAACCCCGTGCAGTATTTCGGCTACCGGGCTTATTTCGCCGGCGAAGCCTATGTGCACACGGCCTCGGCAATGGAAGCTTCCACGGTGGGCGCATTCCCGATGTCGGTGGTCAAAGAGCTCATTGACCGCAACCGCGACGTGGCATGGTTTTTCATCCACGAGCTCTCGCGCAACCTCGGCAGCGCCGACACCCGCACCGTCAACCTCACGCAGAAACATATCCGCGGCCGACTGGCCGAAGCGCTCATGGTGCTCATAGATCATTACGGCTTTGAGGACGACGGCATGACGCTGCGCGTGTATATGGCCCGCGAAGACCTCGCCAACCTCTCCAACATGACCACCTCGAATGCCATACGCACGCTGACGGCATTCGTCAACGAACATCTCATAGTGGTCGACGGCCGTCAGATCAAGATCACCGATCAGGCCAACCTACGTAAAATCAGCAAATTCGGATAACCACACAGCTCTTATCATATAATGAAACACTTCATCCATGCCGCTTTGGCCGCAATAGCCATCGCCACCGCATCAATAGCTTTCACATCCTGCTCCGACAGCGACAGCGAGCAAATCACCATCAACGGTACAGGTATCTCCAACCAGTCGTGGAGCAACACTTACGAAGCTGACAACGACGGCGAGACATTCAAACTGACCTTCACCGCCTCCGACGCATGGACAGCGGCCTCGAACGCATCGTGGTGCACACTGTCGCCGGTACGCGGCCGTGACGGACGCTCGGAAATCACCGTCACCGTGGCGCCCAACAACACAGGAAAGAAACGCACGGCCAACATAATCATCCGTGTGGCCGGCGCCGACCGCAACTGCACGCTTGAGGTAGTGCAGACGCCTGAGGCACAGGGCACCTACAGCGATGTCAACCGCTGGATGCTCAACTATATGAATAAGAACTATCTGTGGAACGAGCCGCTCGCATCGTTCGACCCCGACTACTCCCTCTCCTACGACCGGTTTCTCATCTCGGCGCTCGACTTTGTCGATGCCGACGACCACCGCAACCGCGACGACGGGCACTGGGTCAACGGCAAACGCGCTTACTATTACTCATTTATCGACAGTGACGCCCCCACCCGCAGCGCCGGCGAAGAGGAGACAAGCTCAGGCATCACATATCTCAGTGCCGGAACCTATACCGACACCAACAACGACGTGCTCCTGCTCCCGGCAATGGTAGCCCCCGGCTCACCCGCCTATGAGGCAGGCATCCGTCGCGGCGACCTGATAGGCAAAGTAGGCGGCACGCGAGTTACCCGCTCCAACTACTCGGCGCTTGCCGAAAAACTTTTCGCAGGCAACGTCACCGCCACAAAAGTAGAGCTCACCTACGAAAACTCACAGCCTACGGGCTATACCGAGATCGAGACAGTCAACGTGGGCCGTGCAACATTCACCGATCCGGCGATCTACTGCACGAAAGTGGTCGAGCTTGAAGGCGGCAAAAAGGTGGGTTACATTGCCTATACGGGCTTCGACACACAATTTGACAGCCAGCTCATCAACATCTTCGGCCAGTTTAAATCCAACGGCGTGACCGACCTTGTCCTCGACCTCCGCTACAACGGCGGCGGCCATGTGCTCTCGAGCGTAGTGCTCGGCACCCTGATCGCCGGCAACAACAAGACCGGACAGCTCTACAACCGCACCACCTACAATGCCTCGCGCACGGCCAAAGGCGAAATCGGCGACTATTATATCGGCAAAGCCGAGACGCCCGAGCGCAACTATTCCAAGATATCCGAAGCTCTCTCATCCAGCCTCGGACTGAACACCATCTACGTGCTCACCACCGAGAACACCGCTTCGGCTTCGGAGCTGATCATCAACGGTTTGCGGGGCCTGGACATCACCGTCAACATTGTAGGCACAACGACCAACGGCAAAAACGTCGGCATGGAAGCGATATCGCAAACCTTCGGGTCCTACGAATTCCTTTTCGCCCCGATCACCTTCTACAGCCAGAATGCCAAAGGGTTCCGCGACTACTCCGACGGCTTCACGCCCGACGTGTCGATTGACGAAAGCGCCTATTTCTACGGCGATTTCGGCACCACCGACGATGTGCTCTGCCGCGCCGCCTTCCAGTGGATCAGCAGCGGCACAAAGCCCTCCGTCAGCCAGTCGCGCGCAGCCTCCGGACAGGTTCGCGACCTCATGCACAAAGACTTGCGCACCCCCACCCTGCGCAATCACGGCACTGTGGCATTCCCTGAGGATTGATTGATGCACGATGCACGATGCTTGATGGGCGATGTGCTTTGGTGAAGCTTTTGGAAAAAGCGGAGTGAGAATTGGTGCGGATTGCAGGAAATGTGCTATCTTTGTAGCTGTATGAACGACGAAAAGACAAAGGCAGCCGCAATGGCCACGTTCACGCAATTTATGACTCAACATAAACTGCGCAGAACCCCCGAACGCTTTGCCATACTGGAGAAAGTGTTCGAGATGTCGACCCACTTTTCAATCGACGCGCTTCACTCGCAGCTTGACGACAGCGGCTATCACGTGAGCCGTGCAACCGTCTACAACACCATCGAGCTGCTGACGCGCTGCGGACTTGTCAGACGCCATACGTTTGCCGCACAGTCGCCGCAATATGAAAAAATATCAGGGCTGACCAAGCACTATCATCTGGTGTGCTCGCGCTGCGGCAAAGTGAAAGAGATAAAAGACGCCGAAATCGACCAGATACTGGGCACGCGACGTTTCGGCAAATTCCACCCGGCATACATTGATCTTAATGTCTACGGACTGTGCGCCACATGCATGAGGCGATCCCGCCCGACGGCGTCACGGCAACGCAAACGACCGACGACCTGACAGCGATGCATGTCAATAACGATTCACGACATAACAAACCACAATCACACATATCACTAAAATAAGGACAGAGATGAAAATTGACGTATTGCTCGGCCTCCAATGGGGCGACGAAGGAAAAGGTAAGGTTGTCGACGTGCTCACACCGCGTTACGACGTCGTAGCCCGCTTCCAGGGCGGTCCGAACGCCGGTCACACGCTTGAATTCGACGGCAAGAAATATGTGCTCCGGTCCATCCCCTCCGGAATTTTCCAGCACGGGCAAACCAACGTTATCGGCAACGGCGTGGTGCTCGACCCGGTGCTTTTCCGCGAAGAAGCCGAAGCGCTCGAGGCTTCGGGCGTCGATCTGCGCAAAGTGCTCAAGATATCCAAGAAAGCCCACCTCATAATGCCCACCCACCGGCTGCTCGACGCCGCCAACGAACGCGCCAAAGGTGGCGCCAAGATAGGCACCACCGGCAAAGGCATCGGCCCGACATACACCGACAAGATATCGCGCAACGGACTTCGTCTGGGCGACACGCTGCACAACTTCAAGGCCAAATATGAAGCCGCACGCGACCGCCATCTCTCGATGCTCCGCGCCCTCGGCGAAACGCCGGATCTCTCCGAACTCGAACCGCGCTGGTTTGACGCCATTGACTATCTTAAGACGTTCGACATCATCGACAGCGAGCACTTCATCAACAGCTGCCTCAACGAGGGCAAGACCGTGCTCTGCGAAGGCGCTCAGGGCACCCTGCTCGACGTTGACTTCGGATCATATCCCTTTGTCACCTCCTCCAACACCGTAGCGGCCGGCGCATGCACCGGACTCGGCGTTGCGCCGAACAAGATCGGCGAGGTGTACGGCATTTTCAAAGCCTACTGCACCCGCGTGGGCAGCGGCCCCTTCCCCACCGAGCTTTTCGATGAGACCGGCAAGAAGATCCGCGCCATAGGCCACGAATATGGTGCCGTGACAGGCCGCGAACGCCGCTGCGGATGGATCGACCTGGTGGCTCTCCGCTACGCCATCATGATCAACGGCGTCACACAGCTCATCATGATGAAGAGCGACGTGCTCGATACCTTCCCCACCATCAAGGCTTGCACGGCCTATAAAGTTGACGGACAGGTAACACGCGACTTCCCGTTCTCGCTCGAGGACTGCACCGTAGAGCCCGTCTACGAAGAGCTGCCGGGCTGGCTCACCGACATGACATCGTTCAAATCGGAGGATGAGTTCCCGCAGCAGTTCAGCGATTACATCCGTTTCCTTGAGGATCAACTTCAGACGCCTATCACCATCGTGTCGATCGGTCCCGACCGCGAGCAGACCATACTTCGGAAATAAAACAACATCCATCATAGCCTAAAATTCTGATAACCATGGCAAAAGTAAAACCGTTCAAAGGCATCCGTCCCCCGCGTGAATTAGTCACCGAAGTGGCATCGCGCCCCTACGACGTGCTGAATTCCGACGAAGCGCGCCGCGAAGCCGAGGGCAATCCCCGCTCGCTCTACCATATCATCAAGCCGGAAATCGACTTCGATCCGTCGGTCGACGAGCATGATCCGCGCGTCTACGA
This sequence comes from uncultured Porphyromonadaceae bacterium, assembly GCA_902489785.1. Lineage (GTDB taxonomy): Bacteria > Bacteroidota > Bacteroidia > Bacteroidales > Muribaculaceae > Paramuribaculum. The sequence continues at coordinate 20,406 of CABUBG010000038.1, forward strand.
CAAAGCCGTAGAAAACTTCAAGGCCTTCCGCCGCAACGGATGGCTCGTTCAGGACGAGAAAGAGCACTATTATATATATGCGCAGACCATGAACGGCCGCACGCAATACGGCATCGTCATTGCCGCCAATGTGGACGACTACATGACCGGACGCATCAAGAAGCACGAGCTCACGCGCCGCGACAAAGAGGAAGACCGCATGAAGCACGTGCGCGTCAACAACGCCAACATCGAGCCGGTGTTTTTCGCGTTCCCCGACAATGAGCGCCTGGCGGCCATCATCAAGGAAGTGACAGCGGGCGAGCCCGTCTACGACTTCACGGCTCCCGACGGCTTCGGACACCATTTCTGGGTGATCGACGACGACAAGACGATTGCCGCCATCACCGAGGAGTTTGCCAAAATCCCGTATCTCTACATAGCCGACGGCCACCACCGCACCGCAGCCGCCGCACTCGTGGGCAATGAGAAAGCCAAAGCCAACCCGAATCATACGGGCGAGGAGGAATACAACTATTTCCTTGCTGTGGCGTTCCCGGCATCGCATCTGAAGATCATCGACTACAACCGTGTGGTGCGCGATCTCAACGGACTGACGCCACAACAGTTTCTCGACCGCCTGCGCGAGAATTTCACCGTCGAGGCAAAAGGCTCCGAGCCCTATCGTCCGGCACACCTGCATGAATTCTCACTCTACGTCGACGGCTGCTGGTATGCCCTCAACGCACTTGAAGGACGCTACAACGACGCCGACCCTATCGGTGTGCTCGACGTAACGATTTCGAGCGACCTCATCCTGCGCGACATCCTCGGCATCACTGACCTGCGCTCCGACAAACGCATCGATTTCGTGGGCGGCATCCGCGGACTGGGCGAGCTGCAGCGTCGCGTCGACAGCGGCGAGATGGCCATGGCGCTTGCCCTCTACCCCGTGTCGATGAAGCAGCTCATGGACATCGCCGACACCGGCAACATCATGCCCCCGAAGACCACCTGGTTTGAGCCGAAACTGCGCTCCGGCCTTGTGATTCACGACTTGGCCGACTGACATGCGGCGATGAATCCCGACAAAACAAAGATCACAACCGAAACCTATCGTCTGACTCCGGCCGTCTATTTCCGCATAACGGCCGGAGCCATGCTACCTGCCGTTTTGGGATCAGCCGCAATCGCAGTCATTGCAGCATTCACTGTTGCACTGTTTTTTGATCTACGGCTGATATTCGTGGCGCTTATTCTGTTATTCCTAATCATTCCGATGTTTGTGGGACACATATACTATTCTCGTCTTCTCACCACAGACGCCATGTATGCCCTTACACCGAAACACGTCACAATCATACCGGACCACACCATCACCGAAACATTCGAAAGTGCCGACAAAGCCAATACCCCGCCTCAACCACGCCAATGGGCCTGGTCTGAAATACACAGCATCGGCACAACCGGCAAGCACCTCACAATCCGGTTCAACAGCCAGCCCTATATGCTTATCTTACCTCTCTCGGCCGTAGAAGACAAAAACGCACTCCTATCCCTTACCGACATCTTCCGATAGCCCCGTCAACCATATCCGTATCAACGCATGACAATATCTTTCAGAATCATTCCCAACAGACTATCTTACCAATCACCGCATAATTGACACTGCCGCAAACGACACCTGCACCCGGGATTATAGTGTTCATATGCGTAAATTAAAATACGAAGTGCGAAAACTCAGCCGCTGAGATTCTCCTCACTCCT